>JBMYYH010000004.1:0-59302 GCA_049609225.1 Planctomycetota bacterium | reverse complement strand
AGCCGTGGTCGGACATCACGATGAGTTCGATGTCTTGGCCGCTGTCGGCTTCCATCTTCTCGATGCGCGCGACCATTTCGCCGAGCATCGCATCAACCTGCATGTAGATGCGGTCGATCTGCTCTTCGTAGGGCACGCCGAGATACTCACCCGGCTCCTCCTGGTGCGGGTGGTGCTCATCCTGAGTGTGCCACAGCATGTGGCAACGCATGTCGAGGGAGCCGGTGTAGAGGAACAGCAGGCCGCCGGTTTCTTCGATCTGGTCGAGACCGTAATGCATCATGCGCTTACGCTCCTCCATGACCATGTCGGACTCGTTGATGAACTCCGCAGTATCGAGCAGCTCGGCCTTGTAGGACTTATACGCATCGGCAAAGCCTTGCACGATGTAGGGTCCAATGGCTTCGGCGAGTTCGGCACTGGCCTCAGGCGGCATCGAGATGGTGTCGGCCGGGGCGAAGGGGTTGTGCTGGACCGGCAGCGCGTAGGCGCGGAACGGCTCTGCACTGAGGAAGCGGAACTTGGTGTATCCCGAGATCGGCATCAAGCCGCCGAGCATGCCGAATTCGACTTCGACCCAGTTGGACCACTCACCGAGCTCGGCGGTGGCGTACTGATCTTCGATCTGCACGGCTAGCTTCGGCGCATCGCCGGTGCGATCGACCATCAAAGCGATGGGAGTCGACACTTCCTGCACACGACCGATTTCGGCCGTCAGCTGGTTGGCCTTCTCCATCTCCCCCGCTGCAGTCGCTTCCGCGATTTGCGCGCGCAGGTCATCGACGTTGACGATGTCTGGAGGTCCGTACATCTTCGACCACTTGATCCAGAGGTCGTCGCGACGACGGTTCATCTCAATGACCTCGACGCGGTAAGACTCGCCACTCAGGCTCTTGCCCTGCCAAGCTTCTTCAGTCCAGAGGTAGGACACGCCCGAGGCCGCGCCACCAAGGTCTGGAGTACCCATGTCAGGGTAGACCACCGCTTCCGTCTCGATGAGCGGGAAGCTGGCTGGCATGCGGTGGACGTAGGTCGGCACACCTTGCTTCGCCATCACATCCCAGAACGGAGGGAACTTGAGCGAACTGCCCGAGCTGCCACCAAGGGGAACGTCGTAACCGAAGAGGTTGATGTTGCCCATCGGATCTTCCGTCTCCACCATCGAAGAACCGATGCTGTAGCTGGAACGATCCGCGTGAATGAAGTCGTAGAGGCCGTGCTTGCCTGGGTTCACACCAGCGATGAAGTTCGACCAGGCGACCGGCGATTGCGGTGGCCAGGAAGTCTGCAGTGGCGTGAAGTTGGCTCCACTCTCCAGAAGCTTCTGGAAGTTCGGCATCAGGCCGCGATCGACGCGCTCCTGCAGCATCTCCGGGTCGAGACCATCGACGCCGAAGACCACCACGCGGGTGTCGGATTTCTCAGCACCCCCGCAGGCGGGAAGGCACAGGCCAGCGACCGTCAGGGCCGCAATCGTGGAGACGAGCTTCATGACTTCACCTCCTCTTCGCGAGGGCCGAACAGCGGTTGGCCCTGCATGTAGGGAGGAATCGGGGTATCGAACAGACGCAGGGCGGTTGGGCCCAGGTCCATCAGGTTCGGCGTATCGGTGTTGAGCGGCTTATCCGAGAAGATGACGCCCGGCACTTCGCGCGGATCGATGCAGTGGTCACCCGACCACGACTTGGTGTTATCGCTGAACACTTCCACCGGGCATGCACCCGTCGCGCAATCCCAGGAGTTGCGATAGCCACGCTTGTAGCCCATGAACAGGTCAGGGGCCTGGAACACGTAGGGGCCAGTGAAGATCTGTGCAGCATCGAAGACCTCCTTGAAGATCTCCTCGCCGGTCTTCGGATCGACCAGCTTCGACAGCTTGCCGACGATTTCAGCCTTCAGGGCTTCGAGCTCGGCGCCTTCCGCGACGATGCCATCACGCTCTCGTGCGGTCCGGTTGATGAACATGCCTGTGAGACCCAGCGAGAACGCCTTGGTCTTACTCCAGTCCACATCCAACAGCCAATCGCGCGAAGTCTGCTTGCCGGTGGCTTCATCCACAGGCGCATCATCCTTCAGCACGAGGTAACCGTTGTCACGCAACCAAGCATTGAGGTTGACACCACGCTTGAACTGACAGAATCCGTGGTCCGAGATGATCATCAAGCGATCCTTCTTCGGGTTGAGCTTCTTGCGCACCTCAGCGACTAGATCATCGGCGATGCTGTAGATCTCAGCGACCTTGTCCTTGCCCCACTCCGTATCCTTGCCTTCGTTGGCAGGGTGATCCTCGTCGAGGTAACGGTGGAACATGTGCGAGACACGGTCGGTGCCATCGAACACGCAGACGATCGAGCCCTTCGGCGTGGTCTTCAGCGCATCGAAGAGCTGCAAGCGACGCTCGCCCCAGATGTTCAGCGCCTGCTTCCAGAACGCCTCCTCATCGATGACGCGCTCGTTCAGTGCCCAAGTATCCTCGGCCAGACCGAGGGTCGAGAACGGACCATGCTTCTTGGCCAAGTAGATCGAATACACCGTGGGGTGCGCGATCGGCATGGCTGGGTTGGCAGGGTCGATCTGGATCGGCGTCATGTAGAGGCCGAACTCCGGCTCGGTGCCCATGCAGTACAGGCGCGCGATACCGGTGACCTTGGCGCGCCCCTTGGCGGCCTTGAACTCAATGGTGATCCACTCGGAGTACTCCTTCACCCCGAGGTCGAAGGTCTGCTCATCGCCCTTGGCGCCGATCGTGACGCGCAGCTTGGCATTCTCTTCGAGCACTTCCACCTTCATCGGCACGCGCATAGGCGTGGCGGTGGCTTGGCTGGGGTCTGGAGGGCCGGTGATGGGGCAACGCAGAACATTGCCGCTGCGACCGACGAGCAACACATCACCACCTGCATCCGGGCCAGTAAGGCCTTGATCGGAAGTCCAGAAGGTGAAGCTGCCTTGGGTGCCCTTCAGGTCAGGCACACACATGCCGCTCAAACACACGCCGTGAAACTCTTCCGGTGGGAAAGTAATCGGCACACGAATGATGTTGGAGAAGATCTTCTTGTCGCCAAGCGTCTTCCACCAAGGGTTGCCTTTACGCAACAAGCGGATGCTCGAGCTCGGACGTTTCATCATCTCGAGCTTGCCGATCTTGAGCAGGGCTTTCTCCGCCGAGTAGATCTCGGTGCTGGAGAGGATCGGCAGGTAGGTGCAGGGGTCGCGGGTGATGAAGTCGAAGATGTTGTGACGCGAGGCATCGACTCCAGTGGAGAACGACGACCAAGCCACCGGCGACATCGACGGGTAGGCAGTCTGCAAGGGAGAGAATCCCCCCTCCTCTGCCAAGGCCTTCATGTTGGGCATGCGCCCCTCATCCATGAAGCGTTGTGCCAGGCGCGGGTCCATACCATCGAAACCGATGATGACCAGGCGCTTGGTATCCCCTTTGATGCGACCGGCACCGGTCAGGGTGCGCAGCAACATCTTGAGCGGATAGATCATCAAGATGCCGACCGCTAGGAATAGCGATCCGATCAGGACTAGGCCGCCGGAAAGGAATGCAAAACCCGCGCCCGGGCCGATGTAGGCACTGGCGGGGTCCGGTGCGCTGAGCCATGCGAACAGGACAGCGAGGGGGAGCAGGTAACGACGGGACCGCTTCATGACAGAAGGCGCGAATTATGCGCGATACGGAACAGGGGGGAAAGGGATTTTATTCCCTTTCCCCCCGGACCTGAAGAAAAGGATCAGGCGTTGGCAGCGATGGCAGGGATGTAACCCTGGCCCTCGAGGTAATCCATGATGGCTTTCAGGGATTCCTCTTCCGACTGCGACTCGGAGTTGATGGTCACTTCTGGGTTTTCAGGAGCCTCATATGGATCGGAAATTCCGGTGAAGTTCTTGATCTCGCCAGAAAGAGCCTTCTCGTAGAGGCCCTTGACATCACGACGGGTGAGCTCTTCGATGGAGCACTCGGCGTAGATTTCGACGAAGTGGCGGTTCATCGCACGGCACTGGTCGCGGACGTCCTTGTAGGGCGAAATCGCGGCGGTGATCGCGATGGCTCCGTTGCGGCTCAGCAGCTTGGCGACGTAGCCGATACGACGGATGTTGGTGTCACGGTCCTCCTTGGAGAAACCGAGGCCTTTCGAGAGGTTCTCACGAACTTCATCGCCATCGAGCACCTCGACCTTGCAGTCGCGCTTGCGCAACTCGCCTTCGATCATGCGGGAAAGGGTGGACTTACCGGAACCAGAGAGGCCGGTGAACCAGAGGACAAAACCTTTGTGGTCAGACATTGGACTGTTTTGTTAGTCGGGGGACGGTTACTTGAGTTTGCCTTCGAGGAAAGGAACCTCGAAGCACTTTTCGTGCATGATCGGACCGTGGCCAAAGTAGCCACCTTCTCCGAACAGTTCACCATGGTCAGCGGTGACGATGACCCAGCTGTCTTTCGGCAGCATGTCGTAGAAGCGTGGGAAGACCTCTTGGTCAAGGTACTTGACCGTGTTGATCTGACGCTGACGACACTTCTCGATCATCTCGATATCCATGAAGTCGCCGGACTCGTTATCCGAGACCAAGACACCTTCATCGGAGACCTGCTTGTCGAGCTTGCGGAAGATGCCGTTCACACCGGAGATGTGCGGCAGGTCGTTCTTATCCTCGTCAGGGAGACCGTATGGGTAGTGGGTCTCACCGACGTTCATGAGGTAGAACTGCGGAACGTTGCCCTTCAGGCCCTTGGACTCGCGCGACTTGTGCGCCTCCATGTCATCCAGCATCGCGAGCATGTCGTTGTGCTTAGGCATGAGCTTGAAGGTATCGAAGTCACGGTTGATGCCGGTGGCTGGGTTCAGAACAGGGAGCGACACGAGACCGTGGGTCTCGTAGCCCTTCTTCTTCATGTAGGCCGGCAGCCACAGGTGAGGAATCATGGCTTCGAAGCCAGCTTCTTCCACGCCGAGGCGATCCTTGAACTTGTAGAGGTCTTCCTTGTAGTACTCGGAAGCGTAGACCTCGGTCGGGCTGCTATGCGGCACCAGACCGGTCAGGAGGTTGTAGTGCGAGGGTGCAGTCCAACCTGCGTACGAGAATCGCTTCTCGACATTGCTCAGTCCACCGCACAACTTGGCGATGTTCTCGGGCTCGGCCGCCATGAACGAGTCAAAGCGGCACGAGTCGAGGGTGATGATGAACAGGTGGTTGTTCTCGCGTTTCTTGCCGAAGATGCCGAACATGGTTCTTTAGCTTGCGAATCGTTGGGGGTCTAGATCAGGCCTTAGCCGGCTCGGCGTAGGCGTTGATCAGGATGTCGGCGACTTCCGGGCGGGAGAATTCGGCCGGCGGACGTTCGCCATTGACCAGCATCTCGCGGACCTTGGTACCGGAAAGGAAGATCTTCTGGTCGTTGGAAGCAGGGCTCGACTTGGTCGAAGCCATACCGCCGGTCAACTTGCAGTAGAACGCGTGTTCGAAGAGCAAGGTGTTGATCAGAATCTCTCCTTCGGCAAACTGGTCGAAAATCTGTTGGGCATCGAAGGTGCCGTAGTAGGATCCGACGCCAGCGTGGTCGCGGCCGATGATGATGTGGGTGCAGCCGTAGTTCTGGCGGCACAGAGCGTGGAGGATAGCCTCACGTGGGCCACCGTAGCGCATGGCTTGTGGGTACACACCGAGCATGGTGCGATCCAGTGGGTAGTACTTGTTCAGGAGAACCTTGTAGCACTCCATGCGGACATCCGAAGGGATGTCATCCGACTTGGTGTCGCCGACGAGCGGGTGGACCAGCAGGCCATCGGTCTGCTCCAGAGCGACCTTGGTGAGGTACTCGTGGGCGCGGTGGATGGGGTTACGGGTCTGGAAAGCAACGATGGTGTCCCAACCCTTCTCAGCGAAGGCGGCGCGGGTGTCGGCCGGGGTCATGCGGTACTCGTTGTGCTTCTCGTAAGAAGGCAGGTTGGCGACGGTGATCTCACCACCGATGTAGGTGTCGCCGATCGAGGCCAGGTAGCCCCATGCTGGGTGCTCCTCATCGCCGAGGTAGCACTTGGTCAGCTCGTTCTTCTTGTCTGGCTGGTAGACGCTATCGACGGCCATGATGCCGTAGACGGTGCCATCTTCCCCCTTCAGGGCGACCTCAGAACCGGCGGCGGCGGTTTCGCCATCCTTCGGTGCGAGGACCACCGGCAGCGGCCAAGCGGCGCCACTGGCGAGGTGCATGTTCTCAACGACGCCGTTGTAGTCGGCTTCACCCATGAAACCTGCAAGCGGGCTCATGGCGCCTGTGGCGATCATCTCGAGATCGCTGGCTTCACGCGAGTTGAGAGTGATGGCCGGCAAGGATGCGGCCTTCTCGAGAAGAGCATCGCGCTCGCCACCTTCGACGACGCGGTTGATCAGAGTTCCACCGTGCGGAGCAATCATGATTCGGAAGGGTTGTGTGTGTTTGGGAGAAGAGGCTTAGAGATAGCCAAGGTTCTTGAGCTTTTGGCGGATCACCTGAAGCTCTTCGGGGCTGTATTCCTGATCGCCCTTGGTCTCGACCTCGCTCACCAGGTCACGTAGCACGAACACGATGAAATCGGTCGGCGACGAGAAGCCGGAGTTTTCAATCACCTGCTGAATCCGCCGGTAAAGCGGACGAGGGATTTTGACGGTGACGCGAGATTCTTTTTGCATGGCCGAGGATCGGTCAGAAGGCCCACAGGATATCCATTCGGAGTGCGTTTGGGTACCCGATTGGAGTGCAAATCGCACTCTAATCGTAGCCTTATCGGAGTGTCATCGGCATTCTTGACCCCAGAACCCCCAATATTCAGCCCATTTTTAATTTTTCCCGTACCATGGCCGACGTCCTCCCTTTTTGCCATGAAGCCTGCCTACACCACTCTCCTCCTCCTCCTGGCCCCTATCGCCGCCTGTTCCGGCGAAACGACGCCGGTTTTTGATGATCCAGTGACTGCCTTGGAGCAGGCTGAAGCCGCACAAGCTTCTGGAGACTTGGGAATCGCAGAAGCAGGCTACCGTTATGCCTCAGAGCACGGCTCTGCGGATATCAAGCCCTCAGCCTTGTTAGGGCTTTGCCTGATCCAGGCCAATCAGGGCGAAGAAAACGCCGCTCACGCCACCTTCGAGGCTCTGGAAGCCTCTTCCAAACTCACTCAAATTCAATACGCCAAGATAATTCAGGCAGCACATGATGCGCGCCTTTCCGATTTTGGCGAGTCCCTCATCGAAGGCGCGGTCGCGGCACATCCTGAAATGTACAAGGATCTCGAAGCCTTTGACGCAGCCTTCGTGGGCTTTCGAACCGGAGTAGAGAGCGATCTCAACATGGCCGAAATCGGCTATGTCGATGACTAAAAGCAAGAATTCCGCCGCCCAGCGACCGTAAAGAGTAAGATTCTGGCCCCGGAACAATCCGGCTACCTAAGAAGACATGCGTTTCTGTCACACCCTCCCCCTCGTTCTCGTGCTGGGCCTCGCTGCCTGCTCGGGCGAATCCTCCAAGGAAGTCACCTTCAGCGATCCGGTCGCTGCCATGGACCAGGCCGATGCGGCCGGCGCCTCCGGCAACTCCGAGACTGCCTTGGCTGGCTACGAATACGCTCTCGCCAATGGCGATGCCGCGCTGCAGGGCGATGCCCTCATGGGCATGCTTTCGCTGCACCTTGCAGATGGCAAGGAAGACGAAGCAACGTCGGCCTTTGATCGTCTGAAGAATGAGTTCAGCGATAGCCTCACTAGCGACGAGTTGCTGCGCCTTTGCGATGCTGCCGTGGCTGCTGCCTTCCCAGACCTCGGCGAATCCATGGTCGAGTTTGCTGCCGGCAAGTTCCCGGAGATCAAGTCGCAGCTGGAGAAGCCGCTGGCCGCTTTCGAACTCATTCGTGAGCAAGGCCCTGGCGCCGACCTCTCGGGTGTCGGCTACGCCGGCGACTAAGGTCTCCCCTAGTCACCGACGCTTATCGCGCCTCGCTACTGAAGCTGTAGCGGGGCGCGATCGTAATTCTGGGGCACCTTGACGCCCTGCAGATCCAGCACGGTCGGCGCCAAGTGACAGGCGTCGTAATGCTCATCGCCGGAGGGCAGGCTCAGCGTTTTGTTGCTGAAGAAGATGCCTTGCACCTCGTGGATGTCGACTCCGCAGTGGTCACCAGACCATGCGTAATCGTTATCGAAGATGACGTCGCCCGGCATGGCGATGGTGTCGCCGTTTTCATCTTCACCGTTGACGAGCTTGATACCACCACCGGTCACACCCCAAGAGGCGCGATAACCTTCGGCAAAGTCGATGGTGATTTCGGCAGCGCCTTCGCCGTGCTTGCCTTCGACGACATAAGGTCCGTCGTAAAGGTCCTCACGGATGTAGACCTTCTTCACCACCTTCTCGCCGGAATCCGGATCGGTCATGGCGTAGAGACGCTCCTCGATGTTCTTCAACACCGCATCGCGCTCGTCGGCAGTCACGATGCCCTTGCCTTCGCGACCCTGGAGGTTGAGGTAGATCTTGCCGATGGCCACCGAGTAGGCCTGGGTCTCGCGCCAATCGACGAACTTCAAGGAGCTGGTGCTCATCTTCTTGACCGGCTTCGGCACACCCAAGGCAGACTTGTTGGAGAGGGTCAGGAAACCTTCGTGAGCAAGCCATGCGTTGAGGTCGACCTGACGGCGGAAGCTATCGAAACCGTGGTCCGAGACGATCATCAGGACATCTTCTTCGCCGAGGACTTCGTCGAGCAGACGACCGACGAGCTTGTCCATCTCTTGATAGATGACCAGGCCACTGTCCTTCAGCATGAACTCACGTCCGAAGTAGTTGACCACGCGGCTGGCTTCTTCTTCGATGTACTGCGGGTGCTTCGGATCCATGTGACGCATCAGCATGTGACAGATGCGGTCCGGGGTTCCGAAGAAGTGGAACAGCACCTTCCAATCCTTGGCGGCGAGGGCGTCGTCCAGAAGCTTGGTGCGCCACTGGAGGGTGAACTCGATGTCTGCCAGGAAGGCATCGTCGGAAAGTTCGGCATCCTTCACGGCGTGGGTCTGACAAGCCCAACCGAGGGTCTCGAAACGCCCGATGCGTCCTTCGATCTCGGCGGCGAACTCGGGAGGCCAGCAGATCTGGCTACCTGGAGTTGGGTGCTGCGGGTCGATCTGCAGCGGCGAAGCGAACATTTCCAACTCGCCATCGCGCTCTTCCACCCAGAAGCGCACCAAAGCCCAAGTGCTGAGACGTGGGTTCCAAGTGAACTCGACCTGGTAGAAATCGCTCCAGGTGTTCATGGCGACGGTCTGGGTGGTGCCAGCGACAGTCAGGTCCACCGAAGTGCCCTTGTTCCATTTCACGCTCATCGACACGGCCGTATCGAGCAGGTTCTTGTTGCCGAGCAGCAGGTTGAGCTCCTTCAGGCGCTCTTGATCGCCACCGCTAGAGTTGGCGGCGAGCTCATCACGCTCGGCGGTCAGGCCTTCTTGCATGGTGAGGTTACGTGGGCCCATCAGTAGCGAGGTGTAGGTGCCACCATCACCCTGCTCGAGCTTGTAGATGCGCGTTGCGCCTGCACCTTTACCCGTAGGAGCCTTCATGTTGTCGGCGGTCTCCAAGGAGTTGGCCGGCAACGAGGTGTAGTTCTTGCGACGACCCTTACGCTCCGATGCCGTGGTGTAGATCGAGCTAGAGTTCAGACCAGCCTTGGCGTCGGGTGCACCGAGACCGGCGATCACTTGACCATTCTTCAACTCGAAGGAAGGGTAAGCCACGATGGTGCCTTGGCCGCGGAACGGCACGCCAGCTTCATCGAGGGTCTCCCAGTAGTTGGCCGCATGGTTGAGGCTCTTCCAATCCGGGAAACCAGCCTTTGGATAGACGCCCATCCAAGAGAAGGCATACCAAGCCGCTCCACCGGCCACACCCAAACCCAGCACCAGACCGGCGGGCTTACTGAAACGTCCCACTCCGAAGAGCAGGAGCAGGCCGACGACCACACCACCGCCGAGGATCATCCACGACTGGTTGCCATCGGCGAAAGGCAGATCAAGATCGGCGGCTTGATGGTGATCCGGAGCCTGGAATCCGACTTCCGGCACCACAGGCATCTGCTTGCCATACTTACGCGTGATCCCGACGAAGTCGAAGATGCCGTGCTTGCCTGGGTTCACGCCAGTGTTCAAGGTTGCCCAAGAAACCGGGGATTGCGCAGGGTTGGCGGGCATCAAGGGCGCGAAAGTGCCACTATCGCGCAGACGCTTGAAGTTCGGCAGTTCGCCGGCGTCGATCCAATCGCCAGCCATTTCGGCATCCATGCCATCCATGCCGAGCACGATGACACGTTCCGACTTGGCCTTAGGCTCAGTCTCAGGCTCGGTCGAGCCGGATGTGGCGAAGACTTGGGAAAGCGGGAAAGCCACACCGAGCGCGAGCACGGTCAGGCCGAGGGGGAGTAAGCGACGAATCATGAGGTTTGGTGAATGCTCCGGGGGCCCGTAGTTTATTCTCGCGTGATGCCCCTTCGCACCTCGAACCAGGGAAGAACCGCCCTTTGGGTGCCCGGCCTGCTTTTGATGCTGGCGGTGGCGGTGGTTTGGGTCTGGAACAGCGGTACGGGGAGCAACGAGCCGGATCCTACGGATACGTCCGGTTTTGGAGAACCGGGTCCCTCGGATATCGACGTTTCGCGGGGTGAGCTTGAGGTCGACCAGACCGTCAAGGACCGCCAGGAAGCGGAGAATCTCCCGGAATTACCGCGATTTGGCGTGGTCCAGGGGCGGGTCACGGCGGCGAAATGGGTCACCTGGCCGTCGGGCATTGAGCTGAAGCTCTCTGACCAGGAAGACGGCAAACAAATCGCCCTTGCGGGGCCGTCTGAGGAGGAACCACGATTTCGCTTTGAGGGTGTGCCCTATGGCAACTACCGCCTGACCATCGCGGCGCCGGAGTGCGTCGAGCAGAGCCTGCTGCTGACGGTGTCGGCAGAGCAGCGCGATCAATTTCTCGCGATTCCTTTGGTGCCGGCAGCCAGCATCGTGGGCACGGTGAAGGATGAGTTCGGGAAACCGGTGGCGCAGATCCCGGTGGCGGCATTGTTTCATTCCGATGCTCCAGGGCGCAGTCAGGTCCCCTACCTCGCCACGACGGATGAGGAGGGCAAGTATCGGATCACGGGATTACGGGATGGCGAGTGGCAGGTCTTCGTTGGAAGCGTGCACCATCCTTTGAGTGAGATGAAGGTGCTGGGCATCAGCCGGGAGGCTCCCGAGGCCTGGGCCGACTTCATCGTGCCGCGGATGGGAAGTGCCAAGGTGCAGGTGGACTTCCTCGATGGTGCGGATGCGGCGAAGGAAGATTGGAAGTCGATGAAGATCCAGGCCGTCCTCCAGGGTGGGGAACGCGGGTACAACCAAAGCCTCCCCCTCCGCGCCGACGGTAGCGTGCGCTTCCCCGCCTTGCCCAACGGCGAGTATCACTTCATCGCCTTTGGTGGCTCCTATCGCCGGGTGATGCGCGCCGCTTCGGTGGCACCGGATGTGCTCGCGGAAGTCACCATTCCCATGCGCAGGTATAGCGAGCGGAAGCAGTGAGCGATCAGGCTCTTGCCCCTCTCGAGGGCCGCGCAGCCAGTCTGCGTGAGGCCTTCCGTTTGTCTTGGCCGATCACGCTGAGTCTGTTGCTGCATGCGGGTTATCGCGTCACCGACCAGTTCTTCATCAAGGATCTAGGCCCCGATGCACAGGCCGCCATGGGGCTGACCACCTTCATGCTGATCCTCAACTTTGCCTTCTTGTCGATCATGACCAGCGGCACTTTGGCAAGGGTTGCCCGGCACAGCGGTGCGGGTGCGCGCAGTTTGATCAAGGAGACCGTCGGCACCTCCTGCTACACCTCGTTGCTGTGGTTCAGCGCATTGGGCGTGATTGGATGGGCAACGACACCCTTGTGGGTACGTTTGGCTGGCGGCACCGGCGCGCCTGCGGTCTTCGCCGAGGAATACCTCAGCACCATTTATCTGGTGTTGCCGATGATCGGCTTCAAGCCATTGATCGACTGTGTGTTCTTGGGCCTCGGCAACACGGTGATGCCGATGCTGTTGTCGGTGCTCTCGGTGGCACTCAACGTCGTCCTCAACCCGGCATTGATCTACGGCCTATGGGGCTTCCCAGAAATGGGCATGGAGGGTGCGGCCTTGTCCACCGGCATCTCGCGCGCCTTCAGTGCGGTGCTGGGCATGCTGGCCTTGAACCGCTGGTTTGGGCTCGGCGGCTTCCTGCGCCAACGCTTCCATTGGGCCGAACTGAAACGCATGGTGCAAATCGGTCTGCCCGTGTGCTTTACCCATGCTGCCTACGCCATCTGCTTTATCGCGATCATGAAGTTCGCAGTGGCGCCGCTTGGATCCACCGTGCAAGCCGGCCTTGCGGTTGGCTTCAACGGAATTGAATCGGTCAGCTATTGCGGATTGATGGGTCCTGCCATGGCTGCCTCCAGCATCGTCGGACGACGTCTCGGTGCACGCGACTACCTCGGCGCCAAGCGCGGCGGGATGAGCTGCCTCGGCTTGTCGGTTGGATTCGCGACCCTCACCAGCGTCGTCTTCCTCTTATTCGGCCGCACTCTCTCCGCCCAGTTCACCGAAGACCCCGACGTCCTCCGCGAAGCCACCCTCTACCTCTCCATTGTCGCCTTCTCCCAGGTCGCGACGGCTGCCTACTCCACTTTCCAGCAGATGATGACCGGCGCCGGCCGCACCGTGGCGATGGCCTATGTCAGCATCGGCGGCAACCTATCGCGGGTGCCCCTGGCCTGGTGGTTCGCCATCAGCCTCGGTTTCGGCGCGACGGGCATCTGGTGGGCCCTGAATGTCGGCAACTTCCTCAAGCTCGGCGCTATATTCTTGCTCTTCCAGCGGTTGCACCTCTTCTCCCCTGAGGCCGCGGAACCTGAAACCTCCTCTTCCCAAGCCGAACCCCAGACGTGAGCACGATCCCCTTCATCGAACCTAAGGATTACCCCCTCGACAAGGTCTTCATGACCGCCGAGGAGTGCATGGAAAGGAATCCGCAGCGTTTTGAGTTCCTGCAGTTGAGTTCGATCCTGCACCTGGACCTGCCGGGCAACATGATCGTGGGCTCGCGGGTCTTGGAAGTCGGTGAGTTCTGGGAGCGCGGGCACCTACCTGGCCGCCCCCTGTTCCCGGGAGTCTTGCAGGTCGAGTGCATGGCGCAGATCGCGTCAATCCACGCACACTATGAACTGAAGCTTGAAAAGGGCGTGTTCATGGGCTTCGGTGCGCTGGAAGGAGTGCGCTTCCGTCATCCGGTGGAGTCGGGCACCAAGCTGTGGGTTGCGGGGCGGATTCAGAAAGCCAGCAAGCGTCGGCCTTACTTCAAGTGGGAAGGTCAGATGATCCGCGAAGATGGCGTGATGGTGAGTCAGGCCACGATTACCGGAGTTTCCCTCTAATCACCGATTCTGCGGCGTAGCGTTTCCATGCGAAAGATGCTGCTGCTGGTTGGATTGGTGCTGACGCTCTGCGTCGGCGTCGGTTTCGCATTACGCACCTTCCGGATGGCGCCGGTGGCCCAGCCGGAGGTGATCGAGATGCTGATCCCAGACGAGATCGCATTGATGCATGAAGTGGCTGCCGCATTGGCGGCCAGTGAGATCGCCTACCCCGCCTTCGACCACGACGCCGGCTTCGAGGAGTATCAAAGGCTGCAGGAGAAGTTCCTCGAGGAGCTCAATCGCATCACCGCGCCGGCCGAAGCCATCGAGCATCCGGGCATCGTCGGGATCAAGGTGAAGTTGAAGGGGCGACATCAAACCAACCTGGAGGCTTGGGTGATTTCCCCGGCGGGCGGCACCGACATTTACGGCTTTACGCGTTTCAGCCATCATCGGCCGGAGCCGGGCAAGGCGGTCGTAGCGCATGCGAATGTGGATGGGAATGCGACTGCGGCCTATCGCGCGGTGGGTGAAACACAGAACGGCCTAACGCCCACCTTTGAGTTATTGGTAGACGTCGCGTGGCTGGAGAGCCAGGCTTCCGCGGAACAAGCAGCCGTTCGCTAGAGGTTCCTGCGCAAGGTCCCGATCAGGAATCGGGATAGTCCGTGATGGACATCGGGCTGTAGGAAAAGCTGTAGACCGTGGACCACTCCAGCCTCGTCAGTGGATCCACTTCTCCCTGAAGATGATATTGCAGGAGATAGGTGCCACTTGGACCCTGTGCCCCTCGCGTCATCTGGACCAGACGCCACGGTCCCCATGTTCCCCAATCCTCGGCTAGGCCCAGGTCATCCTCGAAGGAAGGAGGGCGCCCGTGCTCCTGCTGGAAACCAAGGATCCAACGCATGAGTTGATTGGCCTCCACCAAAGCAGGGGCATCTGGGGCGATATCGGAATAACGTCTTCCATGAACGCCACCAGACACCATCCATTTGCATTTGCCCAAGGTTCCATAACCCACCGTAAGGTTGAAGTGGTTCGGGTGGGAATCAATCCACCAACCCTCCCAGTGGTTGCTGGGAATGCCATGGCCGATCTGATGGAAGCCCGTCGGCACGACCCCATGCTCCGCGTAATAAGCAATGGCACGGTTCAAGAAGATCTCGCCGCGCTCCAGCAGGATCTCTCGATGTCGGGATTCCACACACGGGTAGTTTTGATAACTGCAATGGGTTGCCGTGCAGGTGGTCGCCAGTGGCAGGAAAATGAGGAACCGACGCAGCATCTTGGGTATCGAGAACGGCGGCCATGCGAACTGATGCACCAGCCTGCCGAGGATCTCGAGGGTCAAACCGCAAAAACCTCCGCCAACAAAGCAAATTAAGTCCATGTGGGACAAGACATCCAAAGCCCAAGCCAACACCACCGGTATTGCCAGGGTCACGAAGACACCAAAGAGGGCGCGGTCTGGATGGCGTGCGGGCGGCAAAAAACCTGCCGCCACCATGGAGAACGCGGTCAGCAGGAAGAGCGAACCGGCGAATCCTGGCGCAGCACTGCGGGGCACGCCATAGGGGCTATGCGGCAGGAAAAGGGCGCCGGCGAAATCGCAAAGAATGTGGGTAGCGAGAACCGCACCTGCACCAAGCAGCAGACCATAGAGGACCTGCCTCCAATACGCCGGCTCAGCGACGTCCGCCTCAGATGCATAGGGCCTGGTCAAGGCTCCAGTATATCAGCTATCAATCTTCCGGCGGGGCTGCCACGGTTAGGGATGATGTCTAGAGTGGGGCATGCTCCGAGCGCTCCACCGCCTCCTGTCTGTTCCAGACAAACTCGCCATGCTTGGGCTGGTTCGTGGGATGGCGTCGCAGGTGCAGATGATGACGATTTCGGCGCTCCACCGTGCTGATGTTCTCGGCCACCTGGATAAGCCTAAGTCGCTGGAAGAACTGATATCCCTGACGCCCTGCACTGCGGAAGAACCTCTCCGACATTTGCTCAATCTGGCGGTCAAGCGTCGAGTGTTAGCTTGCCGTGACGGGCGGTATATAGCACGCAGTCGCTTGGCGAAAACGCTTGCTCGCGACGCACAGGGTCCAGTGGCTTCCATGCTTCAGGAAGTCACGACTTATCACCATGAGGTCTTTGACCAGCTGCCGCAGTTATTGCAGGGAGCGGAACCGCTGGCCCTCCTGGACAAGTATGGCGAAGTGGTGGCGCAGTCTTCGCGCATCATGGGGCCATGGATTCGCAGTTTCACGGCTGCGATTCTTGGCCAGGAACAGGGCCGCAACATCTTGGAACTGGGATGTGGATCGGGCGAATACCTACATGGTTATTCGGAACTGCATAACGCCCACAGAGGCATCGGCATCGACTATGACCCCGGCGTCGTCCGAGCCGCTCAGCGTCTCCTCGCCGATGCCAATCTACAGGACCGCTTCTCCGTTCAAGAAGCCGACATGCGCGACCCAACCACTTGGCCCACCGGCCCCTTCGACGTGGTTACCGCCCACCAGAATGTCTACTACTTCGACGCCAACGAACGTCAGGGCCTGTGGCAACGTTGTCGGGAACATCTCACTCAGCATGGGGAGCTCGTCCTGGTCACCCCCACTAGCGGCGGGCCGATGTCCGACTACTTCTCCTTGATTCTGCTCTCGACCTCCGGCTGCCATCGCCTGCCTTCGGTGGATGTCTTGCTGGAGGAGTTGAAGGCGGCAGGATTCCGGGATCTACGTCAGGAACGCTTGATTCCTGGCGACGCGGTTTGGGGCATCACTGCCCGCTCGCGTTGAGCCCTAAGGGTTGGCGCCTTCAAGTATCGTGGTACCAATCCACGGTACGGAGTTTCAGCACCCACTCCCATCGTGGGACACCAGCTGTTCCTGCGACCATGCGCTCCAGCAGCAACTCTGGCGGGTCGAAACGTACATCTTTTACTTTGGCCTCCCGAATGCGCCAAGATCCGGCGTCGCCCCAATCCTCGGCCAGGCCCAAGGTTTCCATATTGCCGGCAAAGACACCTTTCTCTGCCCAATCTGCCAACACGAGGCGTAACAAGCTCAAAGCTTCCTTGCACTCTACTCCTGAATCATCTTCGAAGATGGGGTTCCAAGAAGCGCGCAAGCTGCCAGTCACTTCCCAGTTGCAATCGGTGTAATCCCCATACTCGAGCATTACGAAAAAAGGATCGCTCCAAGCACGAATACGCCAACCCGCACGTGTCTGTCGTGGCAACTCGATTCCCATGGCACGGAAATTTTGGGGAGCTTCTCCATACTCCACAAAGTGCAAAGCTGCTTGACGCAGGTAGGCATTGCCAACTTCTTCCACGGCTCCCCGCGGCCCACTATTGCACGGACTGCAGGTGCGGAGAAAAAGAGTGCAGAGCAGGACCCAGACCATGGGCGCCAGGAGCACTCTGCGTAGCAACATCAATAGCCTGCCATGTGGTGGCCAGCTTCCATGATGCTTGAGCTGATGAAACATCCATGCGACCAGGCCAAACACCAAGCCGAAGGGCAAGGACATATCCACATCCCGCATTTCGTAACGGAAATGTTTCACCAAGGGCAAAGCTCCCAGCCCTCCAAAGAGGAACAGGCCAAGGACCAGAGTCACGGCCAACCAAGTCTTCCCCCCATTAGGCCAATATGCCGCAGCCACGATGGAGAAACTGCTCACGAAGAACAGAGACCCGGCCCAACTCTCAAGCACCCTATCCGGAGAGCCGTCGGGCTCAGGCTGCAGGAACCAGGCGCCTAAGGGGATACCCAAGACATAGACCACCCCTGTCGCAAGCACTCCAATGGCCAAACCGGCAAATGCCGCTCGAACCGAAGCCCAAAACTCCGTAACGGTCACGAAGGGCGGGTCCGAAGATGGCTCCGGGGAATCTCTCATAGGCTCAGGCAATAGCCCACGATAACAGCAATCAAACTTCCGGTTCGCCTGGCACTTCCGGCGTGAGGATGTTCAGCACATCCAACTCCGCGCAGTGCACCGGCACTTCCAGCAATCCGCTCAAGGAAGGAACGGTGCGTCCGCCGTCGCTGGAGATGGCCTCCTTGATGTAGGTGCCATGCTGGCTCAAGATCGACACCAACCAATCTTCGCCATCGCGTTCCCAGGCGGTGATCTCGATCCAGCGTTCGCGGTCCTTATCCGCCCGACGATGTGCCACTCGTTGCGGCGTCTTCTGCACTAGATCCAAGCGCGGACCTTCGAGCAGTGCCTGCAGTTTGGCATCGACCGCCTCGGGGTCACAGCTCTCCCCCTCCTCCAGACGTACCCGCGCGAGGTATTCCTTTTCGCAGTGCATCTCCTTCACCACGGCGATGCGCTTGCGGTCGCACAGCTTCAAATCTACTAGTTCCACGCGCCCATCGGAGCGCTGCTTCACTGCCGCAGCCAGATCCTCCAGATCCACATCGGGACGCTTGGCCTTCTGCAGCTCGAACACGAACGGCCGCCCATTGCCGAGCATGCGCACATTCATGTCTTCCCGCCCGGCGCCATGGAACTTATTGCGTCGCGCCTTGAACCGTGGCATCGCTACGCGCGCGATTAACTCCTGCACCGAATCCTTGGTCAACTTGCCGAAGCCTTCACAGCGATTGCATCCGCGCCCTTTGCATTCTGGGCAGTAGAAAACCGTCTGCGGCAGGTCGCGCGAGAGCTTGCGATAGCGTCCTTCGAAGCAGATGCGGACGGGCCCCTGCGGGTGGTCAAGGTCGGAGGATTCGATGGGTCTGCGCGGGGCTAGAATGTCGCCGTGTGGCCTGAGCTGTTCACCATTCCTTTCCTCGATTTCCCTTTGCGGTCCTTTGGTCTGCTGGTGGCGATCGGGTTCCTCGTGGGCGTCGCGATGGGTTCCAAGTTGGCCGGCCGCTATGGCGCCGATACCAAACTGGATCCGCAACGTTTCGCAGACGTCAGCTGGTGGGTCCTGATCGGAGTGATCCTCGGAGCCCGCTTAGCCTTCGTGCTGGTGAACTTCGACCACTACAGCAAGAACCCGCAGGACATCCTCAAGGTCTGGGAAGGCGGATTGGTGATGTATGGCGGCTTGATTCTAGCCGTGGTCCTGGGTGTCTGGAAGGCGAAGCGCCTCGGCATGCCGGGCTGGCAGAGTCTTGACTATGGCCTTACTGCCGGTTTCCTCGGCCAAGCCATCGGACGCATCGGCTGCATCGCCGTCGGTGATGACTATGGCGCCCCGACGGATGTGCCTTGGGCGATCACTTTCCCGGATCCGCTGCCGGTGGGCTCTGCATTCGCGCCGGAATTGGTGGGTGTGCCTGTCCACCCGACCCAGCTGTACATGTCGGCCAAGGCCTTGAGTCTGTTCGCGCTCGGCCTGTGGCTGTTGAAGAACAAGCGCTTTCATGGCCAGGTCGCTTTGGTCCTGGGTATGGGTTATGCGGTTCTGCGTTTCATCATCGAAGCCTTCCGCTTCGACATGGTCGCGCGGGGCGGTATCTACAAGGAAGGCTCCACTCCCGCCGATGTCGACAACTACCTGTTGGGCGAGGGCGTGGCCAATGCCAATGGCCGCATCATCGACCTGGATGCTTACCGCGAGATGATGATCTCGGGTGATCCTCAGGCCTACCCCCATCTGCTGCTGTCCACCTCCCAGATGACGGGCATTGCCACCTTCGCGATGGCCGCCGTCGCCTATCTGGTGATGCGTAAGATGCCGAGCCTGCGCGTGCAAAAGACCGCCAACGCCGCGGCCTAAACCTCAGTTCATGGCCTTCCTCGCCGGAATCGATGAAGCGGGTTATGGCCCCTTTGTCGGGCCGTTCGTAGTGGGCTATTCGGTCTTCCGGGTGCCGCAGTTGGAGACCGACTTGTGGCCGGTACTGAAACGCACTTGCGTGCCGAAGCCAGATCGTAAGGACCTGCGTCGGCTGTGGCTGAATGATTCGAAGAAGGTGCACCAAGGGCCCCATGGGCGCAAGCGCTTGGCGCGCACGGTGGCCGCGTTTCGGGAGTTGGATCGCGAGAGCCAAAGCAGCTTGGATAGTTGGGTTACGGATCCTCCTTGTGGCGATGCCCGTAGCTTGCACGCAGCACCGTGGCTGAAGACCTTGGCCGGACCGCTAGCGGAAGACATCAGCCATGACCGCGCGCGCTTGGATGCGGCGTCGGTGCGTCAGGACCTGCAGGATGCAGGGTGCACCTTTGCCGGTTTCGGTGCGCGGGCGGTGCCTGCAGGAGAATGGAATCACCTGCTGGACCAGACCGGCGGCAAGGGCAACACCAACTTCGCGGTCACCATGGAAGTGGTGCGTCATCTGATGGCGATCACGGGAGATGCCCCGCTGCGCATTGAATTGGATCGGCAGGGAGCGCGCATGCGTTACACCGAACCCTTACGCAGAGCGCTGCAGCCAAAGGGCATTCAAATCCACGGCGAGGGCAAAGGCGGTTCCACCTATTCCCTGGAGTTCCCCACGCGGGAGGTGCAGATCCGCTTCAGCGAAGAAGCCGACAGCAAGCATCTACCGGTTGCCTTAGCGTCGATGGGCGCAAAGTTGACGCGGGAACGTCTGATGGACCTGTTCAACGCGTGGTGGGCCGAGCGTCTGCCCGAGTTGAAGCCGACCAAAGGCTATGGCGTCGACGGCAAGCGTTGGCTGGCCGAAGTTATGCCAAAACTCCCCGCCCACCAGGTGGACGAGGAGCTTTTGCGGCGCAGGCTTTAGGCCTGCGGATGTCGGCAAAGGATCAAGCGTCGGAGCTTTGTTCCTTACCTTTCTCCTTCTGCTGCTCTTGGAAGAATACGTAGAAGGGGTTGGTCGGATCGAACTCTTCCTTCTTGCCGGCCTTGGGATCGGGACCATAGTCCTCCCGGGGACCACGACGCCCACCCTTACGCGGGCCGCCACGTCCGCCGCCAGAACCGCCACGGCCGCCACCTGGGCCACCGGGACGTCCGCCAGAGCGCTGCTTCTTCTGGGCTTCGCGTTCCTTCTCCTGCTCCTCGGTGAGTAGCGAGAGACGAATCTTGCGCGCCGACAGATCCACCGCCAAGACCCGCACCTCGACCTCTTGGTCTTCCTGCAGGGCTTCCGACGGATGCTTGACGAAACGATCGCTGCAGTGACTCACGTGCACCAATCCTTCGCGCTCGGCTCCGACATCGACGAAGGCACCGTAGTCGGCAAGGTTCTTGACCGAACCCTTCAGCATCTCTCCGACGCGCAGGGTTTCGAGCTTACGTCCGCCACCGCGACCGCCGCGTTGTCCACCGCCACCACCAGGTCCGCCCTGCTGGTAACGCATGCGCGAACGCTTCGGCTTCGACAACCCTTCCTTGACGCGCTGAACGATGCCATCGGCCAACTTCTCGCCTTCAAGGACGCTGGACCAATCCATCTGACCGATGCGACCAGGCTCCTTCAGCAAGGCGCCCAGCTCAACGCCATTGGCCTCCATGGCAGCGCGCAGTGGGGCGTAGAACATCGGGTGCAGCGAACGTGCATCGAGAGGCTCATCGCCCCCACGCACGCGCAACATGCAACAGGCGGCATGCCAAGCTTCTTCGCTCAGTCCGACGCGATCCTGTAGATCCCGCAGGGAGCGGAACGGTGCCGTCGAACGCTCGACCACGATGCCTTCCGCATCCAGGCCAGGCACCAGACGCAGGATGTCGGCGCCGGCGGTGTTCACATCGACACCCTTCGACTGCAGCAGGGAGCGCAGGAAGGTGTTCTCGAAGTCATCGAGAATGCGATGGTTGACCTCTCCCCGGAAAGGGATGAAGGCACGCACGATATGCGGTGTGTGGAAGGCCGCGGCGCGTGGATCACTCGCCATGGTGGCGACCAGGAATGCCTGACGCTCATCGTGGCTCAGCAGTGCCTCACTGGGACGGCGTGCGACTTCTCGCAGCATGGTCTTCACCACCGCCATCGGCACCATCACCAGACGCGGCTTGCCACCGGGGAATGCCTTGGCCAATTTCTGGGCACCCGCGCGGGTGGCGGTATCCGCCTGCACGGCAACCAATCCGATCTTCTCTTCCCCAACGAACTTCTTGAGGTCTTCGGCGAGCGACTCCGACTTCAGATCGAGCTCGACGGTGCGCGGTGCAGCATCTGGGCCATGCGAAGCAGCCAACACCAGACGCCCCTTCTTGGCGGCGCAAAGACCGATGACCAGGTTCTCGTTGTGGCCGCGGTCGAGCGAACGCTCCACCTGCTCCCAACCATTCTGCAACGCAGCCTCTTCGGCGCGACGCTTCAGCGAACCACGGATCTGTTGGATCAAACGTGGCAGACGCTCACGCTTGACGAAGTCGAGGAACAAGCCGCGGTACGACTCCTTCTCTTGCTTCGGATAACTCTCCAAGGCCTCGAACATCTGGGTCAGGACCGCAGCAGGAATATCGAAACTCACCTTGACGGCATGCGCACGTTCCGCGCGACGCACTTGCAGGTAACGATCCGGCGCGCACTGCGCCAAAGGCAGTGGCTCCTGCACCAGGTTGTGGAAACGCTTCTTGTCTTCCGATTCCGGATCGACTGCAGCGACTTCCATGGTGCCGTCGTTACGGAAACGACGCAGCAGTTCCAAGGCGAACTTCGCATCCTTGCGCATCGCATCGAGGAAGGCGACATGCTCTTCCTTTTCCGGCGCCTCGAAATCTGCAGGTGCCTGGCTCGGGTTGATGACCAAGGAGGCTTCTTCCAGCTCACCCTCGTCCATGGTGCTTCCGATCAACGCGAACTCATCGGCGAACTCTTCTTCCTTCCCCTCGAAGGAACGTAGAAGGTTGCCGCGACGACGCTCCAACGACTCCGTCTGACGCAGGCGCTCCAGCAACACTTCGAAACCGAAGGCATGCGGGAACTGACCGGCAAGAGCGGGCGAAGCGCAACGCAGGAAGATCGGAAACTCCCCTGCCGCGAGTCCTTCGCGCAGGGCAGTCATGACAGGGACCTTGAGTCCCAGATAGCGGGCGAGACGAGTCTCGGCGCTGGGCTGACGTGGGGAAGACATGGTGCGGGATTCTAGCACTGCGACGCCCTGCAACCGCCGCATTCACGATTCTGGGCCTGAATGAAACATCCCCCCGCAGCCGGTGAAAGCTGCGGGGGGATGCGAAGGTTCGAATCCGTGGTCCTTAGAGGACGACTGGGTTCGAAGTCACGAAGTTCGCCATGTCGATGGCTTGCACGGTCAATCCGCATGCGCCGGCTGGAACACTGACGGAGATGTGTGCACCCATGACGGTTGCGAGCTGTGGGTTGGCGATATCGAGATCGATACCAAAGGGGCTGGAGGAACCAGCGCTACCGTAGACCAACCAGTAGTTACCGGAGCCAGTGGTGACATCGAAGGTCATGGCGCCACCGCAGGTTCCCGTGACGATCAGGACCAGGGGATCTGGCAGCATGAAGGTCTCGAAGGTCATGCGGGTCAAACCCTGGAAGCCGAGCTGCTCGTAGAAATCGCGATCGTAGAACGGGTTTGGCCAACCGGAGTTACAGGTGAAATCGACACCTGGAGTAGGAGCGATGGCATCGCCGACGCGGATCGTGAAGATGTCGTTGAAATCAAAGTGGAGTTGCGCAGAAGAGCAATCCACGAAGACCCACTCCCAGTTGCCCTGGGTGGTGGCGAAAACGGTGCCGGACCAGGCTGGCGTACCGGTGTGAGGACCAACGCCGAGGAACACGGCGACCGGAAGGCCAACATTGATGTCCTGCGTGGCCATGCGGATCTTGAAACCTTCGAGGGTGCCAGCAGTGGTGACACGAACGTCCTGCTGCATGTCGTCGAAGAAGCCCATGTTGTAGGCGACGTTGTCTGCCGTTACGGAGACATCGACGATTCCGCTTTGGGCAGCAGCGGAAGGAGCCAGGCACAGAGCGGCCACGGCGAGGAGGCTGGGGAGCTTGAAGTTCATGTTTTTAGGATTCTGTGAGAGTCCGGAGGTGCCGGGGCGTGCCCTCCGAGTCCTCGAACTATACCATTGATTTTCCCCAGGGAAATCCCCGGGTAGCTGCTTTTTGGTGAAAAACACGAAAAGGCCCTAGGCAGCTTCCTGCCTAGGGCCTTTTTAGAGGGGTTTCAGCCTAACTTACTTGAGGCGCTCTTTGACGAGCTCGTCCTGGACGTAAGCAGGAACCGCCTCGTAGCCGGCTGGCTCCATCGAGAAGGAACCACGACCTTGGGTCAGACCGCGGATGGTTCCCGCGTAGGAGAACATCTCAGCGATCGGCACCGTGCCGTTGACCTCGCGGATTTGACCATCCATGGTCATCTCTGCGATGTTCACGCGGCGGGTGTTGAGGTCACCGATGACATCACCGAGGAACTCTTCCGGCACCTGCACGTTCAACTTCATGACCGGCTCGAGCACCTGGAAGTTATCGTCGAGAGCTTCGCGGAAGGCGCGTTGGGCGGCCAAGTTGAATGCAAGTTCACTGGAGTCCACATCGTGCGACTTACCGTAGTGCAGCTCTGCCTCCACTCCGACGAACGGCCAACCGAGACGGCCACCGGTCTTCGAAGCTTCTTCAATGCCCTTACCGACAGCAGGAATGTACTGCTGTGGCACCACACCACCCTTGGTGGAGTCGAGGAAGTTGGTGTTGCTGTCGGCATCCAGGTCCCAGGGACGGAACTTGACGTTGACCACAGCGAACTGACCGGAACCACCGGACTGCTTGATCTGCTTACCTTCGATGTCGACCTCTTTCTTGATGGTCTGACGATAAGCCACGCGCGGGGCGCCAACATTCACTGGGATGTTGTAGTCGCGACCGATACGGGTGGTGATGATCTCGAGGTGCAGCTCACCCATGCCGGAGATGACGGTCTCATCAGTTTCCGGATCGGTGATGACGCGGAAGGATGGGTCCTCGCGGTGCAACTTACCCAGCAGATCGCCGAGCTTATCGCGGTCGCCGGTGGACTTCGGCTCGATCGACATCGAGATCACAGCCTCCGGGAAGGTCATCGACTCAAGCACGACCTGCTGCTTGTCGTCGCAGATGGTGTCACCGGTGATGGTCTGCTTGAGACCGACCACGGCGCAGATCTCACCAGCGTTGACCTCATCCACGGCCTTACGCTCATCCGCGTGCATGAACATCAGACGACCGACGCGCTCCTTCTTGCGCGTACGTGGGTTCAGCACGGCATCGCCGCGACGCAGGATGCCGGAGTAGACGCGGACGAAGGTGAGGTCGCCGTTGGGGTCGGCGATGGTCTTGAAGGCCAGGCCGGAGAATGGCTCTTCGGAGTTGGCGTGACGCACGATCTCGACCTCGAGGTCCTTCGGGTCGTTACCGACGATGCGGCCCTTATCCATCGGGTTCGGCAGATAAGCCACAACCGCATCCATCAGCGGGTGCACACCCTTATCGTGCAGTGCAGAACCGCAGAACACTGGGACAGCGTGACCAGCGAGGGTCGCGCGACGGGTGACGTCGTGCAGTTCCTCGTTGGTGAAATCATCTCCTTCCAGGAAACGCTCGACCATGGCATCGTCGATCTCGACGAGGTTCTCGATCATCTCGTTGCGACGATCGGCCATCAGTTCCACCATGTCCTCAGGGATGTCCATTGGCTCGACGCCAGGGCCATCGCCTTCGGTGAAGCGCCAAGCCTTCTGCTCGATCAGGTCGATCAGACCGTAGAACTCCTTCTCGATGCCAAGAGGGATCTGCATGCGCACGGCGTTGCACTGCAGGCGATGCAGAATCGACTCGTAGGCGCGATCGAAGTCGGCGCCGGTGCGGTCGAGCTTGTTGATGAAGCAGATACGCGGGACGCCGTAACGGTCGGCCTGACGCCATACCGTTTCCGACTGTGCTTCCACGCCAGCCACGCCATCGAACACGGCGACGGCACCATCAAGGACGCGCAGGGAGCGCTCCACCTCGACCGTGAAGTCCACGTGTCCAGGAGTGTCGATGATGTTGATGCGGGTGCCATTCCACTCGCACTGCGTTGCAGCGGAGGTAATGGTGATGCCGCGGTTACGCTCGTCTTCCATGTAGTCCATGGTCGCGGCGCCATCGTGCACCTCACCGATCTTGTGGGTAATGCCGGTGATGTAGAGGATTCGCTCGGTGACCGTGGTCTTACCGGCATCAATGTGGGCCATGATGCCGATGTTGCGGAGGTTACTGAGGCGCTTTTGCTCCGACTTGGAGAGGTCGGGGGCGGGAAGGGTCTCGGTAGTCATGTTCTGGAAGGGTGTACGGGTAGCCCGCGGTTTCTGGATGGAGCCCTTGCCCGCGCTCAATTTTGAGTTCGCAGTGCAAAGGGGAAGCCGCTAATTTTAGCGGAAAATCCAGGCATGACTAGTCCCCGGCCCCAACGACTCCGCGTCCCCGCTTCCACGTCCAATGTGGGGCCTGGATTCGACGCATTCAGCATCGCTCTGGACCTCCACCTGGAGGTCCGCTGGAAGCCGGCTGAGAAGACCACTTTGGTGCGGGAGAAGGCCCTGGAGGAGTCGCCGCTGCGGCTTTCCCAGGATCCAGTCATGCGTGGCATGCGACGGGCGGCGATTTTGGCCAATCAGCCCCTCCCTACTGGAGAATTGACGGTCTCCTGCGAGATCCCACCCGGCCGTGGATTGGGCCTCAGCGGCGCTGGGCTGGTCGCGGGCCTGCTTTTGGGCGACCGATTGACCGGAAATCAGGCCAAAAGCGGCGATTTGCTCGACGAAGCCATCGCGCTGGAGGGAAATCCTGAGAATGCAGTCGGGTCGATGATCGGTGGCGCGCACTGGAGCATCACCGGCAAACAAGGTCCGTGGATTCACCATCCTGTGCCGCTGCACCGCAACTTGCGCTTCCTGTTGGTGATCCCCCCCTACCCTATGCCGACCAAACGCTCGCGCGAGGCCCTGCCGACTTCGGTCTCATTCAAACGCGCGATGCGTCAGGCGCACCGTCCGCCGATCCTGCTGGAAGGGCTGAAATTGCTGAAGCCCAATTTTATTCGCCTGGGCATCGAGGATGACCTGCATGTGAATCCACGGGTCAAATTGATGACGGGCGCCAAGGCGATCATCGATTTCGCCTATGAGGCGGGTGCGCTCGGAGCCACCTTGTCGGGAGCGGGGTCGGCGCTGCTGGTCATCAGCCGCAGCGGTGAGGTCTCGCATCTGGAGGCCAGATTGAAGAGCCGGGTGAAGCGTTTGTGGGGTGAAAGCGGTCGGGTGGTCACCACCAAGGCCTGGCATCACGGAGCGAAATTCCTGCGTCCGTAGAGGTCGGCGCGAGGATTCGGCCAACAGGTGGGACTCCGCGCGTAGGGATAGACAGTCATGTTGACACCTTCACGCTCTCTATCCCTTCTCGCTGCTGGCACGCTTATGCTCCTGGGCAGCAGCTGCAGTAACTCCGATGGCTCCGTAAGCGCGCGTCCCAGTATGCGGCACACGCAGGCACCCGGTCTTGCGTATCCGTCCACCGAGGAATATCGCAGTTGGGAGGAAAGTCATTTCCTCGACCCACGGGTGCAACCGTTGTCCACTTTCGCGATCGACGTCGACACGGCCAGTTATTCCATTGCTCGGAGTTTCCTCAACGATGATGCCCTACCGCCGGAAGCATCGGTGCGGGTGGAGGAGTACTTGAACTACTTCGATTACGACTATCCGGATGCGCAAGATGGCCATCCGTTGGCGGTATCGGTTGAAATGAGCGTGTGCCCGTGGGAGCCCGATCATGATCTGCTGGCGATTGGGCTGCAGGGACAGTCCTTCACCACCAAGGAAGTTCCGCCATCCAACTTGGTGTTCCTGATCGACGTCTCCGGTTCCATGAACAGCGACGACAAGTTGCCCCTATTGGTGAATTCGATGCGCCTTTTGGTGGAGCAACTCCGCAGCCAAGACAGCGTCGCCATCGTGACGTATTCCGGCCGCGCGGAAATCGTCTTGGAGCCCACGCCCGGCAATCACAAATCGGAGATCCTGCGTGCGCTGGATCGTTTGGATGCAGGCGGCAGAACCGCTGGCGGCCCGGGTTTGCGCATGGCCTATGAAGTTGCCGAGGAGCATTTCGATCGCAGCGCCAACACGCGCATCTTGCTCGCCACCGATGGGGACTTCAACCTCGGCATGAACAGCGATGAGGATCTCACCGCTTATGTCTCGGAGAAGCGTCGGTCGGGCGTGTACCTGAGTGTGCTGGGCTTCGGCTCCGGTAATTTCAAGGATGCCAAGATGGAGACCTTGGCCGATCATGGCGATGGCAACTATTCCTACATCGACGACATCCTCGAAGGCCAACGGGTGTTGGTCGGCGAGTTCTCCGGCACGCTGTTCACGGTAGCGAAGGATGTCAAACTGCAGATCGAGTTCAATCCGGCGCGCGTCGCCTCCTATCGCTTGATCGGCTACGACAACCGCCTCCTTGCCGACCGCGATTTCAACGACGATGCCAAGGATGCCGGTGAACTCGGTTCCGGCCAACAGGTCACGGCGCTGTACGAGATTGTGCCGGCGGGTCCCTCGCGCAGTGTGGATCCTTTGAAGTATCAGGATCAGGGGCCGCGGCCGACTGGGGAGTTGCTGACTTGGAAGGTGCGGTATCAGAAACCAGGCTCTGCTGCGGGAAGCTTCCTGCTGGAGCATGGGGTTTCCCCTGAGGAAGTGTTCGCGGAGCAGCCGAGTGCGAATTGGCGCTTTGCCAGCAGTGTTGCGGAATGTGCGTTGGTGCTAAAGGGTTCCATCCATCGTGAAGGGGCAGCCCTCCGCTCTGCCATCACGCGTGCGCGGGGCTCCCTTGGAACGGATCCGCAGGGCAAGCGTGCAGAGTTCGTGCGCTTGATGGAGAAGGCAGCGCTCCTGGATCGGTCCTGGGCGCCCGCAAGTGCCCGACGCTGACCCAAAAGGAAACCCCTTCCTTACTCCACCCAGCTCTGCGGCAGGATCGCTTCGAGATCTGCAGCCGTACTGGTACGGCAAGCCACCTCGGCGACGCGTTCGCAGGTATCCAGATCCATGTCATGCAACATGGTATGGGCCTGGCGCAGGATCGAAGGACGGACGGCGAAGCGTCGGACGCCGACACCGACCAGCAATTGGCCGAGCGCAGGTTGAACCAAGCTTTCTCCGTAGACCCCGATGTCCTTTTCCATGCCGCCCGCGAGGGTGACCAACTTACGGACCGCGCGCAGCACCACCGGATGCACCGAACGCAGGCGCTGGATGACCGACTCTTCGTGATTGCGTCGATCGCTGGAAAGCAGCGATTCAGCCAAGGTGTCGAGACCGATGAGGCCGAAGTCTGCGACCTGCAACAACTCACGACCGAGCAAGGCCGAAGCGGGTGTTTCGAAGACCACACCGACCTGCACTGGATGCGAGACATCCAGACCTTCCAGGCGCAATTCTTCGCGCGCGTTATCACAAGCCTCGCGGACAGCGCGCATTTCCTGGGCGTCGACCACGAAGGGCACGGCGATGCGCACATCCCGGCCTTCACTGGCACGCAGGATCGAACGCAGCTGCGAACGCAACATTTCCGGACGCTGCAACAGCAGACGCACACCGCGCAATCCCGCATTCGGGTTCGGCTCGTGCACCGGGTACAGCGAAGTGATTTCGGAACTGGAGCTGAGGTCCGGCAGACGGAAGATCACTTCGTCCATTCCCTTGACCACCTGTCCATAAAGCACGGCCAACGAATCTTCGCGCGGACGACCTTGGCGCTGCATCACCGGCAGTTCGGTGCGGTACATGCCGATGGACTTTACGCCCAGACTACGCACCTGCTTGGCTTCGGAAGGTGCAGCCACTGCGGCCTCGAGTTGTATCGAGGTGCCGTCGCTGAGTGCGGCAGGGCCCAAGGTCTCGAAGCCACCTTCCGGTGCACGACCTTGCGCGAGCTGCACGGTTTCAGGCTCTGGTTCGACCAGGACTTGGCCATTGTCGCCGTCTACCAAGACGTTGATGCCAGAAGTCAGTAGCCCTTCCACTTCCCCCACACCGATGATGGCGGGGATGCCTGCGGCGCGCGTGAGGATGGCACCGTGACTGGAAAGACTTCCCTGCTCGGCGATGAGGCCGGTGATGCCATGATCCAGGGCTTCGGTCAAATCGCTCAAGCTGAGTTCGCGCACCACCAGGATGCCACCTTTACGGTCCTGCTCCTTGGCGCGTTCACTCGGCGGACGGCTGAAGCGCAACAGACGCAATGCGATGTCGCGCATGTCGGATAGTTTGTTGCGCAGGTTCTCCGATTCGACCACATCAAAAAGGCGCTCGTAAACCGCGAGCATGTCCTTCAGGGCGGATTCAAAACCAAGGCGATCATCGACAATGCGCGAACGCAGGTCGGCCTCGATGGTTGGATCCTCCAACATGGTGAGGTGCGTGTCGAAGATCCGACGCTGATCCTCGGTGAAGTGCTCCCCCAACTCATCGCGCTGGTGCACCAGACTGACCCGCGCCGCACGTGCGACGGAATCCACGCGCGCGAGCTCGGCATCCACTTCGCCGTCGTTCAGGCGACGGGTGCCGATGGCATCAAGGCCCTCCATGCTGAGGAAGACCTGCCCATAAGCCACGCCAGGGCTCACACTCTGGCCGGACAGGGATTGGGGTTCGCGCTGGGTATCGACGGGGGAAGCCATGGTCACCCTCCAGGTTACCGTTGCGGCAGCCAGGCGAGAACCTGACCGACCAGGCGTCCGATGCCCTGATCGACGGCGGCGATATCCGGCCCCAGCATGTAGGCCGGAGTCGTGACGACACGCTGGGCCTCGTCGACCACGATGTCCTCCACCGCGCAGTGGGTGAAGGAGTTGCCGGTCTTCGCGGCCTCATCGGCGGCACCTTGGCAGGATCCATCTCCCAGAGTCATGTTCAGCCCGCGGTCACGTAGGGCAATGGCCACGATAGCGGGCGCAATGCAGATGGCGCCGATGGGCTTCTTGGCTGTTGCCATGGCCTCAAGCAGGGCCTGCAGCTCTTCATTCACGCTGCCCGCGCTGCCTTCGGAGGCGAAAGTGCAGAGGTTGGCGGCGGCACCATTCCCCCCCGGCAGGATGACGGCATCCAATTCCGCGGCGTCGGCCAGGGCGAGTGGCTCAATTTCACCGCGGGCGATGCGCGCGGCTTCCTGCAACATGTTGCGCGAGGGTGCGCTGTCGATGGCATTGCCTTCGAAGTGTTCGCACACCTCTGCCTGGGGCAAATCCGGTGCGAAACACCGCACTTCCGCCCCGGCACGGGCCAAATGCAGCAGGGTCAGGACCGATTCGTGGATTTCCGAGCCGTCAAAACGACCTGAGCCACAAAGAATGACGCCGACTTGTGCTTTCATGATGGGAAGATTGTAGTAACATTCGCGGCTCGGTTCGGGGAGTAGCGCAGCCTGGTAGCGCATCTGCTTTGGGAGCAGAGGGTCGCAGGTTCGAATCCTGTCTCCCCGACCACCTTCAAACAGCCCCTTTTCACGCAAGCGTGAAGGGGCTTTTTTCGTAGGCCGCGGTACAGGTTTCTTGGGTGCAGGTGGGGCTCATTTCCCATCTGATAGGATGGCTTCATGCGCAGGGTTCCTGCTCTCCTACTCGTTTCAGGAATGGTCGCCCTTGGCCTTAGAGGGAGTGACTTCAGCCTCGGTTCGCCCATGGCGACGCAGGGCCTAACGACCGTTCGATTGTCGGATGGCTCAGTTGTACGTGGAGAATTACTCCACACCTATGATCAGTCGACCTGGTGGCACGCCACTTCGGAGAAGACTCATGCGATTTTCCGCCCCGAAGCCCAGGAAGCGAAGATCCACTTCCTTTCCACTCCTGATGTAGTCGCCATCCAACCTCCTGCCACAACCCCTCTGAAAGCCTACGACAGGGTCGCTCGACATCTAGGCATTAGCCTGAATCAACTCCCCTTGTCAGGGATTTCGCAGGTCATCACTGGCAATGATGGGCACCATAAAGTCGAGGATGGATACGGTGATTTCGCATGGGACCTGGTTCGAACCGATGCCCACGGACTACGCTTTACCGGCAGCGGAATACAGAACGACGACCACCTAGTCTGGGACGAACCCGTTTATCTACCCACTGGCGGCAGGGTGGTTGAAGTCGTCCGCCATGCGCCGGACAACACTCCTGGATCCATTCCGCCGCAAGCCGAAAACAACCTGGTGGGGATTCACGTGCATGGGAACTACTACCTTTACCTCCTGCATTTTCGCCAAGACACGATTCCTTCCCATATTCAACCCGGTACGTGGTTGCCTACTGGAACCTACCTTGGGCGCGTCGGCAATTCGGGAGTATCCCTAGAGCCGCATTTGCACCTAACCATGCACTATTGGGATGAAGATGCCAATTCTCCGAGATATTGGAGTGTTCCGTCGGAGTTCAAGAACGTGTATTCACGGAGTTCAGGGCAACCATCCGCGACCCATCATCCCTACTTGAATCCCGATTCTGGTACCTGGGTGGCAGAAGCTCCTTTTTAGGGAACTCACGCCACAAGGATGACGACGTTTCGTAATATTACGAAATGAGGTCTCCTGCTCCCCAATCCACGGATTGCTGTACGTCTACGCCCGTGTACAGCCTTAAGCCACAGGCCGACCTTGAGGAGGAATATGTCGGTCTCGCGAAAGCCCTGGCGCATCCCGCGCGGCTCCGGATGGTGCGCCTATTGCGATCCATGAACTCCTGCATCGCGGGAGACTTGGCGGAAGAAGTGGGCCTTGCCGCCTCGACCGTAAGTCAGCATCTGAAACAGTTGAAGGAAGCTGGTTGGGTGCAGGGTGAAGTGGATGGGCCGCGCCGGTGCTACTGCATCAACCCGGAAACGCATGCGCGCTATTTGGAGCTGCAGGGAGAGTTGCTGTGAGCGATTCGTCGCGCCGACTTTCCTTCCTCGACCGCTGGCTGACCTTGTGGATCTTCCTGGCCATGGCGGTGGGCGTGGCCTTGGGATACTTCGTTCCGGAAGGCAATGAGGTGTTGCATCGCTTCGATGTAGGCTCGACCAACTTGCCGCTGGCGCTTGGCTTGATCCTGATGATGTGGCCACCCCTCGCCAAGGTGCGTTATGAAGAACTCGGCCGTGTCTTCCGCGACCGCAAATTGCTCGGCTTGAGTTTGGCGCAGAATTGGTTGATTGGACCGATCCTGATGTTCCTACTAGCCCTGGTGTTCCTGCGTGATCAGCCGGAATACATGACGGGCCTGGTGCTGGTCGGTCTAGCGCGGTGCATTGCGATGGTGCTGGTGTGGAATGACCTTGCCGACGGCAACCGCGAGTATTGCGCAGGTCTTGTGGCCTTCAATTCCATCTTCCAGGTGTTCACCTACAGCCTCTACGCTTGGTTCTTCCTGTGCGTGGTGGCGCCATGGTGCGGTCTCGACCCGACGGTGGTCGCGATCTCAATGTTCGAGGTCTTCCAGAGCGTCTTGCTCTATCTGGGAGTGCCTTTTGCCGGTGGTTATTTCACGCGCAAGATCCTGCGCTCGAGAAAAGGCGACGACTGGTACGAGAACGTGTTCTTGCCATGCATCTCCCCCATCACGTTGGTGGCCTTGCTCTTCACCATCGTGGTGATGTTCAGTATGAAGGGCGAGATGATCGTTTCCATCCCCGGGGATGTCTTGACGATCGCCATCCCTCTCACAATCTACTTCGTGATCATGTTCTTCGCCAGCTTCTGGATGGCGAAACGTGCAGGCGCGGATTATGAACGCGCGACCACGCTCTCCTTCACGGCCTCCGGCAACAACTTCGAACTTGCGATCGCAGTGGCGATCGGTGTGTTCGGAATCGAGTCGAAAGTGGCCTTTGCTGCGGTCATCGGGCCTTTGGTCGAAGTGCCCGTGTTGATCCTGATGGTGCGCGCCGCCGCGATGTTGCGCCGCCGTTGGTATGCTCCGACGCCCGCTTGATCCATGGAATACCGAAACATCCTTTTCCTTTGCGTAGCCAACTCCGCACGAAGTCAGATGGCCGAAGGATTGGCCCGCGATCTCTTCGGCGCGGATGCCACGGTGCAATCGGCCGGCAGTGCTCCGAGTCGTGTGAATCCTTTTGCCATCGAGGCGATGGCAGAAGTCGGCATCTCGCTTGAGAGCCATGCATCCACTTCCGTGCAGGATGTGGCTCCAAGCACGGTGGACCTGGTCATCACCTTGTGTGAGGAAGAGGTCTGCCCGGTCTTCTTGGGCGATGCGAAACGCCTGCATTGGCCGATTCCAGACCCAGACCGCAAGAACGAGGATCTCAGCGATGCCGAACGCCTGGAACATTTCCGCGTCGGGCGGGAGCGTATCAAGAAGCGCTTGGAGATCCTCAAGGCCATGCGCGACCTTCCGACGTCGGGGGCCGAGCCTGCAGAGTTTCACCTGAGCATCCGCACTCCCGACCTCGCTGCAACCGCACGCTTCTACAGTTGGTTATTTGCCTTGGAACCAAGTTATTGGACCGATCGCTTTTTGGTCTTTGATGATGCGCGGCTACGGCAACGTCTGGTGTTCCTGGTCGACGATGGCAAGGAGCTTCATCAAGACACCCTTTATCACTTGGGCATTGGCGTCGCGACCAAGGCAGAGGTGCTTGCATGCCAACAACGCGCACGAGATGCCGGATTCCACATCGATAAGCCAGCACGCACCACTTGGCGCAACATGCCGCTGCATGAGTTGTGGTTGCAGGACCCGGGCGGCAACGCCGTCGAGATCTACGCCATGCTGACGGCCGCCGAACTTGCCGAGATGCCGTCGGACATGGAACCGGTGGTGTTATAGGGAAAAAAGACCAAGGGTTTCAGCATCGTTTCACCTCACGCGAAGTGGAACGACACGTTAGGCTCATAGTTGACCGCCTCGACACCGAGGCACTCCTATTTCCGTACATCCCTTGGCGTCCCTGGATTCCTCCATTCTCGCCGGCCAACGCCGGTGGAACCGTACCCTCGCATTCAGCTTGATGGGCATGGGAGCCGGTGTAGGTCTTCTCCTTGGTGGCAGTGCGATTCTGGTCGGCAGGGTGCTCGGCTATCGCTGGGATGGACTCTCGATTGCGATTGGACTAGGGCTTGGCTTACTTTGGGCCGGGCGTCGGTATTGGGCACGCAAGGTCAGTAAGGAACAGGTCGCCGTTTGGCTTGACCTGAAACAAGGCGGCGATGGCCGACTCCTGCACCAATGGGAAGGTGGCCCTACGGCGGTGCAGCAGATGGAGCAACCGCGATTGCGTCCGGATTACACACGCCTGGCGCGAACCTTTTTGCCGGGCTTGGCGTTCTGCTTGATCACGGTCCTGGTGCCCGTCCGCACCGCCAATGCTGCCAGCCCCCTCGATCCCTTGATGGAGCGGCGCTTGGAAGAGGTCCAGGAATTGGCCGCTGCTTTGGAGGAGACCTTGGAGCTCAAGGAAGAAGTGCGCGACGAGATCGAAGAGAATCTTGCTGCACTCGAAGAAGCGACCGAACGCGAAACGCCCTCGGCCGAAGCCATGCGCGAAGCCTTGGATCAGTTCGAGTCGCGGCTGGAAGACATCGCAGAGCAGGAAGCGGATCGTCTCGAACGTTCGGCGCAAGAAAGTGCCGATGCCGCCATGCAGGCTTTGTCCGCCGATCCGGAGATGCGCTCCCAAGCTTTGGAACAGCTCAGTGAGATGGCTGCGCAGATGGAGCAGGACAAGATGCTGTCGGAGTCGGATTTCGAAAAGCAGATCATGGACAAGCTGCGTGAAGAGGGCCTCTCCGAAGAAGCCATGGAGGCCTTGCAGGAGTTACTCGATGCCTCCTCCCTCTCCGAGATGGGTGACTCCATGGAGAGCATGAATCTCACGCCCGAACAAGCCGCGCGTTTGGCGCAGGCGATGGCCGAGGGCCTTTCCAAGGAAGCCTTGGAGAAGTTGGCAGAGTTGGCGGAGAAGGGTCTCTTGAAACCAGGGCAGGGTTCTGGGCAAGGCCGAATGGCCACCGCAGAAGAGATCGAGGAATTCCTTCGGCGCCTCGAGGAGCAAGAGCCCGGCGGCTCGTGAAGTGGCGACGGCGACTGCACAGGTTGTGCGGTCCATGGTCTCGGAGCTGGCCTCGGTTTTGGCGTGGGCATGGGAGCCGGTGTCGGCGGTCCTGGCCGTGGTCCAGGTTCCGCGCCCCTCACATGGGGCGAAGAAACCGCGGAGCTGAGAGACCAGATGTCTTGGGAAGCCATGGCCGCGCCGAATAGTCCCGAAGAGGCCATGCAGTTGCTGCAACTGTCCACCATGGCCCCGACCACAGATGCCGTCACCGACGTCATCGGGTCCACCGATGTCAAAGTCCAGACTTCCGGTGCCGCCGTATGGCAACGCCGGATGCGTCCGGAACATCGCGAAGCAGTGAAACGATTCTTCGAACGTGATTAGGCGTTCCGGAATCATCCCCAGTCATGAACGAACAAACGTCCTATCTCAACGATGCCGAAGTGGAAAGCTGCCGAGCTCTCGGTCAGTCCCTGCTTGATGGCCTCGACCGCATCATCCTCGGGCAACAAGGCCTGACGCGCGCGGTCGTCACTGCTGCTCTTGCCGGTGGCCACGTCCTGCTCGAAGGTTTGCCCGGTTTGGGGAAGACCGAACTGGTCAAGGGATTGGCTGGCCTGTTGTCGATGGATTTCCATCGCGTGCAGTTCACTCCGGACCTTCTGCCAGGCGACATTACCGGGGGTCACATCCTGCAGGAGACCGGGAAGGGCCAAGAGTTCGTGTTCCGCGCCGGCCCCGTGTTCTGCAACATGCTGCTCGCCGATGAGATCAATCGCGCATCGCCTAAGACCCAGTCTTCGCTGCTGGAAGCCATGGCGGAAGGGCGCGTCACGGTGCTCGGCGAAACCCGCGACCTACCCGATCCCTTCTTCGTGCTTGCCACGCAGAACCCGATCGAGATGGAAGGCACCTATCCCCTCCCGGAAGCGCAACTCGACCGCTTCCTGTTCAAGGTCGATGTGCCGCCGGTGGATACCGAAGTCCTGACTGCCATCATCAGTCAGCGCAGCCACGGACGCCCGCCAGCCGCGGAGGCCGTCGCCACTGCAGAAGACTTCCGCAACTTCCGGGATCTCGCGGCGCGCATGCACTTTCCGCCCGCAGTGGTTTCCTTCATCGCGCGGCTGTGCTCCGCCACCCATGCTCATGGCGCCGATGCCCCAGCCTCGGTGAAGGACTTCGTGCGCTATGGCGCCTCGCCGCGTGCCGCCATCGCAATTAGTGAAGCTGCACGAGTCGATGCACTCCTGCAAGGCAAAGCCACCATCGGCTTCGACAACGTGAAGACCGTCGCCCCCTTCGCCTTGGTGCATCGTCTGGTGCTCGACTATCGCGCACGTATCGATGGCATCCACGCGATCGACGTGGTCAACGACCTCCTCGCAGCGGTCCCGGAACTGGAAAACGCCATGCCTACGGAAGTCGTCGATGCGGAAGCTTGATTCCCTTCCACGCAGCTTGGGTGCGATGTTCTGCGCACTCTTCCTGCTCACTTCCACTGCGCTCGCCCAAGACCCTACGGTCATCGAGCGCATCACTCCCGATGAGAAGGTTTTCCTTCGTACCGAGTGCATCATGCCGAAGGTGATGCTGCCGGGTTATTTCCCGGTAAAGATCACACTCGAGAATCGTCGCGATGTGGCCCTCGATCTCGACCTGGCTTTGGGCAACCATCGCAATTGGGGAACACAGACCCTCACCTCCGGGACGATGCACCTCGAAGCCGGCGAGACCAAGACGGTGGAATGGCTTGCCTTCCAATTCGGAGACACGACTTCGCGCACGACCGAACTCCGCGTCACCAGGGATGGTGGCAGGCAGTTGTTCATGGAGGCTGTGCATCAGGTGGATGGAACCTTAGGCACCGGCAGCCATGGTCGCTCCACCCCCATGCTGGCTGTTTCCGCCAGTTCCACGAACTTTGGGCGCAGCCTGCACGGCAAGACCACGCGCAACCATGAGGTGGTGGCATCCCAATGTGCCCCCAAGGATCTGCCCACGGATTGGCGCGCCTACTCCGCTTTGAGTTATGTGGCGTTGGACCTGAACTCCTCGCCGCCAAGCGCCGCGCAACTGGAAGCGATCCTGGCCTGGACCAGCACCGGCGGCAACTTCCTGCTCATCGGCACCGAGGATCAAGCGCGCGCGTTGGTGGTCGACTTCGACAACCTCTTGGATGACAGCTCCTTGATCTCTGGAAGCCTGCCCCTTAATCCAACCGGCTTGAATACCTTCCGTCATGGGTTTGGGCGTATCGAGCTCGCCCCCGATACGAACTGCCTGGATCGGCTTCTTGCTCCGGTGCTCGACGACTCCAGTCTGGTCGTGCAGGGCGTCGACCAAGAGGATCATGATAAGGATGATGTCTTTGCAGCCGGCACCTTCACCGATGGCATGCTCGCCATGGCACTGAAGATACCCGGTCTGGAGCATGCGCCCCCATCGCTGCTGGTCCTCATCCTGCTCGTCTTCGTGCTATTCGTTGGACCGGTGCAGTTTCTGCGTTCGAAGCGCAAGAAACACTCGCCCTTCCGTTTCCTCATCGTCACACCGATCGTCGGGATCGGTTGCGCGATTCTGATCGTGGGCGGCAGTCTGGTGCATCAAGGCCTAAGCGTGAAGGAATCAGTGGTCTCCATGACCTGGTTGGACCAGGAAACCCACATGGCCACAACCTTGGCCAAGCGTTACACCTTTTCCGGTTCCCTGTTCCGAGACAACCTGAAGTACACCGGCCAGACCGCTGCATTGGCCTCGGAGCACAATTTCCTGGGGAGCTCGAATCGCAAGTTCCACTACGACCTCGATTCCGGTGGGTCTTTGCGCGGCGATTTCATGCCCGTGCGTTTCCCCGCTCCGCAGAGCCTCGCAACCGTCGCAACATCCAGAGGCAGGGTTCATTTCGAGGTGGAAGGCGACACCACCTATGCACTGAACGGTCTCGACACGACCCTCGCCACGCTTTCCTATAGGCCTGCGCCAGGAAGGTATCTGATGATGCCGACCGACCAGAGCCTGGAGCCAGGCGGGCGAATCGCATTGATCGAGGTCGGCGAGTTACCGGCGATGCCCATGCCGCGTGTCGTCGATCGCCATACCGTTCATGATCTGGTGGCTCTTGGATACACCTCCAGTTCCAGCATGCGACTCTCGGGCTTGGGTTATGGCGGTTCCAGCGCACCCAGCACCACGCACCCGGATCAACCGCAATCCACCATCATGCAGAACCTGATGCGCATGCATGACAAGCGCTTCTACATCGGCCTCATGGAAGAGTCTCCTTTCGTGGAGGATGGCGGAGTCGAGCGGGAAACGATTTCGCAGAAGCATGTCTTGATTGGAGTCCTTGGGGAGGAAGGCGCATGAGCAACCCTCTCTTGGAAGTTCGTTCCCTGTCGAAGAGTTTCGACCAGGTCCATGCCGTGCAGGATCTATCCTTCCGGATCGAGCCTGGACAGATCTGGGGCTTCATTGGCCCGAACGGCGCCGGCAAGACCACCACGATGCGCATCTGCAGCACCCTTGAGCTGCCGGACAAGGGCGACGTCCTGGTCGATGGACAATCGATCCTGGTCGATCCCCAACGTGCCCATAAACGCATCGGCTTCATGCCGGATGCACTTGGTGTCTATTCCGATACCACCCTCGAGGAATACCTCGACTTCTTCGCTCGGGCCGCCAAACTCTACGCCCAGACCCGACGCGATCGCATCGATGCCGTGCTCCGCTTCACCGACTTGATCGATGTGCGCGACCGCATGATGGACAGTCTGTCGAAGGGCATGAGCCAGCGGCTTTGTCTAGCCAAGACCTTGTTGCATGACCCGGACCTGCTGATCCTGGATGAACCTGCAAGCGGTCTTGATCCACGCGCCCGGGTGGAGTTTCGTGAGCTCATTCGCGCGCTTGCCGACCAAGGCAAGGCGGTATTGATCTCGTCGCACATTCTTTCGGAGTTGTCGGAGACCTGCGATGGCGTGATCGTGTTGGAACGCGGCAAGTTGGTCCAGGAAGGCCTGGTCACCACGCTTACCGAAGAGATCGCCGAGCATCAGGTGCTCTTCATCCGCGGCATGTCCGAGTCGAAGGCGATGGAACTTGCCTTGATGGAATACCCGGGCATCCAGAAGGTCACTCCGGAACGCGGCGGCTTCATCGTCTCCTTCGACGGGGATGAAGAGGCCATCGCCAATCTGCTCAAGGCCCTGGTCGAACGGGACCTGCGTCCGATCGAGTTCCATTGGCACAAGGTCGACCTCGAAGAGATGTTCCTCAGCTTCACGGAGGGCAACCTGCAATGAGCCTGCGCCTACGAATCGCCGAACACACCAATCCGATCCTGATCAAGGAAGTCCGCCAGGCCGTCCGCGGCAGGTTCTTCCGCGTGTGTTTCCTCCTGACGCTCGCCGTCGCCCTGTTCGCTGCGATCAGCATGATGCCCATGCTGAGCGAACGCCCGCATCAACGCACAGAGAACGGTCCGCAGTTCTTCTTCGTCTTCCATCTGATCTTCATGGGGGCTGCTTTCCTCATGGTGCCGATGCAAGCGAATCGAAGCATGGCTTCGGAACGCGATGACAAGACCTTCGATGCATTGATCACCAGTGGCTTGAAGCCCGCGCAGATCATCCTTGGCAAATGGTTGTCCTCGGGCATGCTGCTGTTGTTGTTCCTCAGCGCCTTCGCTCCCTTCCTGGCGATCAGCTTCACCTTGTTCGGCTTGGATGTCTTGGTCTCCGCGGTCTTCCTCGCCTTCACCTTGTCGATCTCGATGAGTCTCAACCTGGCTGGCATCTTTGCCGCCTGTGTCGGCAAGAGTCGCGCCTTCCAAACGATGCTCCTGGCCTTATTGGCCCTTTGCGGCCTCCTCAGTCTTGCCATCTGGGGCACGGTGAATGCTTCCGCTCTCTTCGAGTCGAGTGGAGCCTTCTTCTGGATCTTCGGAGTCGAGGATTTCCTGTTGCCGGCCGGCCTTACCCTGCTGGCGCTGGGCATCCTCAACTACTGGCTGTACGGAGCTTGTATTGCCACCATCACCCACCGGGAGGAAAACGGCCTGTTGCGCATGCGTTGGGCATGCCTGCTGATGAGTGTGGTCTCGGCGATTACCATCTTCATGCTCTGGACTAGCCATGTCGATATTTCGATCACGGGACAGCATACGGTGATGGCCTATGTCATTCTTGCTTTCCTCAATGTGCCACTCCTTACGGAAAGCGATTACATCGGCGTGCGTTGTCGTCATCAGATCCAGAGTGGCAAGTGGCAACGACCCTTCGCCTGGATGTTCCTGCCAGGTGGAACCAGCGCGGTTCCTCTTTACCTACTGCAACTGGGGTTGGTCTCGATCCCGTTGCTGGTCGCCTTCAATGCCTCTTATTCCCGCGGAGGGTTGTCGCTACCGGCGATCGGTTTAGGGCTTTCCATCGCGCTCACCTTGTTCCCCTCCAGCTTCCTGGTGGCACCACGGGTGAAACCTGCGCGTCGCGTCCTGGCGCGCATTCTCATCCCGATGAGCCCGATCCTCATCGCGCTGCTCACCACGCTCCTCGGTGTGCTGTTGCGGATTCCAGAATGGTCCAACATGCGCACCAGCCTGAATCCCTTCTACGCATTGGCGGTGCATGATTCCCGCTTCTCGCAGGAACACTCGGGCGGCTTCATCATGTGGTGGTTGTTGGCCATCGGATGTGTGGGATGGCGAGGCGTGTCAGCCCTCGACCGTCGACGCAAGATTCGTCAACTGGCCGCGAGTAGCAACGCCAGTCGCACTCCCGAATCGGAAACCGCGGTGGTCCAGGAGGATTGAGCTCCAACACCGCGCCTTTCGCCTTCGGCAATGCATTCCGCCTGGAGCCGTTGGCCACTCCCCATCGGGGACCTGCCGGACAACAGTTCGGTAAGGGCAGTGGTTCTTCCTTGGAGTTCCAGGAGTTCCGCGATTACCAGGCGGGCGACGACCTACGCCATGTCGATTGGCGGGCCTATGCGCGCACCCGCACTCTGACCACGCGTCTTTATCGGGAGGAGATCGCTTCCACGGTGGAGTTATTGGTCGACGGCAGCCGCTCGATGGCGTTGTCGCCGGCGAAGGAGCAGACCACGCGCGACCTTGCTTCCTTCCTGGCCGGAGCCGTCCAAGGGGAATCCGTTTTACGCAGCGTGCTTGCCACGGATCCGCCCTTGCCCCTTCCGACCGACGCCCTGCGTCAAGCCAAGGAAGTGGATCTCCCCTTCACCGGCAATGCCCCGCTGGATGCCTTACCCCTGGCGACCTTGCTCCGCGCCGGCACCATCCGCATCCTGCTGAGTGATTTCCTCTTCCCCTGCGACGCCTCCGCCTTCCTCAAGAAGATTGGCGCCCGCGCCAGCAGCCTGATCCTCCTGCAGGTGCTCGATCCCGAGGAATGGGAGCCGACATCCACCGGTGCCTTGCGCATGGAGGATGTCGAAACGGAGAGTTGGCGCGACCTCACCGTCGATGCCAACACCATCCGACGTTATCGCCAACGCCTCACACGTCATTGTGATGCGCTCGAAGCCGAGACTCGCCGCATCGGTGGTCATTACCTACGCATCCTCGCCGGTCGGCCTCTGACCGAAACCGTGATGCAGACTCTGGTCCCCTCCGGATTGGTCGCGCCGCGATGAATTGGTTCGCCCAACCCCTGGGTCTGATCGCATTGGCGGCGCTTCCGGCGGTGTTGATCCTGCATCTCTATCGCCAACGGCATCGCAAGACTCCCGTCAGCACCTTGTTCCTATGGGTGGACCCGGAGAGCCGTGATTCCAGCGGCATCACCCGACGTCCGCTGCGCAAGACGCCATCCTTCTGGCTGGAAATGCTCGCGGCCCTGCTGTTGGCGCTGTTCCTTTCCGGCTTCCAGCCTTTCGGCAACAGCGAAGCCGCGCATCTGGTGGTGGTGCTCGATGATTCCGCATCGATGGGCGCCATGGACCCTTCCGATCCAGAGCAAAGCCCGCGCGCCCGCGCCATCGCGCATCTGGAAGAGACCTTCGAGCATCACGGCCGACGCACGCGCGTCACCTTGATCCGCAGTGGCAATCATCCACGCCTGTTGGCAGGCCCTGGCGCGATGCTGCCCGAAGCGCGACAGGCTCTAGAGACCTGGAAACCGGAAGCCGCGCATCATGCGCCCCGTATCGCCCTGCAGTTCGCGCGTGAATTCAGTGCCGGCGAAGAAGTCTTGTTCCTTACCGACCATGCCCCCAATGAGGCGTTGTCATTAGGCGAAGAAGTGCGGGTGCAGAGTTTTGGATCTTCGCATGACAATGCTGCACTGCTGGATGCGCGTCGTTTTTATCGGGATGGTCGGGAGTATGTCACTTGCACCGTGCGTTCCTTCGCATCGCTGCGCCAGGAACGTACCGTCACGATCTGGATGGATGGGCAAGCGATCTTGGAACGCGCCTTCAGCCTTGGTGCGGACCAGGAAACGCATCTTGAGTTTCCCCTCGACCTTGCCGTCGGCACGGTGGAGTTGCGCTTGGATGAGGATGCGCTTGCGACCGACAACCGTTTGCGTCTGTATCCGAATCCGGATCGCCGGGTGCGTGTCGCGGTGGGTCTGGAAGATGCCGCGCGCGACGCACTGCGGCTCACGGATCTATTGAATGCTTTAGAGCAAGTCGAGCTCACCGATCGAGTCGCGGAGGCGCATCTTTTCCTGGGGCATGAAGCGGCGACACCGCCGACTTGGACCCTGCAGTTGCCACGGGACCCCGAAGAATCCTCCGGCGCGGAAGCATTCCTGACGGGATTCCTACCGGAGAAGCGTCATCCCTTGATGGAAGGGCTCACGCTGCAAGGTGTGGTCTGGACCCGTGCGGTGGATTTCGAGCCATTGGGCATTCCAGTGGTCTCGATCGGTGATCAAGCGATCCTGACCGAAGCGAGTCGCCAAGGAGCCGCGTGGTATCAATGGAACTTGTTGCCGCAACGTTCGACCTTCCCGCAATCGCCGGACTGGCCGATCCTGATGTCGAACCTGGTTGCGCAACGGAGCATCGCTTTGCCAGGGCCACGGGCGACCAATCTCGTCGCGGGGCAGGCCTTCGAATTTGTACTCGAGGGTGAAAAGGATCTGACCCTCCAGTGGGATGCGGAGGAGCGTCCGATGTATGCGGATGGCCTGCTCAAGCTGGAAGACTTGCCGCCGCATCCGGAATACATCCTGCGCGAAGGAGATACCATCCTCACGCGCTTTGCGGTCAACTTCGCCGATCCGATCGAATCCGATTTGCGCCAAGCCGAGGAGGCCGAACGCTCCCCCGTTCGCAGTGCTGCGGCAACCGCACACCAAGCCTTTGCCGCCTCCCCCTTCGGGCGCCTGTTGTTGCTGCTGCTGCTGGGTGTGATTGCCGCGGATTGGTGGATCCTCAGCCGGGAGGGCCGTGCATGAACCTGCTCTATCCGGAGCTGTTGTTGTTGATGGTGCCACTGGGCTTCCTGCTGTGGAAGACCACGCCCTGGCGCAGCATGCGATTCCTTTGGCGCGCGGCCGTGGCCTTGTTGTTGCTTCTCGCAGCAGCCGGACCACACAGTGGCGGTTCCGTCGAAGGGCGCGACTTGGTCTTGGTGGTGGATCGTTCGCGTTCCATGCCCGGCGGCGTCAATGCAACGGTGGAAGAGTTGGTGCGTCTTGCTGCCGATGGTGCAAAGGCCGGGGACCGCATCTCTCTGCTCACTTTTGCCGCCGACACCGGCCTCGAACAAGTCCCTGCCGACGCCTTCCATTTCGAAGGCTTCACGCGCAACCTCGACCTCGACGGTTCCAACATGAGTGCCGCCTTGGAGCAGGCCTTGGCGATGATCCCGGAAGAACGCCCGGGCTCGATCCTGCTCTACTCCGATGGCGAGTTCCATGGCGAACATCCTGATGGCATCGCCCGACGTGCGGCTGCGCGCGGCGTCCGCATCGATGTGCGTAGCCTTGCGCGCCCGACTCGAAACGATGTCGCGATGGAGCGGATGGATTTGCCCCCGCGGGTGGAAGAGGGTGAACCCTTCCAGTTCTCGGCCTGGGTACGCGCCGGGCAGGCCACGGAGATCCAGTACACCTTGTTCCGCGGCGAGACCGTCATCAGTCGTGGCACGCGCGAGGTTCGTAGCGGCTTGAATCGCTTGTTGTTCCGCGACATCGGACGTGAAACCGGCCTTGCCACCTATCGACTGCAGGTCGAACTGCAGGAGGATCCGGTCCTTGCCAACAACCAGGGCATCGGCGTGATGCGGGTGGAAGGCAATCGGCCGCTGTTGCTGATCAATCGCGAAGGTTCCGTCGGACGTCTGGCGGATGCCTTGCGCAGTGCCGGTTTGGATACGCGCGTGGTCGCTGCGCGGGATATCCCGAAGGGACGCCCGGAATGGCTCGATAGTTTCCGCGGCATCATCCTGGAGGATCTACCTGCACAAGAACTCGGCTCCTTGTTGCCGGACATCGCACGCCAGGTCGAAGATCTCGGCACGGGTTTGATGGTCACCGGCGGACGTTCCAGCTTTGGCGTCGGCGGTTATTACCGTTCGGCGCTCGATCCTCTCCTGCCGGTCACCATGGAGATCCGAGTGGAGCATCGCAAAGCTGGCTTGGGTTTGGCAGTGGTCTTGGATCGCTCGGGTTCGATGAGCGCCGGGGTCATGGGCGGTGGCACCAAGATGGACCTCGCGAACGCCGGCACCATGGAAGCGATCCGTTTGCTCAGCCCGGTGGACCAAGTCGCGGTGATTGCGGTGGACTCCGAGCCACACGTGATCGTGCCGATGTCGCCGGTCACGGATCCGGAGGATTTCGCCCGTCGGGTCAGTGGCATTCGCTCGATGGGTGGTGGCATCTATACCTATACCGGCCTGGCAGCGGCGGCCGATGAACTGACGGCTACCACACTGAACAATCGACACATCGTCCTGTTCGCCGATGCGAACGACGCCGAGGAACCGGGGCGTTATATCGAATTGCTCGACAAGCTCACGACCAGTTACAACACGACGGTTTCGGTCGTCGCCTTGGGTAAGGAAACCGATGCGGATGCGGCTTTCCTGCGCGACGTCGCCAAACGTGGCGGTGGTGAGATCTACTTCTCCGAGGATCCACAGGAGTTGCCGCGCTTGTTCGCGCAGGACACTCTGCTCGCCGCACGTTCTTCCTTTATCGAAGAGGGCTCTGGTTCGGAAATCACCCTTGGCATGTTGGCCTTGGCGGATCTTGCTCCTGGTCCATGGGCCAACTTCCCCGGCTACAACCTTTGTTATCTGCGGCCCGGCGCGTCGATGGGCGCGCGTACGACTGACAGTTATGCCTCCCCCATCATGGCCACGATGCAAGCCGGTCTTGGACGTACCGCAGCGTTCACCGGCCAGGTCAGTGGCAAGTTCCAAGTGTCCGCCGCCGACTGGCCGACGGTGGCCGAAAGCCTGGTGACCATGGCGCGCTGGATCTCCGCGCAGGCTCCACCGCAACGCTACTACTCCACCGTGCATCGGGAAGGCCGTGAAGCGGTGGTAACCATCGACATCGACCCCGATGCAGCATCGACTGCGGCCGGCGGCCTCGCCACGCATGCCGGCGATAGCTTGACCGCTCGCATGGTCGGCCCTGGAGGACGAGTCGCCGACCTGCCATTGACACGCGTCGGACCGAACCGGTTGGAAGCACGTGTGCCGATCGGCATGGAAGGGATCTATCGCTTCGCTGCAGCCACCGAGGAGGGCGAACTGCTCACGATGGATCCCTTGGCGATCCCCTACTCCCCGGAGTATGAACCGCGCATGGAGGCAGACAGTGGGGAACGCATTCTGGGACGTGTCGCACGTTTGAGTGGCGGGCGCATGAACCCTGCAGCCGCCGATCTCTACCGCGGAGAACGATCGGGCAAATCGTGGAAGTCGATGGCTTCTTGGTTCGTGCTTGCCGGACTGATGTTGTTCTTGATGGAGATCGCATGGCGTCGGCTGTGGGAAGGACAGGTCCGACGTCGGGCGAAAGTGGTGGCAGCGACTCCCGTGATGGATAGGACTGGTGCTGGTTCTGCGGCTGCAATGCCCGAGGCTGGGAAGGTGTCGGAGCCGGCCGCGAAGAAGAAGGAAAAGAAGAAGCGAAAGCCGAAGGCGTCGAAGAAAGACAAGTCCGCGGCGAAGCCGGAGCCGAAGGAGCCGCAGGCACCGCAGAAGGACCTCGGGGATGCACTGAGTGGCGCCAAGCGCAAGGCAAGGCGTCGGACGGATAAGTAGGTCTAGCGAATTGGGGTTGTCTTCCTATTGCAGGAAGCTGCGCCACACCAGGAGATAAAACGTCCCAGCCCAAAACCCGCCGGTGAAGGTTGCTGTCAGGAGCAAGGACACGCCATGCCTCCAGTTCATGCATCACAAACCGTCATGGCGGAAGTTCCGCACCAGCAAGACGCTGGCGACCACGGCCAGGACCGCGACCACTACGGCCAAGCATGCGAGCGCCCATCCACCGGAGACTTCATGGGGCTTATTCGCGGTGGCCACACCCTCGATGAATACCCAGAAACCAATCCCAGTGAAGGCCAAGCCGAGCAGACTGCATCCACCGGCGCGCAGCAGGCGGGAATGCTTCTCGGGAGGCTTCGCGGTGGCCATGATGGGACCAGCTTACCGGGATTCCAGGCTGAGCGTCACACTCAAGGTCCTTCCGCTGCGTGCCGTGCAGGCTCAAAAACATGGCGATAAAAATGGGGAAAGCGCCAGCCACAACTCCACGAAGGAATGGATGAGGCCCTCCTCATCCACGGGAACGACGCCTTAGGGGGAGATGCGAAAATTGGAGTTGGAATCTTGGTTCCTTCTTAGGATGCGCGGAGAACCACTTGTAGACGCTCTACCAGTTGCACAGGCGTGGCTTGGAAATTGCCGGCGCTTTGTGGAGCGGAAATAGCGTCGTGCATGGCGCCGGCAATGTCGTTCATGATGCTGGCAAGATCCGGAGGCAAATGGGAGCGGTCAAGCCCTGCGTTTTTCGAAACGATGAAGTAGACCGCGACACTTCGACAATGGGCATCCGTGGCGCCTGGTCCTTCCAAATAATGAACAACCTCCAACATCGCTTGCGCCAGATGCAACCGCTGCACGGGTACTTGACTCAAGGCATCGGTCAAGGCGGAAACCCGATCCTGTAACTCCATATCCATGGAAGCAAGAAGGCTGGCAAGACGTTCTTCGGTCACATGGCTATTCTAGTCTTCATTCCTTCCTCTCGATGATGAAGAGAAAAATCCTTGCTAAGTACGATTCACTCCTCGCGTGGGTACAACTCGTAGCTGCCACTTTCTATCGAGATCGCGGCGGTGGCCCAGGCCAAATTCAAGCAAATGCGAACCTCGCTGACCGGAGCTTGACGAAACTCTTCCACATCGCCGATAATCCTCTCCCATTGCTGCGGCGAACAGCAATGGAGGATTCGGTCCCGATCTCCAACTGGCCGAGGAAATCGAAAAGAGTTCCACTTACACAAACTAATCCGTGCTTTTTTCTCGTTCCCCGTCCCTAGTTTCAAGCTTTGGAAGACATTTTGGCCTAGTATGCGACAAGCATCTCTATTAGAGGAGCAAAGAAACAACGCCACAAGCCGTTCAAGATGAACCATGGGGTGCAGTGCGACACCATTCACGGGCCTGGAAGCGTCCAGGGGAAAACTCGTCCGTCGAAAGCGACAAGCGCGGCGCCAAGTCCGCATCCTGAGTAGCATTCTCAGAATTAGCGCGGGTTCGGGGTTTTCCCCCAGAAACGCCGCGATACAATTACCGACCCGGAAGTCTTGAATACCGGAGCCATGACTCTTCACCCAATGGTCTCATTCCTTCCCCGTGCAGGCCGGTCGCCCCGCCTCACAACATGCAGCCTGCTGGCGCTCCTCCTCGCGCCGGTTGCCTGTTCCCGTCCACCTGCGGAAGTCGATCTCGGCGCCGGAACGACGGTGCAGTCGGCTCCATCACGCGCACGCCTCGGCATGTCCTCCTATGAACGCTTTGGGCGTCAAGATCCGAATGCGATTGCCAAGCAGCAGCAAACGGAAGAGGAAGGCTTTCACTATGTCCTTCCGGATGGTTGGACCGTGAATGAACCTACCGACATGCGCTTCATCAACCTGCATCCTGCAGGCGTGAAGAATGCGGAGTGTTATGTCACGCTGCTCGGTGGTGATGGTGGCGGCATGGTCGCGAACCTCAACCGCTGGCGCACGCAGATGGGTTTGGAGGAAGCCACGAAGGAAGCCTTGCTTGCTCTCCCTACCATCAAGTTGTTTGGACGGGATGCATCCTTCCTCGAACTTGAAGGTTCCTTCGCGGGCATGGATGGAGTGGCGGTCTCCGGTTTCGGTTTGCTCGGTACTTTGATCTCCACGCCACAAGCGACGATCTTCGTCAAGATGACGGCGCCGCTCGAGATCATCCAAGCGGAGCGCGAAGCCTTCATCATGTTCTGCGATTCGATTGCCCCTCCTGGCATGGGCGATAGCGCGCAAGAGGACCACGCCTCCCACTCTGCCCCCACGGGTCCGCAGAAAGAGGACGACGGCAGTTTCGTCGCGGCTGGATTCCGCTTCTTCCTGCCCGAGGGATGGTCGGATGCCGGACCTCGCAGCATGCGTGCCCTCAACTTCAAGGTCGGCGAACAGACCCAATGTTGGCTTTCGGTCCTTGGCGGAGACGGCGGCGGCTTGCTGCCGAACCTCAATCGTTGGCGCGGCCAGATGGGCATGGAAACCATCACCGAAGCCGACATCGACGCCCTCCCGCGGGTCAACTTCCTCGGCGAACCTGCCATCCTGCTGACCGCACAAGGCGAGTTCACCAGCCGTGAGGGAGAAGCCTCGAGCGGACGCACCCTGATCGGCCTGGCGCTGATGCGTCCGAATGATGCTCTGTTCCTGAAGATGCTCGGCCCCACCGACGAGGTCGAGACCCACCGCGACGCGATGCTTGCCTTCGCCGAGACCATTGAGGAGGTGCAGTGATGCGCGCCATCGTGAAACTCTTCGGCAGCTACGGCCTGGCTTGCGTGCTGCTCCTGTGCCTGTTCATGCTGACCTTGTTCGGCACCTTGTACCAACAGGACAACGGCCTCTACGACGCCAAGCAGATCTTCTTCAACTCGTGGTTCGTGTCGACACCGGGCGGCATCCCGATGTTCCCCGGCGGCGTCACGGTGATGCTGCTGCTTACCATCAACCTCATCGTCGGCGGCATCTTGCGCATCAAGTGGCACGCGCGCAACGCAGGCGTGTTGGTCATCCACTTCGGCATCATCTTCATGCTGGTTGCAGGCCTGGTGAAGCTGACCAAGGCCGAAGAAGGTTCGCTGTTGCTGTACGAAGGCCAACAGTCTTCGGAGTTCCGCAGTTCGCACCTTTGGGAGGTCACCGTCTGGGAGATGAGCGATCTCGCCAAGCCGAAGGAATGGTCGATCACCGATGAGTTCCTGACCGACCTCACCGGCGACCGCAAACGCACCTTCTCTGCCGAGGGCTGGCCCTTTGAGCTGGAACTACACAATTTCCTGCTGAACTCCAATGCGCTCCCGAAGGGACCGAATTGGGTCGCAGCCAGCGCCATCGTCGACAACTTCGGTCTGCTCGCCATGGATGCGGAAAAGGAGCATGAGCGCAATCTCGCTGGTATGGAAGTCAACGTGCTCGGCAAGGATGGCAGCCGTCAGCCGGGTTTGCTGTGGGCTGCACAGCGCGCACCATGGGTGTTCGAGGTCGACAATAAGCTGTTCGCGATTGAGCTCGATCGCATGGCCTACCCGATGCCCTTCGAGATTCGACTCGAGGACTTCATGAAGGAGGATCACCCCGGGATCGGCATGGCCAAGGCTTATAAGAGTCAGGTCACGCAGATCATGGATGGGGCTGAGCGCCCGGTGCTGATTCAAATGAATGAGCCTCTGCGCGACGGCGGCCTAGTCCTGTTCCAGTCCAGTTACGGTCCCGATACTCCGGGACATCAAGGTCCATTCTTCTCGGTCTTCTCGGTGGTGAACAACCCCTCCGACAAGTGGCCGGAATACAGCCTTTGGGTGATCACCGCTGGCCTCGTCATGGCCTTCGGCCGCACCTTGTTGAACTACATCCGCAAACAGACCAAACGTCGTACCGCGACGGGAGGTAAAGCATGAACCGCTTCGTTTCCCTTTCGATGTTCCTCGCCCTGTTCCTGCTGCTCGCCCCCACCACCGCGTCGGCGCAGGAAGATTCCCGGCATGAGCCGTGGAGCGATGAGATCGTGGAGCTGTTCAGCACCCTACCGGTGCAGGATGGCGGCCGCGTCAAGCCGATGCACAGCATTGCGGGTCTTCATCTCCTGACCTTCAATGGCAAGCGCACCCTCAAGTTGGACGATGACAGCAAGCTCGACCAGGATCGTTGGTTGCTGGATGTTTTCTTCTTCCCTGAGCAGGCCGACAACTACCCGAGCTTCCGCGTGCAAGATGATGCGGTGCTGCACGCAGTCGGTTTGAAGTCGAAGAAGAAGCGTGCCTGGTACAGCTACAACGAGCTGGTTCCTGCGCGTGCCAAGATCGATGCGGAGGCACAGAAGGCCTTCGACGTCGAAGCGGCCAAGCGCAATGCTTTGGAGCGCAACTTCCTCAAGTTGTCACAAGACTTGAGGTCCTATGAGTCGCTGCGCAGCATGTTGGCGATGTCGCGCCTCGACTTCCCGACCAATGGACATCCAGCCTTGACGGCAGTCCTCGGTCCTAAGCAGCCGGGTTATGCCTGGACCTTGCCTTATGCACGCGACCTGCAGCTGTTCGGTGGCGTACATGGCACCGAAAGTGCAGAGTACGCGGCCCTCAACACGCTGCTCTCGACCTTCGACATCGCCGGGGAGGCCGGTTTCCGCGCCCTCACCTTGTTCCCGCCGTCGGAGCCGGACCACACCGATCACACCGGGCACACGCATGAAGCCGATCCGGCATGGTGGAGCCCCTTCAACGTCATGTACCAGGCCTTCCGCGGCCAAGGTCTTGATGTCGCGCCCCAGGTGCAGATGAGCGTCTTGTTCGAGCGCCTGGAGTCCCAAAAGAACGACCAGACTGCTTTCACCGCGACCTTGCAGGAGTTGCATGGTCTGGTGGTCGCCGCTGCGGAAGCGCGTGGGGAATATGGGCACATCCCCTTGGAAGTGCGCATGTACCACCTGGATCCGTTCTTCAAGTCGCAGATCCTTTACCTGTTCGCCTTCCTGTTGGCCATCATCGGCTTCCTGGCGACCAAGCAGAAATGGCTGCACTACGGCACCTGGGGCTTCATCATAGGTGCGGTCGGCCTTGCAACCGTCGGCATCGTGATGCGCTGCATCATTCGCGATCGTCCGCCGGTGGTCTCCTTGTACGACACCATCCTGTTCATCACCTGCGTCACGGTTTACGCCTGCATGTTCATGGAATGGATCACGCGCCAACGCATCGCACTGTTCCTTGCCGCCTTCCTCGGCGCCGCGGGCATGTTCCTGGCGGGGCGTTATGAGTTGAAGGAAGTCGCCAGTGCGGGCGACACGATGGCGTCAGTGGTGGCGGTGCTCGACACCAACTATTACCTGGCGATTCATGTGACTACCGTCACGATGGGGTATGCCGGGGGATTGCTCGCAGCTGCCATCGCGCATGTGTGGATTTTCGCCAAGCTGTTCGGCTTCCGTCGCGACGACAAGGAGTTCTACAAAGGCATCTCGCGGATGACCTACGGCACCGTCTGCTTCAGCCTGCTGTTCTCTCTCTTCGGCACCATCATGGGTGGCGTTTGGGCGAATGATAGTTGGGGGCGGTTCTGGGGCTGGGATCCGAAAGAGAACGGCGCCTTGCTGATCTGCATCTGGATGTTGGTAGTGCTGCACGCCCGGCTCGGCGGATACATCCGTGACCGCGGGCTCGCCAACCTGGCCGTCATCGGGGGCGCCGTAGTTTCGGCATCCTGGTGGGGCGTAAACCTGCTGAACGTCGGCTTGCACAGCTATGGATTCACCAGTGGTGTGGCGATGGCGCTTTACATCTACTGGGGCATCGAAGTCATCGTTCTGCTGATCAGCGGCATCGATGCATTGGTCTCGCGGCGTGGCAGTGGCACTCCGCCAGCGCCGGCCGTCGACTAGACACGAACACAAGGCTCCTGCGTGACGGTGGGTCGCGCAGGAGCCTGCGTCGCAGTTTGCTCTGCTAGGCTTCGGCCATGCTGTGCATTCCCCTGCTGCTGCTCGCCGCCCAGGCCGACGCCTCCCCCACCACGCCACCCACTTCCGCCGAGGGCTCCACCCTGTTGGCCGATGCCTCCACCGTGGAGTTAATCCAGCAGTATCGCGCTGACCGCGACGCCCTCGGACGCCTTTGGTCCTTCCCGTTGAGCAGTGCGGGCTCCAAGCGCAAACTGCAACTCGCGGAGACCTGGATGGAGCATCTGGATGCTCTCGATTATCAGGCACTGGATCATCGCAGCCGCATCGACTGGCATCTGTTGCGCAATCAGGTCGACTACGATCGCCGTCAGATTGCGCTGAATCGTAATCGCGACGCCAACCTTGCACCCTATGTCAGCTTTGCACCCCCTCTGGTGCGCTTGTTGGAGGATCGCGTCGCACGTCTGCCGGTGCAAGGGGAATGGTGCGCGCAAATCCTCCACAATGCGACCGACGTCATGCTGGAACAGCGCAAGGCCTTGGCCAACGCCGAGCAGGAGGTGCTCCCCACCCTCGCGAACCGCGCTGCCGGCAAGGTGGAGGCACTGCAACGCAGTCTGCGCAATTGGTTCCAGGACCACGATGGTTATGACCCTTTGTTCGGGTGGTGGTGCCGTCAGCCATGGAAAGCCCTGGATCAGGAAATCACGGCCTATGCGGAGTTCTTACGCGAAGACCTCGGCGGCATCGATCCGGAAGAAGAAGACAGACTTCTAGGCAACCCCATCGGACGTGAAGCCCTGCTGCAGGCGCTCGCTTATGAACGCATCGCCTACACTCCAGAGGAACTCATCGCCATCGGTGAACGAGAGTTGGAGTGGTGCATGGAACAACGTCGTCGGGCGGCGCAGGAATTGGGGTTAGGCGACGATTGGAAAGCCGCCCAAGAAGCCGTGAAGGAGATCCATGCTCTACCCGGGGGCCAGGCCGAGATGATCAGCATGCTGGCCGACGAAGCCGTGGCCTTCCTCAAGGAACGCGATCTCGTCACCATTCCCGCCTTGGCCGAAGAAGTTTGGCGCATGGACATGATGAGCCTGCAGCGCCAGAAGTACACACCCTACTTCACCGGCGGCGAGGTCATCTCCATCGCTTATCCCATGGAAGAGATGGAGCATGGGGATAAGCGCATGGCGATGCGCGGCAACAACGAGCCCTACTCCCGCGCCACGGTACATCATGAACTCATCCCTGGACACCATCTGCAGGGTTATATGAGTCAACGTTGGAATCCGCACCGACGTTTCTTCTACACCCCCTTCCTGGTCGAGGGTTGGGCGCTGTACTGGGAGTTACGTCTTTGGGATCTGGACTTCCATCGCACACCGGAAGACCGCATCGGCATGTTGTTCTGGCGCAGTCATCGTTGCGCCCGCATCCTCTTCTCCTTGCGCTATCACCTTGGTGATTGGACCGCGGAGGAGTGCGTCGATTTCCTGGTCGAGCAAGTGGGCCACGAACGACGCAATGCCACCGCAGAGGTCCGACGCAGCATTCAAGGCGGCTATGGTCCGCTCTATCAATGCGCCTATATGTTGGGCGGTCTGCAACTGCGCGCGCTGCACCGCGAGATGGTCATCGAGGGCGGTTGGCAAGAACGTGATTTCCACGATGCCATCCTGCATGCCGGCCCCATCCCCAATGAGTTCCTGCGCGCCGAGATGCGCGGCCTAGAGGTGCCGAAGGACTTCCCGGTCGGTTGGCGCTTCGACGATTGATCGTCGAAGCCCAACCATGGGACAGGAGGTGAGCTTTTAGAGGACGGTCCGCTCGAGACCGTTACTGAAGGTTCCGCTGCCGAGATCCAATGCCTGGAACCAAGCGGTGGTACCACTGGTACCTGCAGGAATCGCGACGTCGATCGAAGCGGCGCCACTGGCATCCGCCGTGACAGGCGGGAAGTTGCCGATCGGTGCACTCAAGGAGGCGACGCCAAAGGAGGTCGGCGTGGGGCCTGCTCCGGTGAGCGAGTAACCGAGGAAGACGGTGCCGCTTGGAGTGGCTTCAAACACATCAAAGGTCGCCGTCGATCCGGCAATCAAGACGATGTTCTGCAGCAGAACATCACCATCTCGGGGAGCATCCCACATGCGGATGGAATCGAAGTGCAGTTGCCCGAAGGTCTGTCCGAAAGGGCCAGCCGAAGTATGCGAGACGTAGAAAGCGCAACCTGCGACATCGCCAGGAGCAAGTCCAAGCGAGCCACTGCCGCTCATGCCACCATCCATTTCGATGGTGTAGCTCAAGTTGTCACTGGCATCGCGAATCAAGCTGATGCGACAACCGGTGTCGGCCGGGAAGTTGGGAAGGGTTGCGCTGGTACCACCGGTGAAGGTGCCGTCGCCGCCGTTCTGCTGGCTGGTATCGTTCAATTCGAACCGCGCGATATCCGTACCCGCCGCGTCGTAGAGGTGCACGACCAGGACCATGGCATCATCCCCGACTCCCGAAGTCTGCTGATCATTCCAGCGGAAACGGCTGTCGAGTTGGAAAGCACCTTGATGACCACCTGCAATCGTGGTGGCAAGGGTGTAGCGCTCATCGAAAGCGCCGAAAGGCGTGGTCAACTGCGTGAAGTGAAAGGAATCGGTGTATTCACCAGCATTCCAAAAGGCAAGTTGATCGAAGGTCACTGTCCACATGGGAGCGACGATGCCATCGTTGAAATCGTCTTCGAAGACGATGTTTTGCGCGGAGGCGGCGCCAGCGGTCAAGCAGAGGCCAAGGATTGGAAGGAGTGCTTTCATCACGAATTGCGGGTGAGGGTAGGAAAAAGGCCGCCCAGCCCCTCGCTGGGCGGCCCCAAAAAAAGAATCCCCTGTCTATGATGGATTCCCTTAGAGCACGGTCTCAGCAATGCCGTTCGACAGCTCGCCAGCTCCCAGGTCGAGGGCTTGGAACCAAACCGTGGTGCCACTCGTGCCTGCAGGCACGTTGACGTTGATGGTTGCGTTTCCAGCCGGGTCAGCAAGAACCGGCGGGAAGTTGTTGATCGGTGCACTCAGATCCGCGGTGCCATAAGGCGTGGCGGTCGGACCGTTTCCAGCCAGGGAGTAACCGAGGAACACCGTGCCGCTGGCAGTCGCGTTGACGATGGAGAAGGTAGCGGGAGCACCGGCGATGAGGCCAGGCGTGGACAGGAACACCGAGTTGTTGCGCGGTGCATCCCAGACGCGGATGTAATCAAGATGCAGTTGCGCCAAGAAAGGACCAAAGGGACCGCCCATCGCGGTATGCGAGACGTAGAACTCCACTTGATCGACCACACCATTGACCAGGCCCAAGACTCCGGTTGCACTGGGACCACCGGTCACATCCAGGGAGTAGTAGGTGGTGTTGGTCGGGTCGCGCCACAGGCTGACCTCGCAGTCACTGTTCGGCGGAATGGATGGGAACACGGCATTGCCAGTTCCAAACAAGGTGACATCCCCTCCATCGGTGCTGCTGGTGTCGTCGATGCGGAAGCTAGCGAGCTCGCCACCGCTGACATCCAACATGCGGATGTGAAAGACCATGGAATTTTCGCCAGGATTGAATCCGATCTGTTCATTCCAGGAGAGAGCGGCATCCACTTGCCAAGTTCCACCCAAGCCACCCGGCACGGTCGCATTGAGGGCGTACCGCTCATCGGTGGCTCCAAAGGGCGTGGTGACTCCCATGTAGTGGAACTCATCAGCAGTCTCGACCACATTCCAGAAGATGAATGGGTTGAAAGTAACCGTCCACATGGGATCGACCATGCCATCGCGGAAATCATCCTCGAGGACGACGGTCTGCGCGGAAGCAGTTGCCGAGCCAAGAAAAAGGGCGGAGATTACAAGGAAGGACTTCATGATGGGAGGAGTTTAGCAAGCCAACCCGTTTCCCTGGGGAATTTTCCAGGTTTTTCCCAAGTCCATGTGCTTTTGCCCTCCGCAGCGGGTATTCTTTGACACTCAGGCATGCGACCAGAGACTACATCCACCTTCCAGGAAGACTACCACGACTGCCTCGGCAGCCTTCGTGGGGCCCTGACCGACCTCCTATCGGGAGCAGGGGTTCTGAATGCCCGCCCGCAGGAAATCGCGCGGGAATTCAAGCTGAATAAGAACCTCGCCTGGAAGGTCTCAAAGCTGGTCCACGAGACCCCAGACCACAGCACGCTGTCCTTCATCCCAGGACCTTCTGGATTCCAGATCTTCCTGGAAGCCTTGGGCACACGTGGCGTCCCTGCCTCCCAGGTCACCGCAGCAGACCACGCTTTCCAGACCTTTCAGGAAATGGTGGTGCGTCATGCCGGCGACCGCCCCACCCTGCAACTGCTGCTCGACAGCATGGCCCTGCAAGAGGGGGATTCATCGCGGCTGGAAGAGAGTCGGCGCCTTGCTTTCCAGGGCAACAGTGGGCTCCTGGGCATCCAGGCGAACGTCCGCTTCTCCTCTTTCTTCTTCGCGCCAAACCCTGAGGACCCGACCATGCTGGATAAGGCATTTATCGGGGGCCTGCTCGGCCTGAGGCGCTTCCGGCCCGATGCTTCCTGGGTTCTTTTGCGCCATTCCGCCCAGGATGGCGAGGGAAACGATGTTCCTGTCACCGGCCGTATCCCTCTCGATCCGCGCTTTAACGGCCCAGGACCTTCCCTCCTGGGCGATTACACCTCCTCTCCCACCCCTGAGGTGCGCGTGCGCAAGGTGAATCATGTGGAGTTCTTTGAACTCGCCAAGGGCCCCATCGGCAACACCGGCATCGGCGATGTCTGCTTCGGGCACTTCAACCTGCTGGATGTCCCTCGCTACAAGGCACCGGGCGACGAAGACGGTCAACTCCATCTCTATCTCGGCAGCCCTGTGGAGACTTTGGTCTTCGACCTGTTCCTGCACAAGGACATGGAGATCCCCTCTCCACCTACCTCGGAGTTGTCGCTGGATTTCCATCACGTCGATGGATCGCATTATGTCGACGAACTTCCGTTGAGCTCTGCACCACGTCAATTGCGTGGCGCTTCGCCTTCGGTCGCCACTCCTCTGATTCAAAACTACGGCGGCATGGCCGACCTGGTTTGGGGCCGCCTTGGCTGGAAGCCGCAAGACTTCCGCGCCTGGCGCATGGAGGTCAAATTCCCTCCCATCCCGGGAACTTTGACCATGAAATTTGGCCTCGAAGAGGCCCCCTAAACGGCGCGAGCCTGGGGCACAGCCCCATTCCGGAGGGCCCGTGGCCTTTACCTGGGTTTTTCCCTGGGGATTTCGCTGAGGGCAGCCCCAGGACCTTGCTAGACTCCGGACCTTCCTCAGTGGATCACCTTCTGGTCCGCATTCCCGCCACCCTCCGGCAAGCATCAAGAAACATGAAAAACTTTCTGACCCTCGCGACCTGCGCCAGCCTCATGGTGTCAGCCGCAGCAGCACAAAATCCCCGCCCGAGCGTCCAGATCGACGATCCCCTGGCAAGCGTCTCTCCGGACGGCTCTAACGGTAGTGGCATTTCGCTCCGCACCGATGGCGACCTCTGGGTTGCCGCCTGGACCGATGAGCGTGGCGCCTCCACCTCCAATGACGATGTGTGGATGAACGTCTCCACCGATGCCGGCCACACCTGGAATGGTGAATTCCGCGCCGTGGATGCTTCCACCTTCAGCCTGGATGTCGATGATCCCTTCACCGAGGTCGATAGCGGCACCATCTACTGCTCCTACGATGACTACGACAGCGTCGCCGCCATTTCGCGCGCTTACGTGACCTGGTCCGATGACAACGGCACCACATGGAACAGCACCATGTACCCAGGCGACGTCGACAACCCCAAGGTCTACGTCGATGGCAGCAACATCCTGGTCCTGGCGATCAACGGTGCTGGCTCTGTCAACGAGCTCTACGCGGATTGGAGCACCACTGGCCCAGCTGGTCTCTCCGGCACCTTCACTGCCATCAGCAACGTCGGCGCCGATGTCGACTTCGGTGGTTATGACTGCGACATGGAAGGCTCCACGGCCCACATCACTTGGGTCGATGACTTCAACTTCGCCACCATGGATGATCAGTGGTACACCACCCTGGATCTCACCACCGGCAACCTCGGCCTTTACGAGCAGGTCAACACGACCGTCTTCGATGTCGACTTCTTCACCTCCTACGACTGCATCTCGCAGATCGTGGTGACCGGCGGCCGCGCCCACTTCTCGTGGCACGCAGACACCGTCCCGGGCGCCACTTCGGCCTCGAACGACATCGTCTTCTATCGCAACCGCGACCTCACCTCTGGCGCCTGGGGTGCTGAGATGAACGTCACCGGTCTGGCCGAAGACACCACGATGTACCACATGAACGCCGAAGGTGACAACGTCATGATTGGCTTCGAGCGTCATGCCGCAACCGGCGATCAGGAGCCTTTCCTCTGGGTCTCCTCCGATGGTGGCGCGACCTTCACGGAGCACGACCTCGACATGGTCGATGAGTCCGGCACCAACATCAAGGATGTCGAGAACATCGCCTGCTACATGGATGGCGAGATGCTCTTCATGTTCGCCTGCGATGATTCCATGACCCCTGGCTCCAGCTGGGATCGTCAACCAGTCTTCTGGTGGTCGAACGACAATGGCGCAACCATGTCTGGCCCAGTCCAGCTCGGTGGTCCTTTCGAGATCGACGAGGATGCAGACCCGCAGCCACGTAGCTACTACG
>JBMYYH010000003.1:0-61992 GCA_049609225.1 Planctomycetota bacterium | reverse complement strand
GCTTTCCTCGAGCAACTCGCTGCGATCCTGCGCGCCACCGACCCACAGGATCCTTCTGCACCGACCTTGGTGCGCGAATCGGTCACTTGGGGCGCCAGTCCGCGCGGTGGTCTGGCCACCCTCGCCGGTGCCCGTGGTCTGGCCCTGTTGCGTGGTCGCGGCCACGTCGCACCGGAAGACCTCCGCGATGCCCTGTTCCCCGCCCTGCGTCATCGCGTGCTCCTGCGCTATGAAGCTCAGGCTGAAGAGCTCGACGGCGATACCATCGTGCGCACGGTGCTCGAAGAGCACCCGTTGCGCTGACCATGGATTGCCGCGTCGCCCTCTGCCAAATGCGCCCCAAGTTGGGCGTGCTCCAAGACAACCTCGAAGCCCATCACCAGTGGCTCGACCGTTGCCTGGAACAGGATTCCCAACTCGCGGTATTCCCCGAGTTGTCGGTCACCGGTTACTTCCTACGGGATCTCACCCAGGAAGTCGCGATGACCTTGGAGGACCCACGTGTGACCGAGTTGGTCGCGCGCTCGAAGGACTGCAGCATCGTCTTCGGCTTGGTCGAGCAGAGCCGCGATCATCGCTTCTACAACACCGCGGTGTTCGCGGAAGATGGTCAGATCCGGGGCGTGCATCGCAAGGTGCACTTGCCGGACTACGGCATCTTCGAGGAAGGGCGTTACTTCGCGGCCGGCGAACACTTCCACGCGATTGATTCCAAGCACGGACGGTTCGGCATTCTCATCTGTGAAGATGCATGGCACTTGTCGGCGGCATGGCTGCATTTCCTGCAGGGCGTCGACGGCTTGATCGTGCCGGTGGCATCACCTGCGCGCGGCATCGATACGGCCGAACCGGAACTGAGTTCGCATCAGGCCTGGCGCACCTTGGCTTCGGCGCAGTCCTTGTTCTTCCAGACTTGGGTGATGCGCTGTAATCGCGTCGGCTTTGAGGATGGCACCATGTTCTGGGGTGGATCGAGCGTGTTGAATCCTTTCGGCTTCAGCGTCGCCGAGGCGGATGCGGAGGAAGAGGAACTGTTGGTGCATCGCATCGACAGTGAATCCTTGAAGCGCGCGCGGATGCAGACTCCACTGCTGCGCGACGCCCGCCCCGAACTCGTGCGCCTGCATCTTGCACGTCTGTTGGATGACCCCGATGCTTTGGCCTTGGAACGCCCGGATCCAACCGCACCTGCGGAGGATTCCTAGAGAATCGCCATGTCCGACATGCCTCCCCCGCCTGGCTGCAACGTCGCTCTGACCGAGCGGGTGTTGGTGCGCTTCCTGCGTGAAGAGACGCATCGCGTCGGCATGAAGAAGGCGGTGTTGGGATTGAGCGGTGGCATCGACAGTGCCTTGGTGGTGGAACTCGCGGCGCGGGCGCTCGGACCCGAGCATGTCCTCGCCGTGGCCATGCCTTATCGCGAGAGTCATCCGGATTCCCTGGCCCTTGCGATTGAGTCGGCGGAACATGCGGGCGTCGCGCTGGAGACGGTGGATATCTCGCCGATGGCCGATGCGTATCTCAAGATGCACCCGGACTTGGATGACACATCCATCAACGCGGTGCGGTTGCGTCGGGGCAATGTGTTCTCGCGCCTACGCATGATCACGCTCTACGATCGTTCGGCGCGGGATGGCGGACTGGTCTTCGGTACCTCCAACAAGACCGAGTTGATGTTGGGTTATGGCACGCAACATGGCGACATGGCGTCGGGCATCAATCCAATCGGCGATCTGTACAAATCACAGGTGGTCGCATTGTCGCGGCATCTCGGTGTTCCGATTGGCATCATCAATCGCCCACCCTCCGCAGACCTTTGGGATGGCCAGACCGACGAAGAGGAACTCGGCTATTCCTACGATGCCATCGACGCCCTCCTCTTCCGCATGATCGACCGACGTCATGCCCCAGAAGTGCTCGAGCAGGAAGGCTTCGATCCCAAGTTCATCGACGCCATCGCCCGCCGCGTCCGCCTCAACCAGTACAAGCGACGCCCGCCGCTGATCGCCAAGGTCGCCAGTCGTACCGTGAACCTGGATTACCGCTACGCGCGGGATTGGGGCACTTGACAGGTTTTTTAGTCTGTTTTTTTGGTTTTCAGGCGAAAACGCCTGTATTATGCATTGGTGGATACCGGAGAACGATTCGCATTAGTCGCGGACCTTGTGGGCTCGCGAAAGCAACAGAACCGCACCCACCTTGCAGAGGTGATTGAGGAAGTCCTTCAAGAACTTGCGAATCGCTGGCCTGACCATTGGGCAGCCAACCCAGTAACGACCAAGGGAATGGACGAAGTCTCTGGCCTCCTCCTTCGCCTCGACCACGCCTTTGACTTCGTGGCCATCCTGAATTTAAAGATTTGGCCGGCGAAATTCCGCGTCGCAATTGCCTCCGGTGAAATCGATGTTGGCCAAAGTTCCAACTATGCGCCTGACATGGATGGATCCGCCTTCCACTTGGCTGCGCAGACACTTCAGCGAACGGAGAATCAGGGTCTGTTGTTTGGGATGCAAATCGATTGGATCCCAACCCCCATGACAACTCTCATCGAAGCGGCCGCCAGGCTCCACGCAGACATCATGGAAGACTGGAAACCGTCACGAGCCCAGGCTACGCATGCCATTCGCCGGGTGCACACCCAGCAAGCTGCGGCCGAGGCCTTGGGTATTCGTCAACAATCCATCTCCGAAGCACTCAAAGCCGCCCATGCGAAACACCTTTTCGCGATGGAAGATTCCATCCGTGAATACCTCACTCATCTCCAGGATAGGCACTAACTATGGAACTACCACTTGCTCATTCCTTAGAGGCTAAGGCGCTAGTCATCGCGATTGGAACTATCGTCACGCTTTTATTGAGTGGACCAATACTCCGCTTTTTCTTCGCGCCACCGGAAGAGAAAGATGACTCTCCTCAGGATAAGCCCGAAGCAGTTGCCTATGAGGGGCGCTTCCCTGCGAGTGTCGTTATCGGGAAAATGGAAAACCTGCTGACCCTGATGTTCATTCTTGCTGGGGCAACCACGGGAATCGCACTCATCATCGCCGGCAAATCCCTCGTGCGAAAGGAACAGATTCAGGAGAACCCTGGATTCTTTCTCGGTGGAACCCTAGTCAATCTCACCTGGGCAACCATCATGGGACTGACAATGAAGCTTATCGCTCTCGGCCCCTGACTTACTCCATCGGCATCGCGCTCAGTTGGGAGCAGAGCGCATCGATGTCGGTGTTGAGGATCTCTTCATCGGAGATCGGCTCGGAACCGCGCAGGGCTGTCTGCGCCTTGCGACATACCTTCAATGTGTTCTCCACTTGAAGCTTCACCCGAGCAAGTCGAGCGGCATCGGCACCGGGGGTATCAAGGTTGCGCACCACTTTGGTGCGCGCAACCTGAAGGACCGAAATCAGTGCTTCGATCTTGACCAGCATGGCCGCCCGATAGCTGGGGTCGGTCAGTTGCTGGTGGGAGTCTGGATGAAAAGGGTTTGTCATGTTCCGGGGGATCGGGTTCAACGAATCCTACCCCCAGAATGACATTCCCGCAGGAATCTTAGTACTTTCGCAGGGCCACCAGAAGGCGGCTCTCTTGACGGAAGTCCATACCAGCCAACATACTAGAGATGGTGGCTCCATCGTGGGCGTCGCCCAGGAAGCCCAACCCGAGGACCAAGTGCGCAGTCTGCGGATCGTGCTCCTTGCGGTCCAGTTCGGTGCGCAACTGCTGCGCCAGGCGACGCAGTGCGGCGGTCGAACGGGAGGTCGCAAGGGCGCGGGATGCAGCCCAGCGGACGCTGTCGTCCTGGTCGCGAATCAGCATGTCGACCAATGCGACGCTGGTGCGCTCCGAGTTACTGCGTCCCAGACCGGCAGCGATACCGCGACGGGTCTGAATCGGTGCTTCACGATCCTTAGCCAGCTCCAGCAGCAGCTCATCCGCCGGGTGGGTGGCGAGCATGCCAAGGCCCATGGCCAGATAACCGCGGAAGGAAGGGTCGACACCGTCGGCATCGAGGCACAAGGAGATCTGCGACTTGGCACCAGGGGCACCGTAGAGTCCGAGCGCCATCGCGGCAGCACCACGCAGCACCTCTTCATCCCGACGCGGCGCGCGGTCCTCTTCATGCTCACGGTCATCGGTGCCGTAAAGCAGAGTCGAAACCAGCTGTGGGTAAGCACCATCCAGGCGGCACATGCCGGCGGCCAAAGCCCAGGAAGCGTGGATGCTCTCCTCTTCCTTCTTCTCCGGACGCAGCTCCTTCAGCTTCACCTCGGCCTGGCGTCCACCCAGACGTCCCATCGCCAGGAGGCTGTAGGAACGCAGACGGGTGTCGTGCGATTCCTGGTAGATGTCGGCCAAGGCGAGGACGGCGGCGCGGTCACCGAGACGTCCGAGTGCTTGGGCAGCAGCTTCTGGGATACGATCGCCCTTGCTCTGGAGCATCTCCTCGAGCATCGGACGGGCGCGCGAATCCTGCAAAGCGCCAAGGCTCTGGATCGCGGCCGAAACCAAGCGGTGGTTGCCCTTCTTCTTGGAAGTCGCCTCCAGCAAGCTCATCAACAGCGGCGTGAAGTCGTGCGAACCGTGCACACCGGCAGCGACCATGGCTGCCAAAGTGAGGTCCTCGTCGGAGTTCCAACTCTCACCGTAGAGCACACTGTTGAGGTAGACCTTCAGGGCGGAGCCAGCTTCGACACGGCCGGAGAGGCCCAAGCCGAGAGCGGCAAAGGCGCGGGTGGAGGCATCGTGATCCTCCTCAAAGACCTCCACCAGGAAGCTGACACCAGGCTCGGAGGAGATGAGTCCGAGGCCCATGTACGCAGCTTGACGGACCGATTCCACCTTGTCCTGCGTCGCGCGCTGCAGGAAGAAGTCTGCGGAGGAGTAGCCGATGCGTCCGAGCGACAGGGCAGCAGCCTCACGCACGGCGGGGAGATCGGAATCCAGGGCGTCGATAAGCAGTGGGATCGAGGTCAGGAGCAGGTCCTGGCGCTCGACGGCCCAATCTTCGGTGCCATAGGTACCTCGGTCATTGACCGCGCGGGCAGGGAAATCGGGTTCACCACGGAAAAGGACGTCGCGCTCGTGTTCAAACCAGAACTCCCAGCGGTCCCAACCGCCTGTAAAGGGATGCATGATCTGACCTGGAGAGCCGGTTCCCCCGGCGGTACTGCCGTGGGAAACGAACTCCAATAGAGTCTCGTCTTCGGGGCCACGATAGGCACCGGGAACCGAGGACGGCTCCTGAAGAGCCGCTAGAAGGAGAATTGCAGGAAGGGTGGCAAGCATGATGGGCCAATGGAATTTGGGTGACCCATTTGCGGCCCAGGCTGGCGTCACCTAACCCTAAAACGCAAAAAACCGCCAAAAGGCGGTTCCTGGAGGGGGCGAGGGCTTCTTTCTACTCGAGGAGAGAGCCGAAAACGGTGCGGATCTCGTCGAGCGATAACATGCTCGCGACGTAGTATTTCCGTTTGCCCAGCGTGCCTTCTGCCACGCGGATGCCACCGAGGTCGTACTGCTGGACGTCGACCACCTTATTGGCAATCTGCATCTGAGTGCCGAAGATCTTCTGGTTGTGCTGCGCCACGAAGATGAGGTGCACACCATCGGAGTAAAGGTTCACCAGCATGTCGGACATGCCAGGGAACAAGCCGGCGCTGAAACGAATCCAGTTCTCTTCCGCGAAGAAACCCGTCGGGAGATACCCCGGCACCGATGGCTCAAAGGCCAGCAGGTGCGCATCGCCTGGAAGGAAATGCTGTTCCCCCACGATGGCGGACGACCAAGTCACGCCCGTGTGGTTCGGCGACACGGTGTTCACCGAAGTGGTTTCCAGCTTCATGAGGACGCTGCCATTCGGTGCGAACTTGGTCCAGCCAAGGACCATGTCGGTTTGGGCATCGGACAGGAACTCGATATCGCCATGGCCATGGCGCGACTTCGCGGTGGTCCGAATGCAATCGATTCCAGCAACCTGCACCAGGTTCGGGTCCTCGATCCACTGGAAGTTCATGCCGGCGGCACGGAAGGAACGGACATGCGGATTGCGGTACTTGACCAGGAATCGCATGCGGTTTTCGTAGTCCATCACCTGCTGGCTGGTGGGTGCCACCATGGCCTGGACAAGGTCCGGGGCATAGCTCAGCAAGTCCAAACGTGTTTGACCGGTACCATCAGCATGAAGACGTTCTTCATAACGCTCGTACAAGCCATTCGGCAGGAGTGACTCGACCACCCAAGTGATCTCCAGATCTTGCTCTTCGGGATAGACGAACTCCCGAATGGTGTAAGCCTGGGGGTTTTGCCCCACCTTCGTTCCGGCTCCACCCGCTCCTTGAGTCAGGGCGAGCGAACTGCTCTCTGCACCCCCATCCGCAGCTGGCTGACACGCCAGTATGAAAAGTGCCACGATCGCGGGGGAAAGAAGGGGGAAGAAACGCATCAGGCGTCGTCCTCCACCATAAGGCCTCCGAGGGATGCGGCCAGGCCTTTTGCGACCAGGGACATCTCGGATGGATCTCCATCGACGAAATTCAGCTTGGCCTGATAGGCACGACGCTCCGATTCTGGGGTGGCTTGAGCCAGGACCAGATCCGTGTCGACGCTGCTGACGCCCGATTTCGGGCTTTCGCTGAGGAGGGCAATACCGCTCAGGACCACGACAGCTGCTGCAGCGGCCCAACGGCGGCTGAGGAAGCTTGGACGCAGGACTTTGCCCGCAGGGGCTGGATCGGCGGTAACGGGTGCCTCTTGGGGGGCACCAAGCTCATTCTGAACCTGGCTCCAAAGCTCCTTTGGGGCTGAAACGGCGCCCAAAGCCCGTAGATTCCGCTCATCCTGCACCCGCTGCCACAGCTCTTCTGGAGCTTGGACACCACCAAGCGCACGCAGATCCTGGATGGTCTGGCGCGACGGCTCGTGGTTTTCGGGTTGAGAGTTCATGAGAGAAATCAGGGGGACAGTTCAGAGGGATCGAAGCCACGGTGTTGAAGGAACTCCTTCAACGAGCCATGAGCTCGACTTAGACGGGATTTCACGGTGCCGAGACTGCATTCTTGAACCTCGGCAATCTCCTCGTAGCTAAGGCCCTCGATGTATCGAAGGACGAGCAACGCGGCGAACTTGGGATTCATACGCCCAAGAGCATCCTGAATGAGCTCTTGGTTCTCGGTACGGGCGAGTTCTTGCACAGGATCCGCATGCTTTTCTTCCGCAGCTACCTGTTGCAGCTGACGGTCCCCTTCGGCATTGCCGACGGTGGTCTGGACCCCAGCGCGAGGTGCATCGAGTCTGCGTCTGCGGGAGTCGATCGCCGCGTTGACGGCAATGCGGTAGACCCAAGAAGAGAAGCGACTGCGAAAAGCAAAATCCTTGATCCTGCGTGCAAGGGTCACCATCGTCTCCTGAGCCGCATCTAGGGCATCCTCTTGGTTGCCAGCGACACGGAGGCAGATCGTGTAGACCCTGTCTTGGTAAAGAACGAAAAGCTGGCGATAGGCCTCTTCGAAATCCTGTCCATCGGCCTTTTGGCACGCTTCGACGAGCGCTTGGTCGGGATCAGGCAAGGTCTAGCACCAGAGTTAGGACAGGGTGAAGGGCGGCCTGGTTCCGTAAAACAATCGATTTCCGGGGCATTCCCCAGGGCGGGGTGCTGCGCAACTCTAGGCCGTAAGCCTTTATAATAGAAAGGCTTAGTTCTTCCAAGGGGTTTCCTCGCCGGGCCGTCGATGGCCGCATGCCCAAGAAACCAGGATTCCTAGTTAGCCAAGAGGCCAATGATGTCGACGCCGACCAAACTATCGCCTACGGCCGCGGAGCAGCTCGAGAAGCAGACAGCATTGGGCATGAACCCGCAGTAGCTATCAGACACCTGGTAAAGGACCTGGCCGCCACCGAGCGCACCGATTTGAGCCAAAGTCTGCAGGCAAACTTCGCCAGCACGAAGCTCACCAGGCACTTGGCCACTGGGGTCGGTCGGGAACAGGCCGCCGCCGCTGCCCTGCGAAGAGGACTGCGCGCCAATGCCATCCGGACGCCATTCCATCAGAGTTCCATTCATGTTGGTGAGCTGGATCTGATCGGCGAAGTACTGGCCATCCAAGCGCCCCTTGGCGGCAATCGCCAGGGTGGGCTGGTTCAGGAAGACTCCGAGCGGCAGGGTGACACGGTAAACCTCGAGCTCATAACCAGGCATGGAAGAGCTCAAGACACGGTGATCGTGCGGCATTTGCGCCAAGGAGGTCGGGCGGACCTCATGGAAGTTGTTGGGCGTTGCCCAGAACAGACGCATGTGGCGGACGTTGTGCTCGCGCACAGCAGCAATCTGCAGGACCAGCTCGTTTCCTGAGGAGTAGGCCTCAATTCGCAGCCCTGGGTGCACTGCCGGCAGGTTGTTCAGGTCATCTGCGACGACTGGATTCAGCCCCATGAGGAGCTCATCGAAGTCGCGCAGGGTATCCCCATCGGTGTCATCGTTGTCGGCCAGCGTGTTGAAGCGTTGCTCCAGGACATCATCGAGCCCATCCATGTCGGTGTCGACCATGACGGCTGCAGACACCATGGATGCCTCCAACTGAGCCTCTGGTAGGCCATCCACAGCCCAGGCTAAAACACCCAGGAAGGCGGCAGGTACAACGAAACTTGGAAGAGGGGACTTCATGAGGACGACACGGGGAGTTGTCGGCGTTTCTCAGGGTAGCAAGCTTTGGGAGCTTGGAATCGCCATTTCCGTGCTTTTGCTTGCTTGCTCTAGATACAGGTGCAACCCTTGTAACCCCTTTTCGGTTCGTGAATCTTTGCAGGAAAGTGAATTCTGGGGCTCGAAAGTAGTTGCGTAGGTCTTTGTATTCGCTGGAGTTAGGGGTAGTCATAGACGGGTCATATGGGCCCCGCTATCCTGTTGCGCCCTCTATGGAGTGCACCCGTAGCTCAGCTGGATAGAGTGTTGGTTTCCGAAACCAAAGGTCGCAGGTTCGAGTCCTGCCGGGTGCGCCACTCTCTGCGCTTTTCGCGCAAGCGCGAAGCGCGATCGTTCAGCACCAGGCTGGCCTCTTAGGAGGCAGGTTGGGCTCGCGAAGCAAGCCCCCCTCCGGGTCGAGTCCTGCCGGGTGCGCCTTTCTCTTGGCCATTTGGCGTGATATTCCTGCGAACGAGGAACCATATACCTCAGAATCGATTAAAATAGGTGGTTCGACTCGACCCTTGGGCAACCATTTCGTCGAGTGCATCCAGTGCTCCACCCCCACCTTTTATGAAAAGACCGTGGCCCCGCACTGAGATTGCCAACTTCTAATAGCCACAGGATTTTCGACTATTTGTCGATGGATATGTGGCTTAAACCCCCACTCTCAAAACCACGACCAAAACCATGGCTTTCCGCCATTTTCTCGCAATTTCACTGCCCCTCGGCCTGAGTGTCCTCATGGGATGCTCCGAAGGTCCATCGGCCCCCGCCACACCCCTCGAGATCCAGACCGAACGGATGCTGCGTTCAGAGGCGCTGCTCCTGTCCTGGAATAAGACCGGCAAGCTCAAGGATCTTGGGCGCGCCATGGAGGGCATGGAATGGCCCGGCCCACTCTGCGCCGAGCTGTTTACCGACGATTTCGTCTTCCAGGAGCTGGTTACCGACGAGTCTCCGACCCAACCCATCCTGGTGAAGTTGGATGGCGGTGACGGCGGCGTCGATTACCAGGAGTTCCGGTCCTTCGAGGATCTGCTTGCGCAGGTCGATTACTTCAAGAAAGCCAAGTTCAAGATCCACCTGCCGGTGCCCGAGTGGGTTGATCCCAACACCATGCGTCAGTGGAAGGCGAGCCTGATGTTCGTCGCGAAGGCCAAGATGAAGAACGGCAAGCTGGCGGCCATCAGTGGTTGGAACGAAACCATTTGGGATCTCGATCCGGCCGACTACGACGAAGAGAACCCCGATGACCAGAACTGGCGTTGCTCCAGCTGGAAAGTCACCTCCTTGTCGATCAATGAGACCGAAGATTGGCTGTTCGAGGAAGTGCTCGATCAGGTCATTCCGGATGGAAATGTGCGTGAACTCGCACGTCGGTCCTTGCACGAGGACATGGTGACGGAATCCTTGCAGGCCACACGTGAAGGCAACAAGTTCGAAGCACCTTACGACGGCTGGCAGTTGGTGTCGGCCGAACGTCATCCAAGCGTCAGCGTGGTCGATCACGATCAGGATGGCTGGGATGACTTCTACATCATGGAGCGCCAGGGCAAGAACCTGTTCTTCCATAACCGCGGTGACGGCACCTTCGAGGAGATCGGCGCTGACCTTGGCCTCGACATCGACGGCAAGACGTCCTCCGCAGCCTTCGCCGACTTCGATAACGACGGCGACCTCGACCTCTTCCTCGGTGGCGCCCTGCGTCGCAGCATGGTGATGGAGAATGTCGATGGACGTTTCGTCGATCGCACGGGAGATTGGATCGCTGCTGCAGATCTCCCCTATCACACCTCTTCGATCTCGATCGTCGACTACGACGGCGATGGTCTAAACGACATCTACTGTTCCACTTATGCCGCGTTCTTCGTGAACCGCGCATTCGCCGCCTTGGGTGGCAAGAGCAAGAGCGAGCGGAAGGGTAAGGGTGCCATCACTGCACTGCGCAAGTATCTCGCGCAACCGGATTGGGAAGAGCTCGAATCCCTGGTTGCCTATGAAGCTGCGAACCAAGGCTTGCACACCAACCGCCCGGGCCCGCCTAACATTCTGTTACGCAACCTCGGCAACGGAAAGTTCGCGCCGGCTCCGGAAGCGGAAAACCTGCGCCTGTTCTACAACTCGTATCAGACCACCTGGTCCGACTTCGACAATGATGGCGACCCCGACATGTACGTCGCCAACGACTTCGCTCCGAACTTCATGTTCCAGAACCAGGGCGACGGCACCTTCGTCGACATCACGGACGCCTCGCAGGTCGAGGACATCGGCTTCGGCATGGCCGTGAGTTTCGGTGACTACGACAACGACGGTTTCCAAGACCTCTATGTCGCCAACATGTTCTCCAAGGCGGCGCGTCGTGTGACTTCCTTCTTCACGGTCGGACGCGCCAACTACGATGCCGCGCTGCTGCAGGGCGAAGGCGTGGATCCGTTGATCGAACAGCTCGGTCGCGGCAACTCCTTGTTCCGCAACGAAGGCCCGGGTTATGCCTGGGAGAAGGTCTCGGAAGTCGGCAGCCCCATGCACGTGGTGGAGAAGGCCGGTTGGTGTTGGGGTGCGCAGTTCGCCGACTTCAACAACGATGGTTGGCTCGACATCTACGCGCCCGCGGGTTACTACACCGCGCCGCAAGAAGAGAAGCGCGATGTCGACTTGTGAAGTAACTTCTGGCGCACAGTTGTGCGCAAGAACTCGAAAGACATCAAGTCCGGTGCAAGCCTCGACGTCAGCATCGAAACGGCCGACCTGGACTCCGGCGCATCCTTCTCCGGCAAGGAAATCAACCACCTCTTCATGAACAAGGAAGGCAAGGACTTCGCCGTGCATACTGCGATCTCCGGTGCCGACCATAAGGGCGACAGTCGCTCCATGGCCTTGTTCGACTACGATCACGACGGCTACCAGGACTTCATTCTCATGGGTGCGAACCGTCCTCTGACGCAGATCTATCGCAACAAGATGGGTGACATGACTCCGGAAGGAGAGCGTCAGATGCCGGTCATGTTCCGTTTCCAGGGTGGTAACCAATCGGCCCAACCTTCGGACACCTGGGGTTCGCGCGACGGCCTCGGCGCCAAAGTCCGTTTGACCGCAGGCGCAATGAACATCCTGCGTGAGTACCGCTGCGGCGAAGGCCTCGGTGCACAGAACAGCAGCACGCTTTCCATCGGCATCGGTGCGAACTCCGTGGCCGAGAACGTGCAGGTGCTTTGGCCCAACGGCTCCATCACCGAAATCGGTGAGGTTCGCCAAGGTCAAGTCGTTACCGTGTTCGAGAACCCGTCGGAGTCGAAGAATGGTTTGGGGTTTGAGGTGGAAGTGTTGGAGCCGTTGCGCACCAATGCCTACACCCGCAATCAGTCCAAGCCTGCTCCCAAGGCGCTTGCACAGAGCCCCTTGTTGAAGCGTCTCGGCGCGGATCAGACCGAAGCGAAGTATCGCTTGTTCACGACCTGGTTCACGAGCTGCATGGCATGCAAGCGCTCGGCCCCAGTCTTGGCCAGCATCAAGCGCAACTTCCCGTCCAGTGAACTCGAGATCCTCGGCTTCAACAACAACGACGGTGATTCCAAGAAGGACATGCTGCGCTATGCCGAAACCTATGCGCCACCATTCAAGATGTTGCTCGATCGCACCGACGCGGACATCGAAGAGTACAAGAAGCTACAGGACCTGTTGATCGGGACGATCATGCACCGTGGCGAAGAAGAGAAGCCCAGTGACCTGACGCCTGGTTACATCCTCGCCGATGCCGATGGCAACATCCTGGCGTTGAATGTCGGCGTGCCGACGTACTCGGAACTGCGCAAGATCCTCGACGCCTGGGAGAAAGCGCACTAGGTCTACAGGCCTGGTTCGACTGAAGATTCAGTGGGGTGGTATTCGAGGGAAACCCCGGGTGCCACCACCGCCAATCCAAAGCGCACGAGTTCCCGCTGACTGGAGCTGGATGGACACTCCACCATTGCTGCGCGGCGGATGTCGAAGGATTCCATCGGCGGAAGCTGCATATTGAGACTGGCTAAAGCACTGGCCAGCGGTGATAAACCGTTCGGCAAGTTGACATGCTCGATGCGACGCCCGGAAAAGACCTTGCCATCACTGCGTAAGAGTGCGAGTCCGCCATAACCTCCAGACTGAGGTGCGGAGCTGGCACTCGCTGCAGTCAAGGCATGCTGGACCAGGGAATCGCCTGCTACATCACCAAGGTCGATGCGGGTGGAGCTGGCCTCCATCCACCCTGCGGCAGGAGCACCCTTCTTCGGCGCGGCGGCGGGCAGGAAGTCGTCCAAGGAATGCGAGGTATGTGCACCGCGTTTCTCTTCCTGCGTGGATTGCACCAAGATGCGCATCGGCTGCGAGCGTGTCGAAGACTCATGCAGGAATTGGCGACAAACACCGCAGGGTGAGTCTTGAACAGCGAGCGTGCGGATACTCGACTCACCGTGCATCCAGGCATGTAGGATCGCTGCCTGTTCACTGTGCACATTCACAGGAGTGGCCTGCCCTGAAATCTCGAGGTCGGCACCTAGATAGATATTTCCAGGGCCCTGGTCCGAGGAAGGAGGATTGCCTAAAGCCACCGCACCATGTGCCGATTGCTGGGAAGAGGTGCGCGCAAACTCTGCGGCAACGGGAAGCAACTGCACCAATAGCGATGCAATCTCCACGCCCATCATGTCCAACCAAGCGGCAGCTCGATTGGATGGCACCACCTTCTTTCGATAGACCAACTCATGCAGCTCCGCCTGGATCTGCGGCGGAAAGCCACTGAGTGCCTTCTCGAACCTGTGAGCAAATAGAACCATCTACTAGGTGTTGCCGCCCAAGAGTGAATTCCTGAAGAAATCTGGGGTAAAAAAAATGAGGAAATAGGCCATACACCTATCAAAGGCCTGTTTTCCCCTCTCCAAGGGAAGCTGTGACAACGGCAATGGCCGCAAATACGGATTTCTCGACTATCCTTGGGTTGTGGTCCTCACCTGCATCCTCCTTTGCTTGGGCCAGCAGGGTTACCTCCCCTCCTCCTCCCCTCAGGCACCTGACGCGCGTCGCCAGTGGATGGAGGTGCGTCAAGAGGGCGCATTCCTCGTGGACCACGCCCCGAAGGATTGGAAGCGGGTGCGTCCGGGCGGAAATCATGGGGTCGCTGCCACCGCGAAACTCGCCGCCGCAGTTTTGAGCCCGCGCTGGCAGGTAGATGACCTCGGGCAACTCTGGCGTGGGGATGCCGTCGCCATCGGTGATTCGGGGGCGTGGATGCTTGGAGGCAAGGGATTCGAGAGTGAAGGCGTGGTGGCCTATCCCACCGGCGACCCCATCGCTTTGTTCGACCATGACCTGACCGACGCCTTGGCCGTGCGCCCCGCCGTTGCCGCCCGCGCCGGACGCCTTGCCACCATGGCAACCTTCAACACCGGCTTCTTCAGTTTCGAGTCGACGATCTACTCCTGGGAGCTCGATGTCAGTGGTGTGCCGGCCTGGACTTATGACCTGCCGAATACGGGCAATGTCATGGCGGGTTTCCTTGGCATCAGTGAGGATGGTTCGCGCACGGTGGCCGCGGTCAGCAACACCAACGGCACCACCCATGTCCGCGTGCTCGATGTCGATGGTGTGGAATTGCATACCTATGATCTGCCAGCTTCGTCGAATATCCGCTTCGGTGCCATCGATGCTGCGGGCGACCGCCTTTATCTCGGCATGTTCAATGGAACTTCCGAGCTTTGGGATCTGCAGAGCGGCACCCTCCTCACGAGCTTGGTCTTAGATTGGTATTATGCTGCAATCTTCAAGCATTATGGCAACTTCCTTGGCATTACGGTCGTGCGCGAATCGACCCCCGGAGTCTGGAGCTTGCTCGCCTTCCGTCCAGGTAACTTGTTCCACTTCCCCGGCCCCCTCGACCTCAGCGCCGACGGCAGCCGTTGCGGATTCATCGACCAACGCTTCTTCCCAGGCTTCGATCATTTCGAAGTCGGGTTATGGGATGTAGAGAATGATGTCGATCTGTTCGTGGATAGCCATGATGCGCCCGGCACCACGACGCAACTCGTCGCCTCCGGCCTGCAGCTCGATGATCGCGGCAAGGTCCTAGGCGGCATCTCTTGGGGCGACAGCTTCAACCTCACGCCGGAAGTGTTCGTTTACGATGAATTCGGCACGATGACGTCCTCCATGGACCTCCCTGGCTCGGCTTTGAGTGTGGGAATGGATCCTGATGGCGGCACGGTGGTAGTGGGCTCGATGGATCAGCATGAAAACCAAGGCGGTGGTGGCGGCTCGATCCTGTGTTTGGATGCCGTGGAGCAGAAGCTGCACATCACTGGCTTTCCTCAGCTCGGCGGCATGATCACCCTCTCCACCGGCGACGATGCGCAGACCGCGATCTTCACCATCTCCAAGGCCTTGGGTGTTTCCAGCTCCCCTTATGGGCCGACCCTGGTGGACTTGGATGAACGCCTCACCACCACTTTGCTGCATACGATTCCTGCGGGTGGGCTGGCACTACCTTTACTTGTGCCAACCAAAGCCGGCCTTGCGGATCAGGCTTTGCATTTCCAGGGATTACGTTTTGACCCGGCGCCGGCCTTCACCAATAAGGTGTCGGTGCATCTGGTGCCCTGAAACCGCGTGTCTTTCCTGAGCCTCTCCGTCTTCGGAGGGAATGGGCGACCTGCCCACAGCCAAGGAAACACATGCAGATGAAACCTCTACTTTTTGCGCTCGTTGCGCTTCTCCTTTTAGGCGGGAGCCTTTCCGCCCAATCCTATGACCAGTACCCGCCGGGTTATCCCTTCGGCGCATCTGGCAACCCCTTCCACCCCGATGGCTACGACGGCTGGCCCGGTGATACCCCACCCGGCACTCCCGGCGCCCCCATGGGTACACCTCCCAATGGTGGTCCCGGTGGAGATGGTTGGGGCAACGGCAACGGTGGCCGCGGCGGCGATGGCTGCGATGGTGGTGATGGCGGCGATGAAGATGGCGGCCAAGGGGGGCGCGGCGGCAACAGTGGCCCCAATGGCGGCTTCGGTGGTGATGGCGGCAACGGCGGTGCCGGCGATGATGATCTCATGTTCGGCGATGAAGGCGGAGATGGAGGCGATGGTGGTGATGGCGTCGAAGGCGGCGGCCACGGTGGAGATGGCGGCGATGGCGGCAGTGGCCTCCTAGATGGTGGCGATGGAGGCAAGGGCGGCGATGGCGGTAGGATGCCAGGGGGCCCAGATGGTGAAGATGGCTCGGATGGCGAAGACGGTGCCTCGCATCTATTGGATGGCATCGAATCGATCGTCCCGTTGCTAGAAGCCTTTACCGCAGCCTTCGCGATCCTGGCCTAGAGACTATGAACTCGAAAATCACCTTCCTCTTCCTTGGTCTGCTCGCAATGCTGGCAATCGGGTGGCTACTCTCGAGTCAAGAAGATGCAGCGACGGAGGATTCCTCCGTCGCTGTGCACGTTTCCGAACCATCGGTGCAGGCAGCGCCAGGCTTGGAAGCAAGGAATGTCGTTGCGCAACGGGAGGTCGTTGCAGAGCCGGCGGAAACGATGGAGGCCGAAGTGATTGCGCCGCAGGGATCGAAGGAACCGCAGTTCGGCACGATTCAAGGGCGTATCGTCGATTCGTATGGACGACAGGTCTTGGATGGCCGGGTGCTGGTGTCTCGCAAAGGTCAGCAACTGGAAGCGCAAGACCTTCATGGCGATGACCGCACCTTCCGCTTCGAACTAGAGGCTCCCAGGCAATACGGATTGGCGGTGGATCCGGAATCCTTGCCGCAGGGATATGCGCCGCCGTTGTTGGAGCAGCGCGGTGTGCATGAGAACAGTGGTCCGTCCGATCGCACTGGGGTTTTCTTGCCGGCGCCTCACTACGTCAAAGTGATTCCGGATCAGGAACAGACGGTGGATCTCGTGGTGGGCATGGCCACCCAGCTTTCAGGGCAGGTGGTGGATGCATTGGGTGCATCCGTACCGGGAGTATTCGTGCAGGCGGTGCGCTTGGATTCCTACGGTGGCGAGATCGATGATCGCGTGGTCACCGATGGACAGGGGAAGTTCTTGTTTCGGGATGTCTTCCCGGGCAACTATCGGATTGCTGTCTTGGTGACTACGGATCAAACGCCGAAAGGGAAGTCGTGGAATCCTCCCCCTCCAGTGGATGTGCTGGTCCTGGGCGGGCAGCCGCATGATCTCGGGCAACTGGTCGTCGGCGCTGGAATCGGAAGGATCGATGGGCGCATCGTCGATCAAGACGGGCGTGGATTCCCGGGGTTGCTGATCCTGGCATATTCCAATGAGCCGGTGGGCGAAGGGCTTCAAGGCCATGACTTCAACTCCGTCTTGGCCACGACGCGGACGGATGGCGAGGGCTATTACAGCTTGTCGGGTTTGGAGTTGATGGCGGTGAGAGTCTCGTTGACCTCCCGCTTCAAGCCAGGACAAGCCTTGGGAGAAGGGCATCCTGCGATGTGGGTGCCGGATCTTGAGGTGGATCTCCACCGCGAAGGGCCACAGGTGGATGTCGGAACTTCGGTGGTCGAGGAGAGTCGGCCGTTTGAGATTCGCGGCACCTTAATGTGCGATGCGGCATGGTTGGCCGCCGGCCATCATGCCAAGGAAGTGCGCATCGAAATCTCGCAGGCGGAAGGCCAGGCCTTGCCCGAAGATGTCCGGCGCAACCCCATCCGTCGTGCGCGCGCGCGCATCGACGAGGAAACGAATTCGTTTCGCTATGCCGCCGAGACTCCGATGACGGAGTTGGTCGTGCGCCTGAGTCTACGCGGGTTTGAACCGAAGGAATATCGGGTCACTCCGCAGCCACTGCAGCAATGGAATCAGCAGATTCGCATTCCGGGGGACCTGGAGAAGTCGCCTTAGCGGACGGTGATGTCCGGCAATGCTTGGCCTGATTGCCAGCCGCGGGCATGCAGGCCATCCAACAACTGCAGGACTTCGTTGCGTTGTTGCAAGGTGAGTAGCAGCAGGAGATCGCCAGGCTCGGCCCATTCCAGGGCCTGCACGGTGGCCTCCAGCTCGCTATCGGCACGACCGATGGCATCTTCGGGAGTACCGTGATTGATCAAGGCTTCGTGCATGATCTGCGGAATGACGCCGGCTTCGCGGCCGCGCAGATGCTGATCCTGCTCCTTGATGATGAGGCGATCAACCCCACTCTCCCACGCGGTGATGGCCACCTCGCGAATGGATGCATCGCTGCGGTCACCGGCATGTCCGACGGTAACCAACTTGCGCTTCGGCTGCATCGCACGCGCCATTTCGAACAGGGCTTCGAGGCCATGCGGATTATGCGCGAAGTCGACCAGTACCTTCAGGCCGGCGAAGTCGAACAGGTTCAGGCGGCCGGGGTTGTCGGCGGAATTGCTCTGGAAGTTACGCAGGCCGTCGCGAATCGAGGATTCGGCTAGACCGAGCGACTTGGCCACGCAGATGGCAGCGAGGCAATTGGAGATGTTGTGACGCGCCGCGCCACCCAAGGTGATGGGGATCTCGTCGACGGCAAGGAGCTTGTGCGCTTGGCATTCGGCACTCCACCACAGAGCATCATCATCGAGCATGGCGGCATGGCCACCGGCGTTGAGGTGTTCCTGCATCAGTGGGTCTTGGGCATTGAGCCCGAACCAAGTGATCGGAACGGTGACCAGGTGCTTGCGTTCGACCGACTTGGGGTCGTCGGCATTGAGCACCAGGCGCTTGCCGGCGTGGCGGATGATGAACTTCGTGTCCGCCAACATGTCGAGATCCTGAATGCCCCACTCTCCGAGATGATCCTCGGCGATGTTGGTGACCAGCGCGACATCTGCCTCCCCTGCAGCAAGGCCAAGTCCGCGCCGCAACATGCCGCCGCGTGCCGTCTCGAGCAAAGCGATGTCGACATGAGGATTGCGCAGGATATTGCGTGCGCCACCCGGGCCCGCCCAATCGCCGCGGTCGAGGATCTTGTCGCCGACCATCAACCAATCGGTGGAGCTGAGACCGGGGACCTTGCCCTGCGCCTCGACCATGGCCTTCAACAAGCGCACCGTGGTGGTCTTGCCGTTGGTGCCCGTGATCATGGCGATTGGAATGCGCTGACGTGCAGCCCAATCCACTTCCCCCGCTTCCGGCAGGCGCTTGACCGGCCAGGATTCGGAGTAACGCCCAGCACCGACGGAGACATCGTCGTCGTCGGTCAGGAACAAGACGCCACGCTTCATCGCTGCCTTCTGGAGGCGCAACAACGGACGGTTTGATTCCTTGCGGATCTCCATCTTGAAGCGATCGATCGCTTCCGTCAGATCCGGTGCTGGCTGGCCATCCAGCTTTGCCTCAGCTGCAGCCCAAGCCCATTCATTCATTTCACAAGCTGCATAAAGTGCATCCATGGGTGCGCTAAATGCCAGGCTCAAACCACCGGGGAATTTGCGATAGGCCGTACTCTCCTCTCCCCATCCGACGCCTTCCATCAAAGCAGTCACCGCCTCCTCCCATGCCAGACGTGCGGCTTCCGCCTCATCCTCTGCCAGGGCGATGTCGATGACTGGACCTGGCTGATGCCAAATCACGTTCGGTCCAGTGAGACGGCGTGAATCGCGCATCTCACGCTTTGGGGTCGGCTGCTCCATGTCGCTAGATTCCTCTCGGACCGGTCGGGGGACTAGTCAGCTTCCTCGCTGGCGGCGATACGGACTCCACGTTCGTCACGGATCAGTTCGACTTCGTTGTCGAGACCTAGGTCCTGAAAGCTGCCGAAGGCGCCGAGATCCACCGTATGTGGAGCATGCGCATCCTCGGTGGAAGCATCGGCTTCATCCGACTGAAACTCCTGGATCTGACGCCAACTGCGTCCGATCGCATCGACGAAGATCAGCACCTGGTCATCCTTCCGCGCCATGTTGAGGGCATGGTCGACGGCTGCCTCTTCATCAGGAATCATCTCGATGGCATCCGACGGCACTCCATCGGCCATCAACTGTTCGCGCAGCATCATCGGAATCTCATCCGACTCACGCCCGCGCAATCCATCATCGCGACGACAGATGTAGTGATCGAACTTGCCAGCGCAGAGGCTTGCGATCTCTCGCACATCCTCATCCCGACGATCGCCCGGCGCTGCCAGCACCAAGATGCGCTTGCCCTTAGGCTCCAAACGCACGCTCAACTCCACCATGGCCTTCACCGCGGCAGGGTTGTGGCCATAGTCCATGATGACCTTGAAGGGGTGGTCATCGCAGATGTTCATGCGGCCCGGCGCCTGGAAGAAGCTGGTGTCGAAGGTGCGCAAGCCGTGGCGGATCTCTTCAAGATCCACACCCATGCTGAAGGCGATACCTGCAGCGAACATCGCATTCTGCACGTTGTGCAAGGCGCGTCCGTCGAGGGTGGCGGGAATCATGTGCGCCCACAACAAAGGAATGTGCTGCTCCTTGTCGTAGATGGTGATCATCATGCCGCCCATACCCTGCTCCAGCACGATGGCACGTCCGCCAGCGCGGATGTGATCGCGCACCAAGGGGTGCGAGCTGTTCATGGTCACGTAGCAAAGATGCTCCGACCGCGTGTGGTCGGCCATCTGCAAGCACAGCGGATCATCCGCGTTGAGGACCGCCGTATCCTTCGCGATCTCCGCGACGATGCGCTTGACCTTGGCCAGGTCTTCGAGAGTATCCACTCCCTTCAAGCCGAGGTGGTCGGCCTGCACATTCAAGACCGCGCCGACATCACAGCTGCGATAAGCCAAACCGCGACGCAACATACCGCCACGTGCGGTTTCCAGCACTGCCACTTCCACTTTCGGGTCGCGCAAGACGATGCGCGCCGACGCGGGTCCGGTCATGTCGCCGTTCACCGTGAGGTGACCATCGATGTAGACGCCATCCGTGGTGGTGAGGCCGGTCACCTTGCCGGTCATCTTGAAGATGTGCGACACCATCCGTGCGGTGGTGGTCTTGCCGTTGGTACCGGTGATGCTGCAGATCGGAATGCGCGACGGCGACCCTTCCGGGAACAGCATGTCCATCACCGGACCAGCCACATCACGCGGCGTGCCTTCGGAAGGCGCGACGTGCATGCGGAATCCAGGTGCGGCATTGACCTCGCAGATGCCACCGCCACCAACCTTGTAGCTGACGGAGATGTCGTCGGTGAGGAAGTCGACACCGCAGACATCCAGGCCGATGGCGCGCGCGGCGCGTTCCGCCATGGAGCGGTTGTCGGGGTGGAGCAGGTCGGTGACATCGACGGCGGTACCACCGGTGGACAAGTTGCCGGTGCTGCGCAGGTAAACCACCTTGCCCTCTTCCGGGACGTCATCCTTGGTGAAGCCCTTGAGCTCGAGCAGGCGATTGGCCTGATAGTCGAGCTCCAACTTGGTGAGGACCTTCTCGTGACCGATACCACGACGTGGATCCTGGTTCACGACTTCGATCAACTCCTCGATGGTCTTCTTGCCATCGCCGACCACGTGACCCGGCACGCGCTTCGATGCGGCGACCAAAGTTCCATTCACCACCAATAGGCGGTGATCGAAACCGCTGAGGAAACTCTCGACGATGACCGCACGGCTATGCAGGCGCGCGTTCTCGAAAGCAGTCTGCACTTCCTCATCCGTCTTCAGATTGATCGAAACACCGCGGCCATGATTGGCGTTGAGCGGTTTGATCACGACTGGGAAGCCGATGCGCTTGGCGGTGCGCACCGCCGAACGTTCGGAATAGACCAGCCCCTGCTTCGCGACCGGCAGGCCGAGGTCAGCGAGCAGCTTGTTGGTCTCCTCCTTATCGGAAGCTATTTCCACGCCGATGTGACGCGTCTCCGAAGTGATCGTCGCCTGGATGCGTTTGCCATAACAAGCATGCCCGAGTTGCACCAGGCTGTACTTGTTGAGGCGAATCCAGGGGATGTTGCGCTCTTCCGCGGCGCGCACCAAGGATGCGGTCGACGGGCCGAGGGCGCGCCGTTGGGCGAAGCGGATGAAGGAATCACGCTCGTCTTCCCAATCGAACTCCTCGTTGCGGATCGACTCCGGCTGCAGGTTCTCCGGAAGGAGATGCTGCAGCAGACGCATGCTCAAGGACGCGGCTTCAAGCCCGACCTCTTCCGACTCGTACTGGAAGACCACATCGTATTGACCGTACTCGCCATTACTGCGGGTCTTGCCGAAGGACACCGGACTGCCAGCCATGCTCTGCAGTTCGATCGCGACATGCTCGAACACATGCCCCATCCAAGTGCCTTCGTCTTCGCGCATGCGTCGGACGAATCCGCCGGCTTCGCGATAACTACAACCGTGTTCCGCTAGACCAGGAAGGGCGTCGAGCAGGGCGTCGATGAAACCATCCCCGAGCTTGGCGGTCGGCCAATCCTCGAGCTCCTCGAGGTCCATGGTCATGCGAATGACCGGGAAATGGGCGTAGAGGCTAGGCCCGAGGTAAACGGAGCGGTCGAGGATCTTCATCGGTCAGGGGGTGGGCTGTGCAGGCTGGGCGGCAGGGTGGCGTGCTTCGCGCGAGGGAATGTCGAAGGTACAGCCGTCCGTCAGAATGTGCAGACGAATCCCGATGACGCTCACCGGTTCATGGCGTCGGGCGGAATCCATGGAACTGAAATCCATCTGCGAAGGGTCAATCACCGTGATCGCACCACTGCCGACGACTTCCAGTTCGTCTTCCGGCGAGATGAATGCGGCGGTGTCTTCATCCAAGCCGATGCCGATCGGACGTGGATTGAAGGCCAGCGAAGTGAGCAGACGTCCGAGGCGGTCGCGCTGCTGGAAATGCTGGTCGACGATGAACTCGTGCGTGAGTCCAAAGCCCGGTGCGAGGGACACCATGTCGCAACGCGGAGTAGCGCCTTCATCGCCATAAGCAATCATGTGCTCACTCAGGATCGACGCGCCCGCGGAAGTGCCGCCGACGGTCAAGCCTTCATGGTTGTTGCGATGCCGCAACAAGTCCGCAACGGCGGTGCCGCCGATGGTGGTCGACAAGCGCAACTGATTGCCGCCGGTGATGAACACACCGGTTGCTTCCTGCAGCTCCTTCAGCCAATCCTCGCGAGCGCAATCACTGCGCTCCTCGAACGGAAGGCTCACCGCATGCGCGACGCCGAAGTCCTTGAACAGCTCCACATAACGCGGGCCGGTCTCCTCCAGACGGGAGGCGGTTGGAATGATGACGATTCGTGCTTCGCTGCCACCGCAGACGTCAGCAAATCGTTTCAGGATGGCGGGATCACGGAATTTCTCTTCCGCGCCACCGATGGGGATGAGGTAGCCACGACTCATGGGTTCGTGGAGATTCTACCAGGGTCCTGGGAATGCTAGTGCTTGACCTGGATATTCCAGTAGGGTGCGACAAGTTCCACGCCGTCGCGCGTGAAGCGGCCGGGTTCCGGTTCGGCGAAGATCGGAATCGACCCATCGGGACGCTCGGCCCAGGGACCACCTTGCTCGAAAATGAGGATCTCCTCGCCCTCGTCATGAGGAAGGGTCAGGCGCCACTCGGTATTGGTGGCGTCGAAACTCAGGAGCGCATCCAAATCAGACGGCCAGACCCTCCATGGCCACATCGGGTGAGCGCCTTCCTCTATCTCAGGCATTTCCGAGGAGTAAAGGGAGCTCAAGGTCATGCCGCTACCGTTTGGCTGGTTGGTCAGGCCCAGAAGGACTCGATCGGCTTCCCACTGGATCTCCATCCGCACCATTTCACTGTCGATCTCCAACAGGGAATCGTCGAGCCGGAGCTCCCGCGGATGGAAAATGAGATGCCCGACGCCTTCTTCATCGACACCAAGGTATCCCGTACCCGTCGCCCACTGCCCCTGCTCCCAAACCTTGGCGCGGAAGGGTGCGAAGTAATCGGTGGTGGACTCCCATTGGGCATAGTGAAGGGTGTCTTGCTCGCTTTGAGATTCTGGCGCCTGGCAGGCTGCGAGGAGCAGCAGCGGAAGGGCGTGGCTGGAGTGAATCGACATGGCTATTCCTCAAATACGGATGAGGTGGCCCAGGGGAGATTGGTTTCTTCCAGCAAGAAATAGCTGTGATTATTAACGCGGCGGAAGAGGAATGAGGATTGCAGATAAAGGACCTCCGCATCCGAGAAGGGGTACTCTCCTCCGAGAATCTCAACGATCCGTTTGGATTCTGCGGAGATTCGCTTCTGCTCGAGACGGGACAGGCCATCTGGATTGTCTTCATGGTCACCATTCTCAATGGACCGGATGACTTCGATGAGAGCCAGCCGAGTTCGAAACAGACTGACCTCTCTATCAAGCGGGTAGGCCAAACGGGCTGCGTCTCGCTGGGCGTCTGTGAAATATGGGGAATCATCAAGGTACTTCCAAAAATTTGACACCACTCTATCGGCCCCCAGGAAACTCCATTCCTCCCATTGGACTTGGTTGAAGTGCGCAAAGACCATCAGCACTTCCTCTTTGTCCTCAGCCACCTGCAGGAACAACTCTATTTCTTCATGGGTCCAACTTAACGCTGATGCAAAGGCTTCGAACCCACCAATCATCCTTCGCTCTGGAGTCACCTTGTAATTTTGGTGCCATTGAAGGGTTGCTTCCCAGGCGGAATGCACAGCAGGAGAAAGGTCTTGCCATTGCTTCCCGTCAATCCACGTGTAATCCGAATCTTCATCCACCGCCTCGGTGCCTTCCACGTAATGGTTATGAAGCCATGGATCTGGTCCGAGATAACCGAAAAACTCATCATGAAGAAGGCTGAATAGCCTCGCTATATCTTGGTCCAAGTTCTCCTCAGCATTCAAGTTCACGGGTAGAGATTGCTCTAGCAGCGTGACATCGGCAAATTCAATTTCAAGTTTGGGTTTAGCGCATCCAAACCCCAGCAGGAGGCATGCCCCCAAGACGATAAAGGTGGTTTTTCTCATGAGGTCTGAAACCATTCCGGACGAATACCGAAACCCTCGAATCTTTCTAGATTCATAATACGAGGAAACGGCAGGTTCTTGAGCTCTACTTGCCTCCTGAAGAACTCATCAGCATAACGATGGGCGTAGTCTTCCCTTTCTCGTGATGGTCTGGAGTAATACCGGTCGAAAAGAAGTTCCCAAGCTTCGTGCTCATCCTCCCCCGGCCATTCATATTGCTCCATGGCATCGACATGATGCCCCACCTCATGGGGCAAAGTCCTGAATAGCTGTGTATTCCGATTGGAGTCTAGAGAAGTATGAATGTAATATTTCCTTGCGTCAGACGTAATCCTATGGCCATCGCCCTCAAGCCGCTTCAACTCCTCCGCATTACACTTGCTCAAGGACTTGGCCCACGGGATCACGTCAACCTTTCTTTGAGAACAGAGATGGATGGACCGGCCCATATATTTCCCGGTCGTCGAGAAGACGCGGAAACATCCCCACTTCGATTCAAAAAGAAGCTCCTTTGCCTTCTGTTGACGCAAGACAAAGTACTCCAAATCCACGACGTGCCTAGGCGGCAGGAGATTCAGGACGACTTCCATCTCTTCCGGGGTCACCGCGTAATAGAAGTCTTCGGCTGGCGGCTCGACTAAGAACGGTACCTCCCTGCCATGCACCTTCAGCGAGAGTGAAATCGCTTTCTTCAATCGCTCGTAGTACCGATCTTCCTCGACCCACGGGTCAGGGATATTCATCTTATTGTTACGCCCATGCCCTGACTTCGAAGTACCGATGTTTCGATTTCGACGGGTAGGGTTATAGCCTCGGTTTTTCATATTTTCTCTTTAATGGACCAGCCGTCTTGGGCGAGTGAATCTAATGACAAGTCCAAACTCTGGCCACTTTACCTTCCGCATCCAGCTGCACGAGGTCCGCGTCGGCGCCTACGGCGATGTGGCCCTTGCCATGGAGGCGCAGGTGATCCGCAGGGTTGGAAGTGAAGGCCGGCAGGGCCTGTTCCAACGGAATCCCGCCAGCAACGAGCTCGGCGAGGGTTTCCGACAGTGCAATGCTGGTGCCGATGTCGAAGGAAGTCATCTCGCCCTTCTCATTGAACACCGGAAGACAACCGCCACCATCACTGGAGATGCTGATCTGGTTGAGCGGCAGGCCGGCGGAGAAGTAACGTCGGAAGCCATCGGCTGCGGTGAGGGCATCTTCGCCATCCTCGACCGGAAAGGCGGTGAGGTCGATGTGACAACCGCGTTGAGTCAACTCCATGGCTTCGTCGAACAGGGCGGTGCGGCGATTGACGTGGGTGGGTTGGAAGACGCGTGCTGGGACTTCGCTCTGATCGAGAGCTTGGCGGATCAAGTCGAGGCCGCGGGAGCCGTCGCCAAGGTGCAAGTGCAAGACACCCGCTTTGCGTGCGATGAGGCCGCCGACATGACAATCACTTGCCACGCGCAGGAACTCATCGAGCGTTGGCTGACTGGAACGGTGATCGGAAATGGCGATCTCTCCAGCGCCGAGGACAGCATCCAAATGCACGATGTCGCCGCGCACACTGCCGGTGAGAGTGGTTGCGGGCAGGTGGTAACCGCCGGTCCAACACCAGGCGGACATTCCTTGTTCGCGCAGACTGCGCACTCCGGCGAGTAGTTCGGCAGTCGACCGGGTGACATCATCGGTGCCGAGGAGGCCGACGACCGAAGTCACGCCGGCATCCATATACGACTGGAACAGCGGCGCCGGCACTTTGGTCGATGCGCCATCCTCACCACCACCTCCGGTGATGTGGGCGTGGATATCCACCAGCCCGGGAATCAAACGCGCGCCTTGTAGATCCACCACCTCCAGTGGCGCATCGGCGGGAAGGCTCTGGTCGAGAGCCCCGACCGCGCCAATGCCCAAGATGCGTCCTCCGCCAAGAAGGAGATCGCGGCGCCCGAGAGCTTCGGGGGCGAAGACGTCGGCATCATGCAGGAGGGTCGGCATATGGAGATTCTACTCCGACCATGCCGACCCTCGCACGGGAGTTATCGACTCACTCCTCGGTGGAGATCGCGCGGAAGCTGATCAGCAGGACGATGTCTTGGTTCGAATCTGGCGATTGGGCGACGAGTTGCAGGCCGGTGCCATCCATCACGCGGACATCGGCTTCCACATCGGTGGAGCGAAGTTCTGGAGCACTGATGGTGAACTCCTTGAGGCCATGCGCGCCTTCGACCGCGAGATCGTGGGTCGGGATGGGCTGTTGGATCTCCGAATAACTCAGGTCGAGGTGGATGCCATAACTCCCCTCTTCGGCCTGCCAAATGCGGCATTCCAATTCCAGGCCCTCCTCCATCATCTCGACGGTGGGATCCGCAACTTCCATGCCCCCCGGTTGCACGGTGTAAAGACTCCAGTCACTGACATAGCTGATCTGCTCGGCAATGCGGAGTTCCCCATCGTGGTATGGATTCAACAACAACTTGGCATCGTTGAGGATTTGGAAGTCACTCTTCTTGAGCGCGGCGCGACGTTCTTCCAGCAACGCAGGATCCGCCATCAAGGAAAGACGCATCTCTGGATCGATACTGGTCAGGCGATCCAAATCACCCTGCAGGACCTCGACCCTCACCAATCCTTGCCAAGCCATCTCGCCACGTTGGTACTCGAGGAATCGCTCCAGCCACGCTTGCTGTTCTTTGGTGAGATAGGAGATGAGGATAGGCCCATCGCCCTTGTCTTCCACCTTCAAGCTCGCGCCGCTGTTCTCGAAAGGCGGATCCATGAAAGTGGTGATGACCTGAATCAGTTGATCGTGATCATCAAAAGGATAGACCGTGCGTTGCGCTTCGGCGCCGAGGAAGGCAACCGCGGAATTAGTAAGCGCGTGAGTGAGCAGCAGATCCTCCGAGACTCGCGCTGGTTCTTGATCCTCATCAGGCTGAAGCCCCATGGCGACCCAACTCAGGACCGCAGCTTCGGTGGGGTCTAAGTTTTCGGTGTTGGCATCGGTCAATGCCAACAAGGAAGTGGTGTAGAGCAACTCGCGCGCCCACATATCCTGCAGGCCGGCCGCTGGATCGACCAAATCCGCAATCTCGTGCAGGTTCAGCTGTCGCTGCACCGAGTCACTGGCTTGCTGCAGCATCGGCGCGAGACAAAGGAGTGAGAGGATCATCATTTCAAGTCTGTGTTGCGTGTTCCGTAGTCGTAATCTTGACGCGCAGCAGGTTCCCTTGCGGACGTTGCTGCACCGCCGTGGTGCGGACCTTCTCCCGCACCTTCAAAATCGCTGGAGCCGCCGGTGCGACATCCTGCCTTTCCGTTTCATGCATCGCTGTCGGCGTGACGGGCATATCCTTCTCCCCCCATTCGCGATCCGACGCCATCCATAGCAGCAAAGCCGCAGCTGCCGGCAATCCCATCCAACCCCAACGCTGCCTCCCCCGCGGCTTTTCCATCCGACGCATCGCCGCCAGCTCCAGGTGCACCGCACGCATATGCGTGATCTGCTCCAACGCTTCGACGTCTTCCATCAACGCCTCGCACAACGCGGCATCCTCAAATGGATCCAGACGTTGATCCAACAGATCTTGCGCGCGCTCGATCAAGGAGGATGCCCGGTTCATAACCAAGCCTCCATCCGCTGCTCTTCCGCCAGACGCTTACGCCCGCGATGCAAATGGGATTTCACGGTGCCTTGGGCGATGTCCAAAGCCTCTGCAATCTCCTGCACCGATTCCTCCCGCAGGTAGAAGCGCTCCAGCACTTCCCCCTGCGGTTTCGGCAAGGTCCTCAAGACCCGAAGCAACTCCTGTTGCCGCGCTGAGGCTTCGGCAGTGATCCCCATCACTTCCGGCTCCTCCCCTTCCCTCATCATGAAGGGCCCCCGCTGCGACGCATCGCGTGCATCCAGGAACACCCGGAATCCGATGGTCTGCAACCACGGACGCAACGACTTCTTTGCGTCGTACGTTTCGCGGTAGCGGAGGGCGCGGTCCATGGTCTGTTGCTGAAGGTCGTCGAGGTCGAGATCAGGGCAGCCGACTACGAGCCGGCGCAGGAAGGCGCGCAGGAAAGGGATCTCCTCGGGCAGTTTGCCCTCCATGGCATCGTCTACCGGAGGCACAGGGCCTTCGGTTGCAATGATTTCGGAGGATTTGGATGCCCGAGACACCACCTAATCCTACGTCCCGGCCATTCAGCCTTCCTTAAGACTCCCTTGCTAGCATCGAAATGATGTTACGCCGCACTCCATTGACCCTCATGGCCGTCGGCTGCCTGACCGGTATCCTGCTCGCCAACCCTCACACGCGCGCTTGGACCATGGATTGGTTCCAACCAGGCGACAAGGCGACTGCCATCGCCAAGAACCTGCGGGAAGCTGCACGGCATCAGGCGCACGCCGACTTTCACCTGAAGCTTGCGACTTCCGGCAATCGCCAACAGACGCAGGCTGCATTGCGCAGCAACAATGCTTGGTTACATCGTGAAGAAGCCTTGGCCTTAGCCGAGGAACAATTCACCGCACGGATGGATGCCTTCGTGCTCTTGGAAGCGGCCACTTGGGATCCCATCATTCTTGCGGACGATTACGAGAGTAGCGTCACCAACCCCTACTTCCCCTTGGTGCCGGGGCGCACCATGGTTTATGAACGTGACTCGAGCGAAGGCGTGGAGCGCGTCGAGATCACGACCTTGCAGCGCACCTTGGAGGTGGAAGGTGTGACTTGTCGTGTGGTTCGGGAGTATGAAACCTTGGATGGCGTCTTGACGGAAGACACCTACAACTGGTTCGCGCAGCATCAGCATGGCGCCGTCTGGTACTTCGGGGAGAGTGTGCTTCACTACTTGGATGGTTTCCTCGAGAACCTCGATGGCTCTTGGCGTTCGGGGCATAAAGGCGCGCGGCCCGGGAAGCTGATGACGGCAGTACCCCAAGTCGGCCATACCTATCGCCAAGAATATGCACTGGGGATTTCTGAGGATCTCGCGCAGGTACTGTCGATCGGCAATACGGTGACGGTCCCGGCAGGCACCTTCACGGATTGCGTGGAGATCGTGGAATACACGCCGTTGGATCCACAGGATGTCGTCGCGAAGTATTACGCACCGGGTTATGGCATGGTCTTGGAGATCGACCTGACCGACGGCGAACGACTCGAGCTTCTTGAGGTACGCTAGAACAGGCATACGATGACTCGGCTCCTCCTCGTCGAAGATGAACAAGGTCTGGCGCGTTCCCTGGTGATGGGATTGCGTGAGGAGCACTATGTCGTCGACCATGCGAGTGATGGCGAGGAAGCCCTTTGGCAGGCGACTTCCGGCAATCATGATTTGATCATCCTCGACCTGCGCATCCCGAAGATCGATGGTTGGGAAGTCTGTAAACGACTCCGCGCGCAAGGCTCCAAGGTGCCTATCCTCATGCTGACGGCATGCGATACCCAAGATGACATCGTCGCGGGGTTGGATGTCGGGGCGGATGACTACCTTGCCAAGCCTTTCGATTTCGGAGAACTGCTCGCGCGCCTACGCGCCATGCTTCGGCGCGATTCCATGCACCGCAGTGAATGCCTTGAGATCGCGGACTTGCGCATGGATGTCGCTGCGCATCGGGTATGGCGAGATGAAAAGGAGATCCCCTTGAGCGTGTTGGAGTTTCGGGTGTTGGAATTCCTGCTGCGTCATGCTGGTTCCATCCAAAGCAAGGCGCGGATTTCCGCTGCGGTTTGGCAAGACGAACTTGGACCGGAATCCAATGTGCTTGAAGTATTGGTTTCGAACCTCCGGCGCAAGATCGATCGTCATCGCACCCCAGCTCTCCTGCACACCCGGCGTGGTGCCGGTTATTACCTGGCGGCAGACGCCACATGAAACCGCTTTCGATCCGCGCGAGCCTGACGGCTTGGTTCGTCGGACTCACGACCGTCCTGTTGGTGGTGTTCTCCGCCACCCTCTATTGGAATCTCGCCGCCGCCTTGGAGGAAGGTCTTGATTCCAAACTGGAAACCGCTGCGGCCGGGTTGTTGGTATTGGTGGATTGGGATGAAGAGCTGTGGGCGCCGGAGTTCGAGATTCCAGAGGAGCTTGCGCAACAACTCAGTGCAAGCCTGCCGCAAGTGCGTCAGCAAATCTATGCCTGGCCCAGTGCGACGGCATTGCATGAGACAGGACTCCCCATCGAAGCTCCTCTACCAGAAGAAGCCGTGCATGCCGGCCATGATTTCGACGCCGGCCCACTCCACTTCTGGGAGGACCTGCACACCGAGGAAGGCCACCTTCGCCTTTGCACGGTCATCGCGCAGACGCCACCCGTCCCAGCGGAAGATGGTGATCCAGCCAAGCCTGCCTTTCTCGTACTCGCACGCGTGGCGCAGGACATGACGGAAGTGGATGCTGAAATCGCCGACCTAGCCTGGTCGGTCGCCGGCGCCATCGGCATCAGCATCCTGCTCATCCTCGGCTTCGCCACCTTGTTGTCGCGGCGCGTGGTCCAACCTCTTCAGGCCCTCGGCCATGCCGCCGACGAGATCCGCGCCGGCCGCAGTGTCTCGATCCCACATCGTGGGGCCGATGATGAGGTCGATGCCTTAAGTGAACACTTGTCTGTCGCCTTCCAACGGTTGGAAGATGCGTTGCAGAAGCAAACCCGTTTCACTTCCGACGCCGCGCATGAACTGCGCAACCCGATTACCGTCATCCGCAACGCCGCCGAGGTCGCCCTGCACCGCGACCGACGTCCGGAGGAATACCGCGAACTATTCGGTGACGTCCTCGACACCTCGAAACGCATGGGCGAAGTGATGGAAGCCTTGCTCCTCCTTGCTCGCCTCGACGCCGGCACCGTGCGTGCCCGCTTCCAACCCGTCGACCTCGCCGCCATCGTGACGGATTCCGCATCCAACATGCCCCGTGGCGTGGAGCGGTTCCGGATCCAAGCGCAGGCGCCCCTGTTTGTTCATGGCGATGACACCCTCTTGCGCGTCTTGGTCGACAACCTGCTGAGCAATGCATTGCGTTATTCCGAAGCGGGCACCGTCGTGACGATCAAGGTGGAAGATGGTGCACGCATCCTTCTTACTGTGGAAGACCATGGACCAGGGTTTCCAGAAGACGCCTTGCCGCATGTCTTCGAACGTTTCTATCGCGCCGACTCCGTGCAGCCGGAAGCGAAAGGTGCTGGGCTGGGTTTGGCCTTGGTTGCGGAAATTGCACGTGCACATAACGCCGAGTTGGAAGCCTCCAATACGAGCGAAGGCGCACGCATCACGGTTCGTTTCTAGGAAGCGCTAACCGCGGCATAGCACTTGCGTAGAGGCGTGCATGGAACGTCCCCAGCACCTGAAACGCATCCTCCTTAGCGGGGTTTGCATAGCCGCAACAAGCCTTGGTTCGACGCTCTTCGCACAAGCCCAGGTACAAGTCGATTGGACCACCATGGATCCCGGCTTGGTCGGCGGTGTGCGGGCTTTGGATATCTCGCCCGACGGACGCTATGTCGCTTATGGTTCAGAGTTTGCGAGTGAAATCAAGATCCGACGTATGTCGGATGGTGCCTTAGTTACGAACCTGCAAGTGGGAACCAATATGGGCGTAACCGGCGTGGAGTTCAGCCCAGTCACCAGTGAAATCGTGAGCAGTTGGAATCTGCTTGGATGGTCCGGTGCGGTTTTCGGCGGTTCTGAGCGTTTTCGCGCTGGGCATACTGCCCCCGCCATGACATCCACGGCACACGATGCGTTCGTTACCTGCATCGCTTGGTCTCCCACCGGCGCTTCCATCTTGACGGCTGCTGCCGATGGGGAAGCCTCCCTTGCCAATCCTGCAACCGGTGCAATCCTGCGCACGGTGGATCATGGCAGTGGCGTGAGCTCCATCGCCTGGACTCCCGATGGCACGCACTTCGCCACCGGCGGAGTTAACGGCGACGTGAAGATTTGGGACGCGAGTACCGGAGCCTTGAAGCGCACCATCGTCGCCCATCTCTCGATTGTTTCGGAGATGGAGTTTCACTCCGACAACCAACACCTCGCGACCGGCGGTGGAGACCCGGGAGTGGATACCGCCATCCATGTCCATGACAGTTACAGCGGTTCCCTTATCACCAGTCACACCATTCAATATGAAGAGGTCACTGGGCTCGCTTTCGTCGCAAACGGAAGCCTGCTCATGAGTTCCGATTACAGCGGGACCTTGCGCATCTCCCAATCCTTCGGCCCTCTCGAGATCAGCACCATTGATCTCGGCCGTGGTCCGCGCGTCACCAGCTTGGATGTCGATGCAGCCACGGGGCGTTATGCCTACGGCACCGGCAGCGGCTGGATCACGGTCGCCCGTCGATAAAAAAAGGAAACACATCCCCGCGTCACGTACTAGACACGCTCCATGAATCGAACACAGCCTCCATTCCTCAAGCTCGCGACTGCGGTCGTGCTTGGGGTCGTCACCTTTGCCTCCAGCGCCAGCGCGCAGATCTCGCCGCGCAACGATTGGAACTTTCAGGATTCCGATCTGGTCGGATCCATTCACACCGTTTCGGTTTCGCCGAACGGTAATTTCGTCGCCTATGGTGCGGAGTTCTCGCGCTACATCAAGATCCGCGCGATCTCCGATGGCCGCCTCATCACGACCCTAAGTGGCAGTGCCAATATGGGCATGGCCGCTACTCAATTTGCGCCAAATGGCACCAGCATTGGCGCGACTTGGAGCATTCAGGGTTGGACTTTCGCCATCTTCGGCGGTTCTGAAACCTTCGGCCCCGGCAGCACCGCTCCGAACCTCACGACCAATGACCACGACGATCTTGTCACTGGCTTGGCCTGGTCCCCGGATTCCCAAAAGATCCTGACCAGCTCGATGGAAGGCAAGGCGGATTTGGTGGATGCCGCCACGGGTGCGCTTCTTCTAGAGGTAGACCATGGCTCCCCGATTCGCAGCATCGCCTACAGCCATGATGGGTTGCACTTCGCGACCGGCGGCTTTGATGGCAGCATCCAGGTTTGGGATGCCACCACAGGCCTGCTCGTGCGCAATATCGGCGCGCATCTTGCGGAAATCTCGGCACTGGTCTTCCACCCCGACAACCTCCACATCGTCAGTGGTGGCGGAGATGCTCTGCAGGACAACAGCATCCAGGTCTTCAATTACACCACGGGTGCTTTCATCACCACCCATACCAACCACGCCGAAGCCATCACCGGTCTGCAGTTCGTGAACAACAACACCATGTTGCTGAGTTCGGACTACAGCGGCACGATGCGTGTCTCGGAAGCTCTTGGACCGAACGAGATCACCACCCTGGATCTCGGCACCGGCATCAAGGTCGCAGCCTTTGAGATGATCGAAGGTGCTCGCAGCTTCGTCTACGGAACGGGCGACGGCTGGATTTATCGGGCTAGCTTCTAGGTGCTTGCCATCGCGTGAAGTCCGGCCTGTAGGGGGGCGGGCTTCACGTGTTTCGTTTGCGTCGGAACATATGTGCCGACCAGTCTTCATCGATGCGACAAATCTTAGTGTCGGTCCAACCGCTCCCCCGTGCGAACGCCATGACAGCGGCCTGGGTGACGTCGGATTGGATACTGGAAGTCTTCTTGGGCCAGCAGATCCACAGGGGTCGGCGTTCGGCGGTGGCAGCCGTCGCGATAGGGAAACCATGCTTGATGTCTTGCAGGCGTTCCGCGAACAGGAGGACCAGGTCCACTTGTTTGGGTGCCTTCGCCGAGGCTCCGACACGGCGGCTAAGTTTCACGTCTGTGGGCAGGGAGGCACCGAGGATCGGCTTCAGGCGCGTCGGCCCGTTGAGTTGAAGGATGCGGTCACCGGCTTTCACTTCCAGCTTCTGCCACACCTCTTTGGTACTGCATTCCGAATTGGGCATTGCGGTCTGCGGAGTTCGCATCGCATCCTTCACGGACCCTCGCACCTTACTCCACGGGGTGAAGATGGCGTCGGCAAACATGGCGCGGGCCACTTCCACCTTGTCATCGGCCCCACCGACGAAAACGAGCGGCACATGTGCGGTGGCCTTGGTGGTGCGGAACCAATGCCCCATCGTGCGCCCATGCGACGGCAATCGTTCCAGGCTGATGACCACCGCATCCAGAAGTTCCTCCTTGAAACGGCCGAGTCCGGTCCCACCTTCTTCAGAGTAGACCTCGACCGCATGCCCGGCTTTCTGCAGAAGGGCGATGCCGTCCTCCGCTTCGGCGGGTCTCCAATGCACCACAAGCAACTTGGCCATGCCTCCAGGATAGCGGTAGGCGTGGTGGACTTGCTGCGATAACCTCACCACCTGATGGCCGAACCTCTGAAGAATCAATACGACCGGGCTTACCTCGAAAACCTTTGCTATGCCCTCGATCGCTGTGCACCACAGGGCATCGATCGACCGGCTTTTCTTGCTGCCGCCTTTGCCGACGGCTGGGAAGACTTGGAACTCAAAGGTCGGATGGCGCGCATCACCGAATCGATGCGTGCGGTACTTCCTGAGGATTACCTCGAAGCGCTGCCGATTCTCCGCGAAGCCGCTGCTTCTTTCGACGGCTACCTCTCCATGTTCTTTCCGGACTTTGTCGAACGTTACGGCATGGAGCACTGGCAACCATCGGTGGATGCATTGCATCACCTCACCCGCTTCGGTTCCTCCGAGTTCGCAGTGCGCCCTTTCGTGAAGGCAGATGCATCGCGCATGATCGCCACGATGTTGGAGTGGGCTTCCGACCCCAACGAACATGTCCGACGCCTTGCCAGTGAAGGTTGCCGCCCACGTTTACCGTGGGCCATGAACCTCCCGGCATTTCAAAAAGACCCCACTCCCCTGCTTCCGATCCTTGAAGCCCTGCATGCCGACCCATCCGAGTATGTCCGACGCAGCGTGGCCAACAACCTCAATGACATCGCCAAGGATCATCCCGATGTCACGCTGCAGACGGCGACACGCTGGCAAGGTGAATCCAAGGACGTGGACCGTGTCGTCAAACATGCCTGCCGCACCCTCTTGCGCGAAGGCAATCCCGGAGCGATGCGTTTGTTCGGCTTCCGCGATCCGTCCGACATCGCGCTCACCGATCTTCGTCTCGACGCGACCGAAATCCCCTTAGGTGGGGAACTGCAATTCCATTTCCAACTGCAGACATCCGGCACACTCGGCAAGGTCCGCGTCGAGTATCGCATCGACTTCGCCCGCCCTCATGGCCGCGGTGCCCGCAAGGTCTTCCAGATCGGCGAATCCGATTCTTCCGAATCCAACCGCTCCATCACCCGACGTCATTCCTTCGTCGACCGCAGTACGCGCAAGCACTATGCGGGAGGCCATCAGCTCACCATCCTGGTGAATGGTGTGGCCAAGGCTGAGGTTGCCTTCGCGCTTAAGGCTTGAGTGCCTTGGTCAGGGAGGATGTCACCTTCTTCTTGAGGATGAGTGCATCTTCAAAACAGGCTTCAAGCTCTTCCCGACGTTTGCGATTGGCTTCGCCCACGAGGTTCTCGGCCTTCAACACCTCCCAGGATTCCCGCGCCAGGTTCTCCAACTTCTTTATGGAGGATTTGGAGCCATCCAGATGCGCCAAAGGCTTGGCCCAGTTCTTCTCGAAGCCGATGCCCGGCAACGGACGATAGGCGATCGATTCACTGAGCTCATGCACGGAAAAACGTGGCACACCGATCATCACGCCGCTGTGGGAGATGATCGGATCGAAACCCTGATCCTCGTCGCCGGGGTTGGCCACATTCAAGACCACCATCGAAATCGGCTGGGGACGTAGCTTTCCTAGGGTTGGCTCGACCCAAGTCCAACCGGCACCAGGATGCCAGTATTCCACATGCCAATGTTCATACAACGGGCCGGACCAAGTCGGCAGATGCGCCGAAGTGCGTGCAGGAATACCGCCGGCTCGGAACAATGCCGCGGCTAAGTTCGCGCGGCTGGTACAGGAACCGCCGCAATCCAAGGCTGCGCGCGCATCCAGGGTCTTGAACTCCGCGCCAGGGTCCCCTTGATGGCTTGAAGTGAAGGCCAACACATTCTCGACGAACTTACCGGTGCTCTTTTTCCCCGCACCGAGCTCTTGCGCCTTGGCCACGATGTCTTCGTCGGCACTCTGGATACACGCGGTCGACTGCAACCAAACCGCCGTCTCTTCCGGCGCCGGCTCTTTGGAAGCTGCAGGCAGGCGCTTGTCTTTGCGTGGAAGCACCACCACCATCGATTCCCAACGCACCTGCGCGCCTTCCTTCGGCGGATGGATCTCAGCCTCACAAAGCCAATTGAGACCATCCTCGCGCTGCACCCAACGATAGCCCACTAAGGCATCCGGTGGTTCGACGAGTAGATCGAAGGTCAATGGGACCTGATGTTCATTGATAAGTGGAATCGGGAAGGTTACGACTCCAGCTTCCTGCTTCTCACCCTGCCGCACCGACACATTGGCACTTGCCAAAAGCACCCCGGCCTTGGTCAAGTTCTTCAAGCGCTCTGGCGCTGGATCACCGCCAATCAAGGAAGGGCCAGCCACGAAGACGCTTCGGGTCTCCTGATTGATGACCCAAATCTCAAGTTGCTTCACCCCATCCGGCAAGACATAGGTCTGTTCGGCCTCTTCCCATTTGCCCTTCTTCAGGTCGAACTTCTCGCTCCACTGCTTCAGCTTCTCGCGGCCATCGGCATAAGCGAAGGTGTTGATGGTCAGAGTGTGGCCGCGATGTTCGGCCAACAGATCCACCCGGAACTTCAACTTGCGACCGGTTGGCGGATCCGCGATCCGGAATCCCACATTGGTCCATTGACCGGCACCCGGGGCGCCATGCAAAGCCACCGTCTGCATGCCTTTCTTCGGACCCTTGTATTCCGAAAGTTCTGCGCCCTTCAAGACGCAATCTTTGCCCCCATCCTTGAAACCAGGATTCGGTAGGAGTTCCCCTGACTGCTGTGCAGCGAGGAACGGAAACAAACTGAGACTGATAGCTAGGAAGGAGAACATGAGAGTGTCACCTCCTCCAACCTAGCAAGTCGCGGTGGAATCAGACCCATCCCTTTATGGGATCAGCTGAATACTCCGCGCCACAGTGCTCCGAGCGGGCTGATTCCCGCTTGGCAAGGCGACGACCGAAAACCAGAAGTCCTTGCCGACATGCTGATCGTAGACACCTGCCGGCACCGTGATGGAGATGGTCGCATCCCCTAGGGCATCCAAGGTGCCTTGAAGCCCGACATAGATCGCAGGCGGGAGACTGCCTTGGATGAAATCGGCGAGTAACGCGTCGTCCTGCAAGGGCACGTGATAACCGAACAAAGGCTTGCCGGGTTCCCGCGCCATCAGGCCTTGGTAACTCTGACCAGCCATGGAGTCGGGGAAGTCGACCTGCAGCTGGACGGCACCACCAACCGAAGCTGAAACCTCCTGCACATCCAACGCGAGACCAGGGTAATACGTGTAGACATAGACCAGCCCATTCTTCACCCGACCAGGAAGACCTTCATTGGGAGCCGACAACAAGAACTCCGGATGTCCATCCCCATCGAGGTCACCGAGGGGAGACTGCGCACCATCGATGCCCCTACGACTGAAACCTCGCATGGTGAACAAGTCACTTCCGTCAACGCCGGAGTACGCCATGACACCTCCGACCCTCCTTTGACCATGATCATCGTAGTAACCTTCCGCCACGAAATCTGCAATCCCATCGAGATCCAAGTCTCCAACCGTGACGACCGAATCACCTATACCCAACCCCCTTGCTCTGTAAATCATCGTAGGCCAGGGGCTGGCACCGTAAGCACGGATTTCGTCATATCCGGGGATAGAAACCAAGATGTCGTCCCGCCCATCTCCATCGATATCGGGAATGCCGTCTACCGCGGTACCCATATGTGGAGCCGCATAACCCAAAGACGCGATATTCCAACCTCCATCCGCCGACAAAGCACTCACAGCTCCACCGAACGCGCCTTCATAAGGTTCATACCACGGAGACCCATACACCACATGTGGCGTTCCCGTACCGTAAAAATCGCCGGCAAAGGCAAGGGAACTCCCGGATGCGGAACCTGAGTAACTTGCCCAATCGGATCCCGTGGCCAGGCGAATCCCATTCGCCCCAGAGAAGATGATCGCCTCTCCGTCGCGCCCAGCACCTGGGGCGCCTGCTGCATAGTCCTCAATACCATCCCCGTCAGAATCTCCTGCATAACTAACACAGGTTCCCAACCAACTGTAGGGAGCCCCTCCATGGAAACGGATTTGGTGCCCAGTCAGCCCGGAGAAGAGAGTGAGTGCACCTGAATTCGTATACAGCCCACTCCCCCAGCCTGGCGACCCGATCACGATATCGTTCAGGCCGTCGCCATCGACATCTCCAATGATGGCAAGGGATTCCCCAAAACGCTCATTCGCTGTGGTCCCGTAGAAGCGATGGATCAAGGAACCGTCGGTACCGGATCGAGCATCGACCATTCCGCCGGTTTGTGCCGTCGGGTCTCCGACGAGGAAATCGGGAACGCCGTCACCGTTGATATCTCGCCCGCCGTCGAGAGCCATTCCATACTGGTCTGCTTCGGCTCCTCCGGTAAAGGAGGCTCGGAATTCCAGGGTTCCACCCCTTGGCAGGGCATGAACCTCTTGCGCCGACGCAGGAAGAAGAAGGAGTGTGAAAGCGAGAGCAGACATAAAGGGGTGTTGCCGCGGACGACGACACCCCTTCCGTTTTTTTGTCTGGACCGACCTAGCCCTTCAGCTCGCCAAAAGCCTCAGCGACCAGCTTCGCCTGTTCGGCGTGGTGGCGCTTGTAGCTTCCGGTGGCCGGGCTGGCGGCAGAGGCACGTCCGACGAAGTGCAGCTTCCACTGCAGATCCCGGAAGCGCTGCAGCATCGAGGCCCATGGCCCCATGTTGCGTGGCTCTTCCTGACACCAAACCAACTCCGCATCCGGATGCGCGGCGAGCAAGACTGCGACACGCTCCTTCGGGAATGGGTAGAGCTGCTCCAGGCGCGCCAACAGCACGCCTTCGATGCCATGCTCCTTCTGGTAGTCGGCGAGATCATGCGCGACCTTGCCGCTGCAGAAGATGATGCGCTCCACCTTGTCCGAAGTCTCGTCGACCAACAGAGGTTCGAAGCCATCGGTGAGGAAATCCTCGATCGGGCTAGCGGCACGTGGATCGCGCAACAGCGACTTCGGCGTGAATACCACCAATGGGCGGCGCCAGGAATCGGAGCCATCGGTTTCCGCGATGGTGTGGCCCTGACGTCGGAGCAAGTGGAAGTACTGCGCCGCAGTCGAGCAGTTCGCCAAGGTAAAGTTGCCTTCCGCAGCCAACTGCAGGAAGCGTTCCGGACGTGCATTGGAGTGCTCCGGGCCCTGACCGTCGTAACCGTGCGGCAACAACATGGTCAGGCCGACATGTTGGCCCCACTTCGCTGCACCTGCGGAGAGGAACTGGTCGATCGGGATCTGCGCGCCGTTGGCGAAATCGCCGAACTGCGCTTCCCAAACCACCATGTCCTTCTGGTCCGCCAGGGCATAGCCATACTCGAAACCGAGCGCTGCCTCCTCGCTCAAGAGGGAATCACGGAACTCCACGTGCACGCCATCCTTCAGATGCGCGAGCGGCACATGATCGGTAGCGGTGGTCTGGTCGCGGATGACGGCATGGCGATGACTGAAGGTTCCACGGCCGGCATCTTGTCCTTCCAGACGCACGCCCACACCTTCTTCAATCAAACAACCCCATGCCAAAGTCTCGGCACAACCCCAATCAAGATCGCGGTCGCCTCCAACCATTTCCTCGCGACGCTTGAGCTGACGCAGGAGGTTCGGGTGCACCACATGGCCTTCCGGCATGGCATTGGTGCGTTCGATCAAGCTGCGCAAGCCGTCGGCGGTGGCTGCGGGAACCTGCAACTGTGGACCACACTCATAGTCCGCATCGCTCCATGCCTCTTCCGGGACCGAGATCTCGGAGGAATCCGGAGCAGCCTTCGCGTTCTGCGCTTCCTCACGCGAGGCCTCCAAGGCAGCGCGCAGTTCGGCATCGAATTCTTCACCCACTGCATCGCATTCTTCGCGCGTCATCATCCCACGACGGATCAGCAGGGAGATGTAGTGACGCCTCACCGAAGCGTGATCCGCGATGCGCTGGTACAGCAGCGGCTGCGTGTACATCGGCTCATCCCCTTCGTTGTGTCCGCGTCGGCGGTAGCAGACCATGTCGATGACCACATCGGCGCCAAACTCGCGCTGATAATCGACCGCGACATGAGTCGAGCGCATCACCGCTTCCGGAGCATCGCCATTGGCGTGCAGGACCGGAGCCTGCACCATCTTGGCGATGTCGGTGCAGTAGTAGGTGCTGTAGAGATCGCGCGGGCCAGCGGTAAAGCCGACCTGGTTGTTCACCACCAAGTGAATGGTTCCGCCGGTATGGAATGCCGGTAGCTCCGACATCTGCAAGGTCTCGGCGACCACACCTTGACCGGTAAAGGCAGCATCGCCGTGAACCAGAATGCCCAAGGTCTTCCGGCGCTCGACATCTCCTTCCATGTCCTGGTAGGCACGGACTTCGCCACACACCACCGGGTCCACCGCTTCCAAATGCGAAGGGTTCGCCGCGAGGATGACTTCGACTTCCTTGCCATCTGGAGTGGTGAACTTGCCGCGCTGACCGAGGTGATACTTCACGTCACCGGAACCTTCCGACTCGCCAGGCAGCAACACGCCCTCGAACTCGCCGAAGATCTTGCGATACGACTTATTGAGGATGTTCGCCAGCACGTTCAGGCGACCGCGGTGCGCCATGCCGATGATCACGCGCTCGACACCCGAAGCTGCAGCGCGGTCGATGATCTCGCCGAGTGCAGGGATGAGCGTATCGGCTCCTTCCAGGCTGAAACGCTTGTTGCCGGGATAGCGCGTGTGCAGGAACTGTTCGAAGTTCTCAGCCTTCACCAAGCGCTGCAGAATGCGCTTGCGATGATCGACTTCGAAGACATCCTCGTTGCGACGCTCCTCCACGCGCGCGCGCAGCCAATGCTTACGCTTGCGGTTGGCGATGTGCATGTACTCGAGAGTCCAACGACGGCAGTAGGTCTCGCGCAGCACCTCAAGGATCTCGCGCAGCGTCATCGACTTCTTGCCGCACATGCCATCGGTCAGGAACTCGCGATCGAGGTCCCAGATGGTGAAGCCGTACCAACTCGGATCGAGCGACGGCAGCATGTCGGGGCGGTACTCGAGCGGGTCGAGGTCGGCGAGTTGGCAACCGCGGGTGCGGTAGGCGCCCATCATCTGCCACACCTTGGCCTGCTGCGAAGCACTGTCATCGTGATTGACCTGATGATGGTCCTCATCGATATGCGCTGGCTTCCACGGCACCCGCAACACGCGGAAGATGTCGGCCCAGAAATCATCGCCGCCGGAAAGCAGCTCTTCGATCCGCTTCAGCAGCAGACCGGACTCAGCACCCTGCACCGTACGGTGATCATAAGTACTGGTGATCGTCATCACCGGACCCATCGCGATCTCGGCGAGCATGGTCGGGTTCATGTTGCGCGCCTGCACCGGCACGCCAATCGAACCCGTAGCGAGGATCAAGCCTTGCCCTTCCATCAACCGCGGCACACTGGCTTCGGTTCCGAAACCACCGGGGTTGGTAAGGCTGAAAGTGGTTCCCGAGAAATCCGCGGCCGTCAGTTTGCCTTCCCGACCACGGCGGACGACATCCTGATAACCGTCGAAGAACTCCTTGAAGTTCATCGAGCCGGCATCCTTGATGCTCGGCACCACCAGACTGCGCTTGCCCGCCTGGCCGACATCGATCGCCATGCCGATGTTGACTTTCTGCGGCGTCATGCGGAAGCCCTTGCCATCCTGCTCCAGGTAGTAGGACTGCACGTTCGGCATCTCGGCCACGGCCTTGACCATCGCATAAGCGATGAAGTGCGTGTACGAAGCCTTGCCCAGCGCGCGATCGCGCATGTGCGCATTGATGATGCGCCGGTTCTCATCCAGCACCTTCACTGGAATCGTGCGCACCGACGTTGCGGTTGGCACATTCAGGCTCGCGTTCATGTTGGCCGCGATCTTCGACGCGATGCCACGCAGAGGCTCGGTGTCGACTTCGGAAACCTCCGGAGTCGAGGCCGCCTTCCTTTCAGGTTCGGTCGGCGCGGTAGCCGTAGCCGTGGCCGCACTCTCCGCCCGGGCCTTCGACGCCATGCCGGTAGCCTGCGGGTCGACCGCCTTGAACCATTGGGCCCATTCCCCATCCACCGAGCTCGGCTCACGCAGCCATTGCTCGTAAAGGGACTCGACGTATCCGGCGTTGACGCCGAATTGCTCCTCGAAATCGATGCTCATGCCATTTTCCCGGTTTTCCGGGGTCGAAAGGGTCGAACTACCCCTTCGGAACCGGACATTCTACCTCTCTTTATCGACACTCTGGGGGCCTATCCACCCCCGAAGACGCCAAGCAGTGCCTGAACTCCGCTTATCCACAGCCAAGATCCCAGCGGCACCGCGAAGTAAAGCGACCAAGTCGCGACCTTGCCCTTATCAAATGGCATTTCCGGCAGCGCCTCGACGTAATGAAGGTAGGAAAGAAGGTCAGCTAGACGTCCGCCTTGTTGCTCTTCGCCAGCGAGGACGCGGTCCCTTAACGGAAGAACTTCCGCGCGCAAACGCTCCAATTCCTCGCGTTTGGCTCGACGAATGTGGCTTTGCACATGGAGCAGCGGCGGCAGCAGACTCAACGAGGCCAGAATCGTGACGACCACGAGGATGGAATTCGTCAGCCATATGCCGCCGACGAGGAGGAAGAGGGAGCTGAGGGTTGCGCCGGCCAGCCAGGTCATGCCGCCGCGCATGGCGAAGCGGGCGGCCCGGTATTGCGGGCTCAGATCAAGTAAATCCACGGTGGATGCGGCTTCAACCTGATATTTACGCTTGCGGCTAGCTTCACGATTGAGTGCGATCCCGCGAAACAGAAGCAAAAACAACCCCACCATCTGGAGGCAAGCCCAGGCCAGCGTCGGATGCAGCGCCAAATGCCACTCCCCTTCCAGGAGGACCAGGCCGCTAACGGCACAGCCACCCACAATGCCCAGGATGTTGGCCAGACCGGTTTTCGCCACGCTTTCCTGAGTGCGGATGCCTTCCACTTCCTTGCGCCAGCGCAGCCGTGCCTTCAGTGGCCGCGGACTGTGGAACTCCCAAAATTCAGCCGCGGTCGAGAGCCGAATGATGGCTGGGAGCATTCCCAACATGAGCGAGGAAACCGCCATCAGGATCATCAAGGTGCTCGGACGTGTGGTGCCGTCGGCCAATGTCTTGAGAATCACGACATCTCCGGCCCAAGCCAGGGTCGTCGAAATGGCTGTGAACACCAAGGCCCACCACAATCCGGCCAATAGGGCGGGCATGGGCAGCAGATAGGCAAAGGCCAGCTCCGGGATCAAGCGCTGCTTGCGGGTGGAGCTCATCGCTGCAGGCTACCCCCCAGAGGTGCGCTAAACAAGCTGCGGTGCGGTTTCGCACTCGCCGTGCGGCGCGGGTGCATCACGCCGCCAACCCTAGGAACCATGAAGTTGGCACGCTAGTTGTAACCCTTAGGACAACATCGGGCTCCATGGAGCCCACATGGGATAAGGAGTTTAGCCTGTTCCGAACCGATTCCGTCGATGGGGGAAATATCGACACGGTTCGGGCGGGCTATTTTCTTTTCAAGCGGGTTGCCTGCAGCCTTGATGGGCTCGCTCGCTACTCCACAGCCGGAGTCGCGCAGGATTGACAATGCCCGCGCACCAAAATCGAGATTTCTTGAGCCAGGTAAGGGCCATCGGGGTGGAAAGCCAGCTCGGCCGCTCCTGTGAGAGCAGAGTCCGGTAAATCCCTCAATGCTCCGCAAAGGGAACAAAGGAAGTGATGATGCGGTGCCGTATTCGGGTCAAAACGGACGGCAGATCCAGGGTGCTCCACCCGATTCAAGAGGCCGAGGCCCGCCATGGTCTCCAAGGATCGGTACACCGTGGTCCGCGATACCTCAGGGATTCGCTGTGCAAGAGCTTCGAAAATGAGATCCACGGTGGGGTGATCCTCGCGAGAGGCCAACACCTCTAGAAGTGCGCGACGCTGGGCTGTCAGAGGCAAACCGGTGTCGGCGTACCCCCCCATCAGGTCGTCTAGGCGTTGATTTTGGTCTCGTGAAGCCATAAGTCAGAACGATGACGTCGTCCTCTAGGCAGTCTACCCGGGTTTTGGTCAAAAAACGGATAGATTTGCAGTTGCACCTTATTTGCGGATGGTAATCTTTTGCATTTCTGGCCCCCTGGCCTACGTCCCAGAACTCCCATCCAGCATGTCTGATTCGAACCCTAGCTCTCCTTCCACTGAAGCGACCACCAATCATGATTGGTGGCCGAACCAGTTGGATCTCCAGATTCTTCACCAGAACTCGACCAAGAGTGATCCCATGGATCCTCAGTTCTCCTATGCAGAGCGGTTCGCCAGTTTGGACCTGGATGCTCTCAAGTCCGACATGGCAGAGTTGCTGCAGACCTCCCAGGATTGGTGGCCGGCAGACTGGGGAAGTTACGGCCCATTGTTCATACGCTTGGCTTGGCATAGCGCGGGAACCTACCGTCTTGGAGATGGGCGAGGCGGCGCGTCGGATGGCACCCAGCGCTTCGCTCCTCTCAACAGCTGGCCAGACAACGCCAACCTCGACAAAGCCCGACGCCTCCTCTGGCCCTTGAAGCAAAAATATGGGCAGTCCATTTCTTGGGCAGATCTCATGATCCTCGCTGGCAATGTGGCACTGGAGTCTGCCGGCTTCCAAACCCTTGGTTTCGCGGGAGGACGTGAAGATGTCTGGGAGCCGCAGAACGACATCTATTGGGGCCCCGAAGGAGAGTGGTTGGGCGATCAACGCCTCAACGGGGACCGCGAACTCATGAAGCCACTCGCAGCGGTGCAAATGGGATTGATCTACGTCAACCCGGAGGGACCGGATGGCAAACCGGATCCCGTCGCTGCAGCCCATGACATTCGCCACGCCTTCGCGCGCATGGGGATGAATGATGAGGAAACCGTTGCCCTAATCGCAGGTGGACACACCCTCGGAAAGGCACATGGTGCCGCAGATCCAGAAGCCTTCGTAGGCAAGGAGCCTGAAGGCGCCGGGCTTGAAGAACAGGGACTTGGCTGGAAGAGTTCCTTCGGTCAAGGCAAGGGCGCCGACACCATCACCAGTGGATTGGAAGGAGCTTGGACCGCAACGCCGACCAAGTGGTCTCATGGATTCTTCTCCAATCTCTATGACAACGAGTGGGAGCTGACCAAGAGCCCGGCGGGTGCCTATCAGTGGACTCCCAAGGGAGCGCAGGAAGACGTGCCCGATGCGCACATTCCAGAAAAGCACCACCGCCCCTTCATGCTCACGACGGACCTCTCGTTGCGCATGGATCCTGCATACGATGCGATTTCACGGCGCTTCTACGAGGATCCCGCTCAGTTCCATCAAGCCTTCGCACGTGCTTGGTACAAGCTGACGCATAGGGATATGGGGCCGGCATCCAGGCTACTCGGGGATGATTTCCCCGAACCACAACTCTGGCAGGATCCGATTCCATCGAAGGAGGATGCCGTGATTGAGGAGCAGGACATCGCCGACCTCAAGACCAGGATCTTGTCCCTTGGCATGACGGTAAGGCAAATGACTTCGACCGCCTGGGCCGCGGCTTCGAGTTACCGAGACAGCGATAAGCGTGGCGGTGTGAACGGTGCGCGGATCGCATTGGCGCCGCAATGCGACTGGCTTGTCAACGAGCCTGGCCATCTTGCGCATTCGCTTAGCCAGTTGAAGAAGGTGCAGGCAGAGTTTCAGGATGGGCAGTCCAGCGGCAAGAAGGTTTCCTTGGCGGACCTCATTGTTCTGGCCGGCTGCGTTGGCATCGAAGAGGCTGCACGCAAGGCGGGACGGGACTTGATGGTTCCATTCACTCCAGGACGCATGGATACCACGCAGGAATGGACCGATGAAGACTCGATGAAGGTCTTGGAGCCTTCCGCAGATGGATTCCGAAACTACTTCACGGAGCAGTCTTACTTCCGCCCGGAGAAAGCACTGGTCGATCGTGCGAATCAATTGAGTTTGTCTGCACCCGAGATGACCGTTTTGCTCGGAGGCCTCAGGGTGTTGGGATTGAATTTCGAAGACACCCAACATGGGGTCTTGACCTCGCGTCCAGGCAGCTTGACCCAGGACTTCTTCGTGAACCTGCTCGACATGAAGACGGAATGGCTTCCATTCCCAGGCAAGGATGGTCTCTTTGCCGGCTTCGACCGGAGCACTGGAGAACGCATCTGGACTGCGACGTCGGTGGATCTCCTGTTCGGCTCCAATTCACAGCTCCGCGCGATCGCCGAGGTCTACGCAAGTGAAGATGCGGCGGCCAAGTTTCTTGAGGACTTCGTCACCGCGTGGGTGAAGGTCATGGAGCTCGACCGCTTCGACCTTCCAAGCAAGAGCTGATCGAAGTCTGTGGCAAGGTGAAGGAGGATTTCAGGAAGCCAGGAATCCGACCTTCGCCTTGCCGTCGGCGAAATCGCCATCGAACAGGCCTTGGGCGGACCAGCCCATCCAATCGCGCACGGCTTCGCTGAATACCGCACGGAAATCGCTGGTATGGCGCAGGTTGCCCGCATCAAGGTCCGCAAGATTCGGGGCGACGCCATGCAGTCCACCTTGCACGCCACCACCTAAAGCGAAGACCGGGCCGGCAGTGCCGTGGTCAGTGCCGGCCGATCCGTTTTCCGCCACGCGGCGCCCGAACTCGGAGTAGATCAGCAGCAAGGTGCGTTGGTCGGTGCCATCCCGCGCGAGGTCGGCGAGGAATGCTGCGGTGGCTTCCCCCACTTGGTGCAGCAGGGAAGCATGCGTTCCGGCCTGCAGGGCATGGGTGTCGAATCCACCGAGCTTGGTCCAGCACACGGGCGGCCCGTTTTCGGCACGCACCAGTCTTGCCGCCAAGCGTAGGCGATCACCCAAACCGGAATCGGGATAACCTTCTCCCGCCGGAATCTTGGACGCAGCCTTCTGCAGTTTCTCGGCAGTCTCGTAGGCGTCGCGCGAGGCTTGCCCGATCTTGGCCAAAGGCCCTGCGACCGCACCTTCCATGGGAATGCGCGGCGTGCGTTCAATCTGCAGGCTCGACAGATCGGTCATCGTCAGGCCGCCACCATCACGATGCTTCAGGAGTAAGGGCGCTTCCGCAGTGCCCATCGCGACGGGTGGCAGGCTGCTTCCGCCTTGGGCATGGAAGGCTCGGCCTACCCATCCACTTTGCAGGCGACTGTCTGGAGTGACCTGACCGCGCATGCCGTAATGCCAGATGTCGCGCGAAGTGAAGTGGGAGAGATCGGGGCGGTCATAACCGACACCGTGAATGACCGACAATGCGCCACCTTGATGTAGGAAGCGCCAAGCAGCCAACTCAGGGTGCAGACCGAATTGGTCGGTCAGACGCACGACTTGATCCTTGGCGAAGCTGAGTTTCGGCCGCGCTTTGTGATAAAGATCATCCTCGTGCGGGATGATGGTGTTGAGTCCATCATTGCCGCCGTCGAGGAAGAGGAGCACCAGGCGTCGGTCCTGCGAATCACGCGGCATGCTCCAACCGAATTGCGGCAGGACCAAAGCACCGGCGCCGGCGAGGGCGGAAGTGCGGAGGAAATCGCGGCGGCTAAGGCTCATGACAGGTGGTACTCCGGCAAGCAGAGAATGGCATAGGCCATCTCCTCGAAGAGTCGTGCATCGGGGGTGCGGCCTAAGGTATCCAGGGTAGCAAGCAAAGCACGACGTCGGGAAGGTGCGATGCCTCCGGGGATGAGGGCTTGGAGCATGTCATCCATGCCGTGCTCCAACACCACGCGTCGGGCGGTGGGGAACAACTGTTGGAGTGGTGCTTTGCGCAGATAGTCATGACGCCCTGCTGCGACGTCTGCCGCAAACCGCGTGCGTTCAATCCATGCCGCAGTGTGGATCCAAGCCTCTCCACCAGCCCAGCCTTGCACGCCGGGAGGCTCGAACAGCACTTGCCCCATCTTTTCGCAGGCCAATTCGAGGGAATGTGGATCAGGACGCCCGCCCAAGGATCGCATGGTGCCGACCACCAGATCGACCGGTGATTTCACTACGGCGCGGACCATGATGGTGTCGTGGAAGGCGCGGCTGCCGAGCATGGTGCGCAACAACCAAGTGATATCCAGATCCTGCTCGCGCCATCGCGATGCCAACAGTTCCAGCACTTCTTCCTCGACCTGCGGTCCGACGTAGAACTCCCAAAACTTCCGCGCCAGGAACTTCGGACACACCTCCTGCTTCAACACGACGTTGACCAGGTCATCGCCATCCATCACGGCTTCGTCCAGCACCGTCTTTGGATCCGGATCATGGTGCAGCTCGACGAAACGATACCGCTCCTTGCGCACCGACCGACCGGTGAGCGCGCGCGCGGCCTCCTGCACATCGACCTCGCTGTAGTTGCCGACGCCGAGGGAGAACAACTCCATCAACTCGCGCGCGAGGTTTTCGTTCGGCAAGCCACGACGGTTACTGTCGTTGTCGAGGAAGCGCAGCATGGCGGGATCGCGCATCATCGCCTGCAGCAGTTCGCCGAAGGAGCCAGAACCCTTCTCGAGGAAGGTCAGATGCTGCGCGTACATCAACTCGCTCGACTGCACCTTGCTCCAAGTCGTGGCGAAATGATGATGCCAAAACAAGGCCAAGCGGCTGCCGGTGACGCGATCGTCTTGGACCATCTTCATCAACCACCAGGCCGCGAGCTTGCCGCGATCATTCGCCGCCGCCAACGGATCGCCGATGCCCATCCATGCGGCTTCGAGGACTTCCTGATCCGGCTCGAACAGGATGTCGAGGGACTGCAATGGTCCAGCTTCGACGAATTGTTGAACTTGCCCTGGCTTGGCGCCCCCCACCGCGCGGTTCAACAAGTGAGCCGCCTGACGCGCACCCCACGGACCGTGACCTAAGGTCGGGTCGTAGGATTCGAGGGCACTGATGGGATCAATCAAGAAAGTCGAGCGCGAGGTTCAGGCGGAAGACGTCTTCGTCGAGGAAACTGTGGACAGAGGCTTGGCCGAGGGCGGCTGCGCCATCAAGGATGACATCGATGAAGCGCTCGGCGCGTTCGACATCTCCGCCTTCCTCGAGTACGCGATTGGCTACGAGGAGCGGGCGATCGCGTTGGGCAAGTGCGAGCATCTCTGGAAATTCGAAGTGCATCCACATGCCTTGGGCGGTGACCGCTCGAGTCGGTGCGGCGGCGATTTCCTGCAGCAGTCCGAGCGAACTCGAGACCCACAAGGCGCCGTCGTCACGGACCAACATGGCGGGTGAGAAATTGTACCGCGCGGATGCCTTACGTCCTTCTTCCAGAGTTGGGTAAGTGGCGGTGTAGATGCGCCCGCCATCGACCGGCAGGATGTCCATCTGCAAGGCGGCTTGATCCATCGCCCCACCTTCGAAGTTGGCGAAAGTGATGGCGGCGAAGAAGGCATTGGAGAAGGCTTGGCCGAGATCCTCGGGTGCACTTTCCTTGAACTGCAGACCGATGGCACCGGCGGGATATTCCACGCTCAGGTTGGCGGATTCGGAGGGCGGCAACGGTGCGGCGAGCAGCAGGATCTGATTTTCGAGGTGATGGAAGACCTCGGAGCCGGCATCGCGCCCGAACAGGAGTGCGAGGTTGCTGTCGCCTTCGATGGTCGCGGCCAAGCCACGCTCGTTCATGTATTCACTGCGGGCTGCCCACCAATGCGCAAGATCGCGGGTGAAGACGCCTTGCATCATGCGCCGTTCGAGTTGCGGCATGGCAACTTCCTCCACTGCCGGGAAGAAGGGTGCGTGGGTCTTGCGAATCTGCGGATCGGCAGGCGCGGCGAAATCCAAGCGGAGTTCCTGGCCGTCAACCGTGAAGCGTGCGCCGATCCAATCAGCGGTGCGCAAAACTTCGTGCATGCCGCCGGTGAGATAGGACTCGCCGGCATCTTCCGGTAGCTCTGGATAACCATCCGCGCGCAGGAGTTCGCCGGACATCCATGCCTGCAGGTCGGCGTGGGGAGTGGAGGCAAAGGCGTGCGTGTCGGGCGCGGGATGCCAAGCACTCGAATCGATTTCAGCCAGGGCCTGCAACAAGGCGGGATCCTGCGTCAGCAAGAAGCGATCCCCCTGACGCATCAGATGCAGCTCAGCGACGGTTGCAGTCCAGGTATCCCCACGCATCGATTGCCGCGCAACGCCTGCCATCTGCAAAGCCGGGCTCAAGCAATCCATCGCGATCTCGGCATCGAAGCCATCGGCGATGACTGCCCAACGTGGTTCTCCGATCACTCCATCCGTGACCACGCCCTCCAGCAACAACAAGCGCAGGCCATCCCCGGCAAAGCTATCCACGAAAAGTGCGACATCGCCCGCCAACGGCTTGAAGAACATCAACCATCCAGTCTCTACGGCGGAACGCGCACCCGGCGCATGTTCCTGCAGGACCTGTTCGAGCACATTCGAGGCAAGCAGGCGCTTCACCAACGGTCCGTCGATCAACTTGCGCGCAGTTTGGCCTGGTGCCGGAAGATTGACCACCGCCAATGGACGCAACAACCCGGGAGTTGGGGCGGGCGTGGGGTCGGAGGCATCGGGCTGCTGCGTGAGCAGGCCGACCAGAAGGAGCGGCATCAACATGACAGGGATGAGACCCCGTCGGGAGCCATGCGGTTGCGGGCTCCCGGGGATTCCTTCCTACTGTAACGAATTCAGCTCCAGCCCCATGTAGGTCTGGTCCTGCTTGTTCTTGAGCTTGCTGTCGCGCTGCTGCTGCTGGCTACGATTCAGCGAACGCACATTGTCGAAGTAGGATTCCGAGTTCAGGCGTTCGGTGCTTTCGATGCGGAAGCCACCTTCAAACGTCGGCTGCGGCGCAGCACCAAGTCCGCGATAGAAGGCGTAATGACGCCCGTCGTGACGCGCGATCACGGTTGCGGCCCCACGAATTCCGGAAGTGACATAGAGACCGCGTGGATCGGTATGCCCGGATTGGAATCCATGGTCATGGCGTCCGATGACACGAATGTCGACGTCGCGCAGATACTTGCCATCGGTACGCGAGACGGCTTGCGCACGGACGCCACCATTCTGCGGATCGGTTTCGACCACGAGTTCGAAATCGCTCACCAGGATCATGCCCGATGCGTGGATGGCGTCGGAGCGGCAGATGAGCAGATAGGCACCAGGACCTGGAAGCTCGAGTTCGATCTCGTGTTCCTGGCCACGCATAGATCCATCATCCGGCAGCTCCACGGTGGAACGGATCACCGGTTCGATGCCCGCCAAGTTGACCTGGGTAATACCGGCGAGGTTCTTCTCGCGCAGATACAGGGTCATCAAGTCGACGGGATAAACCAACAACTCGGTCTCGGTGAGGTTGCGGTAATGCAGAGTCAGCTTGGCCTTCTCGTCTGGAGCGACCTCGGTGACTTCATCCAGGCCGAGTGCCTTGCGTCGGAAGTCGGCGAGGACTTCGCGGGCATCGGCAAAGACGGTACTGACCTGCTCGTAGTAACGGGCGGCGTCGGTGAAGTCTTGCTTGGCGTGATGAATCTGCGCCAGGATGTAGAGCGCGAGATCGCGGTTATCGGAAGCGCGCACGCCCCCACCCTCGATGGGGTATTTGGCTTCTGCAATCCGCGTCAGCAGAGCGACGGCCTTCGCATCCTCGCCTTGGTACCACTGGGCAACGGCTTGGGTGTAGAGGAAGGCGTCGAGGAAACGCGGTTCGGTGAAGCGGCCACTGAACTCATCGGCGAGACGTGCAGCGTTGGGGTAGTCCTCAAGATCGAGGTAGGCATTGATGAGGTTCAGTGCGGCATCCGCGGCGACGGCTTCTTCGGGATACATCGAGAGGAAGCGTTGCAGGTAGATGACACTCTCATACAGCAACACCACGCGGGTGCGTTTGGCATCGCGCAGGCTGGCGTCGCGGTAGGCATCCGGGGCGGCCAACAGCAGACGGTCCGCCAAGGTCACGCCGGTTTCGACCACGGCGGGGAAGTCCGGATACTCCTGCCAGAATCGGTGCAGGGCTTCACTCGCGGCATGGAAATCCTGTTGTTGCTCCAACACGGCAACCAACTGCAGGTCCTTGCCGAAAGTTTCCTGGGCGACGGCACGGTAGATGCGCGCGGCGCGTTCGGATTCTCCGAGTTGACGATATGCCTCTGCGATGTGGGTCAGCCGCGCGAACGGCACCGACAGGTTGGGATCCTTCTCCTTCAAGGTCTCGAAGAACTGCACGATGCGGTTGGAATCGCGTCGGTCCACGGCCAGGCTCAGCATCGCGCGTGCGGCAAGCTTTTGCGGCTCGGCGTTGAGGAAGGCGTCGAACTCATCGAAGAGTTGATTGAGCTTCTGCCAAGCGACTTCCGCATCATTGGCGGCGTAGGCAGCCATGCCGGTAGCGTAAAGCTCATCCGGAGTGGCGCGATACGCATCTTCGGTGGCTTGTCCACGCTCCAGCACGGACAACACACCGGACTTGCCGACCGCGAATCGATCGGGGCGATAGACACTGCGCAATACCACCGGCAAGGTGCGATAGGTTCCAGGCTGCAGACCATGCAGGCGGAAGTGGATGCGTCCACTACCACGGTGTTGGCCGACGTCCACCTTGAGCACACCACGATCCAAGCGCCAGCCGCGGACATTGCCGGTCAAGCTGTCTTCCAACAGGCGCGTACCGGCGGGAAGCGGAATCTCGATCATCAGGAAATCGAGTTCATGCTCGACGTCTTCCCGCTTGTATTGACGGTAGAAGTCGACCCGCATCGGAGCGATGTCGCCATAAGCCAACTGCTCGACGGTGTTGCGCCACTCCTTGCGATGGTTGCGCACCTGGTTGAATCCGACGGGCATCTCGCGGCCGTCGTACATCGGCGGCGGTGCGTGGAACTCGGTCAGGGCAACCGACATCTCACGATTGTTCGATTCCTTCGGGTCGGTATCGAATCCTTCCAAGACCAAGGCGTAATGCGGTTGTCCCTTGCCGCGCACGCGCAGACGCACCCGCAACTCCTCCTGATTCGACGGCAAGGCTTCCTCAAGGACTGCCACCGCCATCGGGCCCTTCATGGGAATCTCGCGCTCCTGGCCATTGCCGACCTGCATCAACACGGTGATGTCGCGATCGCGCTGTGCATGATTCCCGCGATGACGCGCCAAAGCCGTCAAGGCCAGGCCATGCGCATCCTCTCCATACCACGGACGCTGCGCCATCAGTTCTTCTTCCATCTCCGCGATCTCGGCCAAGGCACCAGGCCATGCCTCGAGCGTGGCCCAAAGCGCAAGAGCCGTTCCTTCCACCGGCGCGCAATGTAGTCCGTAATGCCCGGCTCCCACACTGCGACGCTTCAGCATCGCCTGTGCAACCTCGCCGGCCATCGGTGCACTCTTCATTTCCATCAAGGCAAGCGCGGTGAAGGCGCAAGCCACCGGCGAGAGATCCAATCGTTGACGATGCAGGCTGTTGGCGAATGCGAAGTCTGCCTTCTCTGAAAGACTGAGCGCATAAACCAAGCGCGCCCGACGTTCGGTCTGACGCTTATCCGCCTGGGTCAACGCCTTCGTGAGGTATTGGCGGCCGCGGCCCAATGGACCTCCATCCACCGTGAGGCCCGCGCGATCCGCATGCTCCAAAGCGATCATCGCCATGGCCGAGACATCGACATGCGATTGGCGGTCCGCGCCCGACCATGCCCATCCACCATCCTGGTGCTGACGGTTCAACAGGTTCGCGAGCAGACCATCGGCGCGACGTCGCAGGGCGACATGCGGTTCGGTATCCGCCTGACCACTGACTTGCAGGTGCTTCAACACTGCCAAGGCACCGAGCAACTCGCTAGCCGTGCCCGACTGACGATCCGGCATCCGCACTTCATGGTTGAATCCAAGCCACTGCGAATGCACACCACCCAAGGCCTCGGACACCAACATCTGATCCATGCCCATGCCCAGTTCCAGCTGCCAACGCACGGCGCTGTAGTTGCCACCCTTCGGCAGGTGCAACTCCAACACCTCTTGATCGCTGAGGATGCCCGACTTCGCCGCGGCAACCGGCAAGCCCCAAGGAGCGACTGCCACATTGCGGGTTAGGGATGCCGTCAATTCGGAGATGCGGCTGAGTCCGTCCGGTTCGGCGAATCCACCTTCGGCAATGATCTGCAGTTTGGCTTGACCAGCGAAACCAGCAGGAACGGTTTCCGGCAGAGTCAGCAACACTTCCTGCATGGTTGCATCGCTGTAGCCCAGCTTGTGCACCACTTGCTGCAGTTGACCAGCGTAGTCCAAGGTCAGCTTCAGATCGGCTTCGCCAGTGAGGCCAGTCAGGTTATGCACCCGCACCATCACGCTGCCGCGGTCGCCTTCCAACAACACTGATGGCCAACGTGCTTCGACGAAGAAGTCGGCGCGCGTGATGATGGAGCTCACACCTTGACCCACGGTGGTGCCGGCATCGCTTCCTCGGGCCATCAAGCGCCACGAAGTACTTTGTTGAGGCGCGGTGAAACGCACCACGGCCTTGCCATCTCGATCGGTCACCACGGATGGGTTCCAATACGCAGTCATGCGGTCGAGATGCTCCGTGTCATTCTGGCCCACTTGCTCTTCGGCCCAATCCGCGGGACGCGAAGCACGTTTACGCGCGGCAAGGCTCTTGCCTCCACGGCCACCCATCTTGCCTCCGGCACCACCGCCTAGCCCGACTTCACTGTTCCACTCTTCCGCGTCTTCTAAGGCCATCTCATCCATGGCGTAACCGAGGGAGGAGAGGTCATCGGAATCGAAGTCAACCGAGAGCACTGGGGCTCCAGGAGTCGAGGGAGCGACACCACCCCCCGGAGGCACCGAATCGCCTGGCCCTTGGTATTCCCCCGGTGCAACTCGCTGCCCCAATTTGCCAAGACGTTCTTTCGCCTTATCGCGGTTCGCATCCCAAGTCTGCGCCGCCAGTTGACGCCGCCCTTCTTCCAAAAGAGCATCGTCAATCGAACGCGTGACGCCGGCATAGGAGAAGGCATTACTACTCGTGCTGATCATCGGCGAGGGCCGACGCAAACGCAGCTCGAAAGGTTGTCCGATGACACCACTGCGATCCGGATAGAGATCGAACAGGGCCTCATCCACCATCGCGAAACTCAATTCCGCAGTGACGGGCGCACCATTCTGATCGGTCACCTCAAGGTCCACCAGGATCTCTTCTCCAGGACGCACCTGCTCGGTACGCGGCGTCACCTTCACCGTGAGGTTCCGACGCACGCGATAGCGATGCTCGGCTTCATGGAAAGCATTGCCGCTCATCATCGCGACGGACACCGTGACTTCGGGGAAGAAGTTCTGCGGTACGGCTTCGTCGAAGGAGTTTTCGCCTTCCTGCAGACGCACCACACGGTAATCGAGGATGCCGCTGCCTTCGAAAGTCAGCAGCGCCAAGGATTCCTCCGCGCGGTTGAGCAAGGTAAACGGCATGGAACCATCCACATTCAAGCGCTTGGCGTCGGTCAACAAACGCAACTTGTCTTCATCGTCCTCGCCGGACAGGAAGAAGCGCGCATAGGCGTCGACCAGGTTGCCGAAACGATCCACGCCCTCGGCCGAGACCGAGTAATCACCACCTTCCGATGGATTGAAGACCACCACGGCTTGTCCTTCCTCATCCGTCGTGACTTCCAGGGTCTCGACCGTGATGAATTCGGTACTGCCATCGGCAAGCTTGGTCTCGTGCTTCAAACGCACGGTCAAGGTCTTGGCGACGGGATCGCCACTCGCGGCAGTCGTGGTCAGGAGCACGCTGGTCGGCTTACCGACTTGCTGCAGGTCCTTCGCCGCATGCATACCGATGCGGAAACCCGTCTTGGCGAGATAAAGGGCAAGATCGCCACTGACACCTTCCTCCATCGCGGTCGCTACAAAGCGCATACTGCGACCGGGGCGCATCTCGTGCGTATCGAAGTCGAGTTCGAATGCGCCGTCGGCATCGGTGATAAGTTCATGATGCCTTCCATCCGGAGTGGTCAATCGAATCTTGCCATTGGCGTAGGGCGCGCCCCAATACCAGGATGCGGTTCCCTGCAGGGCGACCATCTCATTGCGGAAGTAGAGGTCCTGATCGGCTTCAAGCACGACCTGAAGTTTCTGCAACTCGAACTCTTCCACCTGGAAGCGCGCCGTAGTGGTTTTTCCACGCGGACTGATACAACGCAACAGGTACTCCCCTTGCGGTGCGCCTTCCGCCAGACGCCATGCGCCATGCAACGAACCGAAAGCACTTAGTGCTTGTTCTTCCTTGACCACCACGCGCCCGCGAGAATCGGTCATCGACACGCGATAGATCTCACCCGGTTTGTAGGTGAAGGCCTCGGCATGTACGTCGCGCATCAGGGCGCGCCAGGAAACGAGAGAGCCCGGCAGATATGCGGAACGATCGGTATAGGCGAAGCCCGCCGGTTCCAAGCTGCCCGCGGCATTGAGATGCTTCAACCATTGCCCAGTCGAAGCCACACCACGATCGTCCGCGGCGAAGATGTGCATCTCCTTAGGCTCCACGATGCCGTGTTGCGCGAATTGGATCCGCGCGATGCCGTCGGCGTCGGTGGTGAGTTCGACCAAGTGTGCATCTTGACCACTCACTTGAGAAGGCACTGCCAGGATCAGGCGGACATTTTCCGCGCCTTCCAACCGCTCCATGTCCTCGACGAAGATGAGTGCTTCTTCGCGGGAACTGCGCACGATCATGTCGAGATCACTGCGCAGAACCAAGGTGGTAGCGCGGTAAGTATCCGATGAGACCACGACTGCCCAAACACCAGCGCCTTCGACGGGAAGGTCGATATCCAGTTCGTACGGGCGGTACTGCTCATAGTCCTCGATGATGCGCTCGAACTCTTGGTCGGCGGCGATCAAATCGAGGTCGAGGCGATCGATACCTTCGTGGGTGAGATGCTTGCGGAAGTAGGCCTCCAAGTCGAGGCGATAGATCTCCACTTGCACTTGCTCCACATTTCGTACCGCCAGCTGGAAACGCGCCGGTTCATCCACGCGCCACGTGCGCTCCGTCTGGATGGCAAGGGATTCCTCCAGCATCGCCATCAGTTGTTCCTGCGCCAAGGACTGGTAGTAGCCGAAGTTGCAGGCACGATAACTCGCGACGGCCTTCTCCAACTCGTCGAGCTGCATCTCCTGCAACACACCGGTCAGATACAAAGCGCGCGAGGCCTGATCCGTAGTCGGGAAACGTTGGATCACACCCTGCCACTCCTGGATGGCTTGGCGGTAGAGCTGTTCGCGGGGACCGGAGTCTTCCTCACCCTGCATCGTCATCGCCTGTTGACGGTAGAGATCCCCCAACTCAAACAGCGAAAATGGAACGCGCTCATCCAGAGGATGATTCATCAGGAAGGCAAGGTGTGCCTCCCGCGCCTGCTGCCATTGATGCTCTTCGCCGAGCTGCAGTGCATGCCAGTATTCGGTCTGGAGCATGCCGGTCTGCGCATCGGACCACTCCGGCCCATCGGGATGCAGCTGCACATACTTGCCATAAGCGGCGCCGGCTTCCTCGAAGCGTCCGAGCTCGGAATAGGAAGCAGCGATGCGCATCTGCGCACTCCGACGTAACCGTGCATCATTCTCGATCTCGGTCTGATCGTCGGTGGCTGGCTGCACACTTTGCAGGAAATCTTCGAACTCCGCCAGGGCATCTTCATATTGCCCCAAGCGATAACGGTGATAAGCCAATCCGTAGCGCGCACGACTGGTCTTCGGATGTGCGGCGTGCGCTTCGAGATAACGTCGGAAAGCGCTGATCGCGGCAAGGCGTCCTTCGGTGCCTTGGTCATAGGTGAAGGCGATGGAATAAAGCGCCATGCCGTGGAGTTGGTCCCGCGCGACATCTTCCATTTCGAAGTCGCCGTCGGCCAGGGCGTCGGCCAGGTCTTCATAGGTGCGACGGGCTTCGTTGAGTTGCTCGGCTTTGCGCTGGGCTTCGCCGTAGGCATAACGAACCTCTGCATCATCGAAACGCTCTAGGTAGTTGCCATAGTCGATGACCGCGGTACGCCAATCCTTGCGCTGCTCACTGCACCAAGCGATGCGTTCAAGCAACTGTTCCTGCAGATCGGTCGGCAGGTCGAGATCCATCGCCTTTTGATAGAGCACACGCGCGCGCTGGAAATCATCCGGATGACGTTGCGCCGCACCGGTCAAAGGCGCCGTCAACTCCTTGGCGAGATCGAGATAGATATCCGCCAAGGCACGCTGCCGTTCGGGCCCACGCAACCGCGCGACTTCCTCCGCCCAAATCCGTTCCGCTTCCTCCCATGCACCTTGCCGCGCCAACAGCTCGGCATGGTGATAACGCACCTTCGGCAACCATGGGCTTTCAGGGAAGTTGGCCTCGAAAGCCAAGAAACCTTCGCGGGCTTGATCGCTGCGGCCCGATCGCTGCAAAGTGCGCGCCTCGAGGAAATCCCAGAAGCCTTCTGGATCCTCCTCCCCCTGTTGGAATCCGCGGATCTGCTTGAGGGCTTCGGCGTGATCGCCATCGAGCAGAAGTTGGCGCAGTTCCTCCGGCATCGCCGGTGCATCCTGAATGGCGGATTGTCCCCAAACGGGAACGGAACTGAGCAGACTGGTAAGGAGCAGAAGGAGGAAGGACTTCTTCATGGTGCAAAAGGGCAACGGAAAGACGCGCGCTGCGGTTCAGCTACGCCTATTGGAAACGATGCTGAGCCCGTGGGATTGGTAAATCTCCGGCGACTCATCACCTTCCCGGAGCAATAATGATGCCATGGGCGACGCCTTGCCTCCCGAAGACCTCCTGCCGCTCCATGAGTTGGCCCTGGAAGTCGGCCTCGAACTGCAGGCCACCCTGCCGGCCACCGCCCTGGAGCCGGAAGTGATGGAGCGTTTTCAGGCTTGGCTGGCGGAAGGCCGGGCCGGCGAGATGGAGTATCTGCGCAAGGCGGAAGAGGTCGGGGGCGATCTACGCCAGTGGAAGCCTTGGGCCAAGGGTGCCGCTTTGTTTGTACTCCCTTATCACCGGGCGCCCGGCAGCTTTGTCGGCGGCGGAAGGGTGGCGCGTTATGCCCTCGGTCGGGATTACCACAATCTGCTTGGCAAGCGCCTGGAACGCCTCGGCAAACGCTTACGGGCAGCCGGTTTAGCGCAGTCCTTCCGTGCGACGGTGGATGCGGCACCGGTTTTGGAGCGGGAATGGGCCTTCCGCGGCGGGCTGGGTTGGCGCGGCAAGAACACTCTCTTGTTACATCCAAAGCATGGTCCCTGGGTGATGTTGGGTGAGTTGGTGCTCGATCAGGGGCTGCCGGCTTGGGCGCCCCCCCCTGCCCGCGAGGCCACTTGCGGCTCCTGCACCCGCTGCCTCGATGCCTGCCCGACCGACGCCTTCACTTCCGCCTACGCCCTCGATCCACGCAAGTGCATCTCCTATCTGACCATCGAAACCAAGGGTCCGATCCCGCGTGAGTGGCGCTCCAAGATCGGCGAATGGGTCTTCGGCTGTGACGTCTGCCAGGAAGTCTGCCCCTTCGGCTCCCAAGAACCCGACCGCTCCGACGCCTGGCCCGCCCTGCCGGTGTTCTCCCAAATCAGCCTTGAACAGCTTCTCCACACTTCAGAGGAGGATTTCCACAAGCTGTTCACAGGTTCTCCCCTGCGACGTCCCGGGTGGGCTGCCGTCCTCCGCAACGTCTGTATCGTGCTGGGGAACCTGAAAAAGGGGGTTCCAGAGCTGGAACGGGCACTATTCCACGAGGAGCCTCTGGTCCGGGGTCACGCGGCCTGGGCTTTGGGCGAAATTGGGGAACGAAAGGTTCTCCACAAGGTCTTAACAGATGAGAGCGACGCCTTTGTGCGTGAAGAGCTCGAATACGCTATTTCCAGGTAACTCCCTTAGGTGAAAGGCCTTAGGTCGAGTTCGGAAGAAGTGTGTGGTTTTGCGACTTCCTTTATTTCCGCGTGGTTTCAGGGATTTTCAGGAGAATTCCACGTCACGACCCGAAAGGAGGAGCTACGTTTTGAATGAGCCCTCGGGCTGATCTTTCCTTCACCCCTCCACAGCGTCATGCCACAAAGCGACTTCTTTAAGGACACCAAGTACTGTTCCCGTTGTCACGACTACGTTCGTTACCTACAGAGCGTGGATGCCAGTTTCTGCATCGACTGTGGTGGAAAGGTCCGGCTGTTCAGCGCAGCCGACAAGCGCGCCTTCCTGGAAGACCTCAAACAGGCCAAGGCTGCGCGTCGAGATGGGAAAAAGTGGGTCGGTTGACCATCCCCGAACCTCAATACTCCTGACTCCTTTTCCCAAGGAAGCGGCGCCCTGCAGTGCAGGGCGTTTTGCTTTTGGGGGTGGAAGTAAAATCCACCTGTGACATTCCTCCACTACCTCGCGAAGGGATTGGCCAGTCTGCTGGCGCCCTTCCTCCTCATCGCCGTCGGCGCGGGCATTGCTGCACTTGGCATCAAGCTCGGTTGGAGTTGGCTGATGTGGACCGGTCTGATCATCCTCGCCGCCGGAGTGGTGTGGGGATTCCTCCTCTACTTCGTTTTCGACCTCGATCTGGACTAAGGGACCGGACGATTTGTCACGTTTCGCGTTGATGCGCGAACCCACATCCCATGCACGAATACGACGTACTGGTTCTCGGTGGTGGCACGGCAGGCACTGCGGCAGCAAAAACCGCAGCCCAAGCCGGCGCCCGCACCGCCATGTTCAACGATGGCGAACTCGGCGGCCTCTGCATCCTCCGCGGATGCATGCCGACGAAGACCTTGTTGCACGCCGCGCACCTACGCCATGAGGCGCAGCACCATCGCACTCCCGGCATTGCGCAAGGCACCTTGGCTGCCGATTTCGAGGAAGTGATGCGCAACAAGGATGTGAAGGTCGAACGCTTCAAGCGCGCGAAGATCTCCGGCATCGACAGCGGTGGTTATGAAGTGATCGATGCGCGCGCACGTTTCACGGGGCCGGATACCGTCGAAGCGGGGGGCGAGACTTATCGCTTCAAGAAGGGTGCGGTGATCGCAGTCGGATCCAATGTGGCGGTGCCGCCGATCCCGGGGATCGAAGAGGTTCCGCTTTGGACCAGTGACGACATCATGGCGCTGACCGAGCGTCCGGAGTCCGTTGCCGTGATTGGCAGTGGCGCGATTGGATTGGAGCTGGCGCAGTTCCTCGCACGCATGGGCACGCGAGTGGAGCTGATCAGCCGGCGTTCCGTTTTCGCGGATTGGGGCCCGAGCATCGTCGAAGAGGCGGAAGGCTTCCTGAAGGATGAACCGAACTTGA
>JBMYYH010000002.1:0-72153 GCA_049609225.1 Planctomycetota bacterium | reverse complement strand
CATGAACTACAGGCTGACCGCGAGCTCAAAGGCATCGTCTTCGCCGGACGCGAGCCCCTGCAGTTCGCCGCTGGCGCCGACGTCGAAGGCATCTCCAAGTTGTCCGACCGCGCCGACGCATTGGAAGTCGTGCGTTTCGTCCACGGCATCTTCCAACGCATCCAAGACCTCAAGCCGACCACGGTCGCTGCGGTCGGCGGTGCGGTCCCAGGGGGGGCCTTCGAGCTGTCGCTGTCGTGCAACTGGATCATCGCAGCCGATGATCCCAAGACCCGCATCGGACTCCCCGAGACCATGCTTGGCATCATTCCCGGCTGGGGTGGCTCGCACCGCCTGCCGCGTCGGGTGGGGCTCCCTACCGCCCTTGATGCCATCCTGAGTGGCCGCCTGTACGCAGCGCGCCCAGCATGGAAGAAAGGCCTGGTGGATCGCCTGACCTATCCCGGCAAGCTGCTGGAAGTGGCGTCCGAGGTGGCGATGGGGCGCATGAAGCTCAAGCGCAAGAAGCGTGGGGCTTCGAAATGGCTGGTGGACCGCAATCCCATCGCTCGACTCCTCATCGACAGCAAGGTGACCAAGCAAGTCGAGAAAAAGACCCGCGGTGCCTACCCCGCCCCCATCGTCGCCAAGGATCTGGTGCTGCGAAACTTCAGCGCCGACGCCAAACAGATGGTCGAACGTGAAGCCGAAGCCGTGGCGGATCTTGCCATCGGCTCCGTGTGCAAGAGCCTAGTCGGCATCTTCTTCGCCTCGGAGGCCGCCAAGAAATACGCACGCGGCACGAAGGAGATGCGTCCGCGCAAACTTCAACGAGGTGCGGTGATCGGCGGTGGCGTCATGGGTGGCGCGATCGCGGGGTCGATGGCGGAGAAGGGTTTGGAGATGCGCCTGATCGACCTCTCGCGTGATGCCTTGGATGCTGCCCTACTGGATCAGGCCAATACCGTGATGCGCAAGAAGAAGCGCCGGCGGATGAAGCCGCATGAAGCGGATGCAGCGATCGATCGCCTCACCGTCTCGCAGGAGATGGATGGACTGGCGCGCGCCGAGATCGTGTTGGAGGCGGTGGCCGAACGCATGGACGTCAAGCGCAGTGTGCTCGGGGCCGTGGCCGCACAGGTGGCCGAGGATTGCATCATCGCGACCAACACCAGTTCCTTGTCGGTGACCGAGATGGCCGCGAGCCTTCCGCATCCGGAACGCGTGGTCGGCATGCATTTCTTCAACCCAGTGCGCAAAATGCCTTTGGTCGAGATCGTGCTCGGCGAACAAACCAGTGCACAAGCCGCGGTCGAAGTGGCCGCACTTGCAGCACGTATGGGCAAGACTCCCGTCGTGGTCAAGGACGTTGCCGGCTTCCTGGTCAACCGCCTGCTCGGACCCTACTTGGATGAGGCCGTGCGCCTGTTCGTCGCTGGGGTGGATCCGGAACGCATCGATCGCCTGATGCTCGACTTCGGCATGCCGATGGGCCCGCTACGCCTGCTGGATGAAGTTGGCCTCGACATCGCCACCCACGCGGCACAATCGCTGCATAGCGCCTATGGCGAGCGCATGATCCCCTGCGCCGGCATCCAGGCCATGTCCTCGGAGAAGCGCCTCGGCGTGAAGACTGGCTGGGGTTTCTATCGCCATCCCAAGGGCAAAGACAAAAAGCCGGAGCTTTCCTCGGATCTTGCTTCCTTCCAGCAGGATGATTCTGCGCGCCAATTGGACGATGCAGCCATCCGCGACCGCCTGATCCTCAGCATGGTCAACGAAGCCGCACGCTGCATGGCGGAGGACGTGACCAAGACTCCGGAGGACCTCGATCTGGCCACCGTTTTCGGAATGGGCTTCGCGCCCTTCCGCGGCGGGCTCCTGCATTACGCTGAAGCCGAAGGTTGGTCGAGCATCCTCGCACGCTTGGAGGCGATCGCTTCCGCACCTGATGTGGTGGGTCGGCCTGGCGGTGGTGCGAAGTTCATGCCCGCACAGTGGATGCGAAATATGGTCGAAAACGAACAGTCCCTGTTCTAAAGAGGTGGGTGCAAAAAAAAAGTGACGACCACGCCCCTAAACGTGATCGCCACATTCCCAATGCAGAGGGGGATTTGTTCCTACGACAGGTTCGAAGACCCTAACCATCGATCCTGTTCCACACTCTGACACCGGGACTTGACCGGAGACCTTTCCCGTGAAGATGGTCAACCGATCGTGAAAGAGCAAATGGGGGGAGCGCTATGCGCCCCCCTCTGCATGTGGTCTTCTACGCAGAGGGAAGGCTAGTGGTTAGCGATTATTCTCGAAAAGACTTTCGATTGAAGAAATCGCTGAGGATAAAGGCGATACCGAGGAACAACAGGATCGTTCCGGGTACATTCAGCTCCCTTTCTCCCTGATGGTGTTCGACACTGAACAGTAGCGCGGCACCAATCGCACACAAGATCAAGCCTTTTCGATAAGGCAACCGCTTTTCTTTCGGCTCCGGAGGTTTGTCGGTTGCCTCGAGGGCGCGCAAAATCTCTTCCGGAGGGGCCCCTACCTCGAGGGCTTTTTCAGCCACGCGCGCACGTCGGGCCTTGGCCTTGTAGTCGAAGTAGAACCAAAACAGAGGGATTGAGAAGCCGCCCAACATGGCGACGATGGCGATGACCTTTTCATCCATTTGCTTCTCGGAACGCTGCAGGCCCAAGTCGGTTGCAGCAAAGGGCATAAAAAAAAGCGACGACCGGAACCCTAACCCACGGTCGTCGCTCACCTCCCAGATGACCGGAGTCATCGGGATTGTCCCCTTCGATTTAAGACTTCTGGTTGCTCATAAAGTCCTGCATGGCCAGATAGAGGCCGAACAGGCCGACCAGGGTGAAGGAGAGGATCAAGGCCAGAACCGGTGCAAGGAGCATTGGATCAGCATCCTTTAGGACAGGGAAGGCCAGAGAGACGGCGGATTGGAGGAGAGACATGACAGTGATTTCTTGTTCGTTGCTTGCCACAGAGACCTACGCGCTATGACAGTGGTTGCAGGGTATTTTTTCTTGCAACCGAGAACCTAGGATGGGGGTCAGAAGGAAGAACGGTGGAAAACCAGCCCCTGAATCGAGTTGCGGATTTCCTCCCGCTCACACCTACGAATAGCAGACGCTTCGTGGAGGCATTCTCTTCACCAATTGCTGCGCAAGCCACGCGTTTCCGCCTTCCGGCGGACCTGGTACAGGATGTAGTGCAGGAAACGCTGTTAAGGGCACTACGCGGCCTTCCAGGTTTCCGGGGCGACTCGAAATTAAGCACCTGGGTTTACCGCATTGCCTATCGCGAATGCATCCGCGCGCGCGACAAACATCTGCGTCATCAGGGCGGCGTGCAGGCCTTGGATAGTGCCGCCGAACCGGAAGGCCGTGGCGAAGAAGCCTCCACGATTGCCGGACGCGAAGATGAGGTGCAACGCTTGCGTCGGTTGATGCAGGGATTGCCGGAACAGCAACGTCTTGCTTTGGGTTATCATTACCTCGACGGCATGAGCACCGCGGAAATCGCCGAGCTCATGCGTTCCACTGCGAACACCGTCAAATCTTGGCTCATGCGCGGGCGTGAAAACTTGCGCGCGCGTCTCGGAGAAACCACCTCATGAACGACCTCGAAAGACTGCTGCAGGATCCACGCGCGCATGGTGAAGTGGTTGCATCGGAGGATGTCGCGGCATGGGGTGAACAGGCACTCAAGCGTTGGCGTTTCCGTCGCTTGATGGAGTCGGTGCTTTATCGCGGTGGCCTGCTTCTTGGATCCATGCTGCTGTTGCAGGAGATCTGGAGCCGCAGCGAGATCACGATGGCGCAACTGAAAGGCTTACCGTCGGCCGTGTCTGAGAGTTTGAGCCCCGCCGCTGACTTCTCGTTGCTGGACCACCCCTACCTGGTGGCAGCGATTGGCCTCAGCTGCGCAGTGCTCCTGACCAAGCCTTTGCGCGAGCGTCTGTTGCAGGAATTGGGTTAGGAATCCGACTGGGCTTAGCGATTTCGGCGCTGCCTGCTCCAGACGAGGGGTAGAATCCTCGCGGCATGGAATCCCCCCAAGCAGACGTCATCCTGGTCGGCGCCGGCATTGTCGGTTTGGCCACGGCCTACCAAATGCTCGATCGTTACGCCGGCAAGCGCGTGCTGGTGCTCGAGAAGGAAGCGGTTCCTGCCCAGCACCAAACCGGCCACAACTCCGGCGTGCTGCACTCCGGCATCTATTACAAGCCAGGTTCCTACAAGGCGCGTAACTGCCGCGAGGGTAAGGCTTTGATGGAGGCGTTCTGCGCCGAGGAAGACATCCCCTACGAGATCTGTGGCAAGGTCATCGTCGCTCTCGATGAGACCGAGCTGCCCGCGATGGAGAATATCTTCAAGCGCGGCCAGGAGAACGGCGTCGATTGCGAGAAGATCAGCGGCGAGCAGTTGCGTGAGATTGAACCGCATGCTGCAGGCATTCAGGCGATTCGTGTGCCGGAAGCAGGCATCGTCTCCTATCCGGAAGTGTGCAAGCGTTTGGCCCAACGGATTGAGGAGCGCGGCGGGCGTCTGATCTACAACGCGCGGGTGCGTGGCATGCAGGAAACCCCGGAAGGCACCGTAGTGCAGACTACCCAAGGCGATTTCACGGCACCGGTAGTCGTGAACTGCGCTGGCTTGCATAACGATCGCGTCACCAAAATGAGTGGGGCCAAGCCACCGGCGCGCATCGTGCCGTTCCGCGGTGAGTATTACGAGCTGAAGGAAGATGCCAAGCACTTGTGTAAGCATCTGATCTACCCGGTGCCCGATCCGAACTTCCCCTTCCTGGGCGTGCACTTCACGCGCATGATCGATGGTTCGGTGGAATGTGGGCCGAACGCCGTGTTGGCTTTGGCACGCGAGGGCTACACCTGGGGCGACATCAACCTCAAGGATCTCGGCGGCACCTTCACTTATGGCGGCTTCTGGAAGTTGATCGCCAAGCACTGGAAGAGTGGCATGGGTGAAATGCATCGATCCCTGTCGCGGAAGGCCTTCACCAAGGCCCTCGCCCGACTGATGCCCGAGATTCGCGAAAGCCATCTGGAAAAGGCACCGGCCGGAGTGCGCGCCCAAGCTCTGATGCCGGATGGGTCGATGATCGACGATTTCCTGTTCGAAGAGCACGCGCAGGTCGTCAACGTGTGCAATGCGCCGTCCCCCGCCGCGACTTCGAGCCTGGCCATCGGCAAGGCCATCGTCGAACGGGTTTCGGGCCGCATCGACGGCTGATCGAGGCTGGAAAGCGGCGTACTGGAGGAAAATCCCAGGAATGCCGATAGAGAAGGGCTCGCCAGGTCGCTCCTGGCTGCCCTCATGGCCCGCTCGCCTTCCCGTCTACCCTCCCGACCAGGAATCTGGTCCGCGGAGGAGCGTCGTTTCCTTCTTCGCTGGGGAGGAACACTTGCGGCCATTTGTGCTCTGCCCGCGGTCCTGCTGCTCGCAGGCCTGGTCCCGAACACCGCTGGGCACGCCATGGGCCTTGCGCTACTCGATTGGACCGCCGCCTGTTGCGCGGTGATGGTCGCCGGAATCGCCCTGGTCCAGTATCGCGTGCATCGGGAAGCCGCCCTGCCGGTACTCGCTTGGGGCCTGCTTTGCGCTGCAGGGATGGACGCCTTCCCCATCCTCGCCGCCGCCTCCTCCAAGGGCGTCGACCTAGCCAGCGCCGATTTCCTCACCACCACGTGGACCCTCGGACGTTTTGCCCACGCCTCGATCCTGCTCATCGGCATGGGTATTTTCGCGGTTTGGCTCCGCGGACGCAAGGTGGTCAGTCTGCCGCAGATCGCCATCGTGGCAGCCATCCTGCTCGCTGCCGCCGCCTTCCTGGTCCAATCCGCTGCCGGAGCTTCAGGCCTCCCCCAAACCCAGTTTGCGGATGCGCTCCTGCATCGGCCCTTCGACCTCGCACCCTTCGCCCTGTATGCCGCACTCGGCATCTTGGTGTTCCCACTCCATGTGCGACGTCATCCCTCCCCCTTCGCCAACGCCTTCCTGCTGTCGCTGATTCCGTTGGGCGCCATGCAGCTCTACATGGTGTTCGGCTCACTGGCCCCCACCGACGTCGCCGCCTTGAGTGCTTCGGCCATCAAGTGCTTGGCCTATCTGACGCCTGCCCTCGGCCTGATGATCCAGCACCGCACCGCGCACGGACGTCAGCAAGAAGCAGAAGTGGAGTTGGTGGCTGCGCGCAAGGAAGCAGACAAGGCTTCCCAAGCCAAAGGGGAATTCCTCTCCGCCATGAGCCATGAGATCCGCACGCCGATGAATGGAGTGGTGGGCATGAGTTCTCTCCTGCTCGACACCGATCTGACGGAAGAGCAGAAGGAGTGCACCCGCGCCGTCCGCGCTTCGGCCGACAACCTGTTGGCACTCCTGAATGACATCCTCGACTACTCCCGCGTCGAGGCCGGCAAGGTAGAGATCGAAAGCCATGACTTCGATCTGCAGCATTGCTTCGATGAGACCATGGAAGCCTTGGCGCTGAAGGCGTCGGAGCAGGGATTGCAGTTCTCGGGTTGCCTGAAGCCTGAGATCCCGCCGCAGTTGGTCGGGGATGCGGAGCGTTTGTGCCAGATCCTGCGCAACATCGGCAGCAATGCGGTGAAGTTCACGCCCGAAGGCGAAGTCACGGTGCACGGCAGCCTGGTTTATGACGATGGCCACTCGGTGATGCTGCGCTTTGAAGTGCGCGACACCGGCATCGGCATTCCGCCCCACGCCCTGACTCGTCTATTCACCAGCTTCTCGCAGGTCGACGCATCTACCACGCGTAAGTACGGCGGCTCCGGCCTCGGCCTTGCCATCTCCAAGGAACTTTGCACCTTGATGGGCGGTGAGATTGGCGTCGATTCGATCGAAGGCGAAGGCTCGACCTTCTGGTTCACGGTGAAGCTACCGAAACAGGCAGGCGTCAGCGGTGTGTTGGTGCCGAGCGCCGACCCACTTGCCGCGACCCGCGTGATGGTGGCCGATGCCCACCTCGCCAACCGCGAATCCCTTGCCACCCACCTGCGTTCCTGGGGTTGCCGCGTCGCCGAAAGTGCCGACGCATGGGAGCTTATCGACGGCCTCCGTGATGCCGAAGAGGAAGGTAGTCCCATCCAGGTCGCGATTGTCGACCTCGCCCTTCCCGGCAAGGAGATGCAGGAACTCTGCAAGGCTCTTGAAGAAGATCCCGCGACAAGCGGTACGCTGCTGATCGCCATGACTCCGATTGGAGGTGGCGTTCCCGGTGAACTTTTGCGCGACGGCGTCTTCCGCAGCATCCTGCGCAAGCCCATCAAGAAGAACATGCTGCGCCACGCGGTCTGCAGCACTCTTGGGATTGAAGAGATCGCTCCCGAAGACATGGCTGGTCCGCAGGAAAACGCGGATGCCCCCATCGATCAACCCGAGACCGACGAGATCCACTGCGATGGAGTGCGCATCCTGCTCGCCGAAGACAACCTGGTCAACCAGAAGGTCGCGGTCAAGCACCTGGAGAAGGTCGGCTGCGTGGTCGAGGTCGCGGGCAACGGACAGATCGCCGTCGAGATGTTCCAGAAGGGCCATTACGACCTCGTGTTCATGGACTGCCAGATGCCGGAGATGGATGGCTACGAAGCCACCGAGGTCCTGCGTCAGTCTGAAGGTGAGGGTGAGCACACCCCCATCATTGCGATGACCGCGAACGCCATGGTCGGCGACCGTGAGGCATGCCTCGCTGCCGGCATGGATGACTACATCGCCAAACCATTCTCTATGGATGACATCCACAAGGTCTTCCGCGAATGGCTACCACCTGCAGCCGTGACATAGCTGCAGTAGCTCCCACTTCGATTCCGAATCCCCTCAACCTAGGCACCGATGACAACCTCCAGCGACATTCAGCTCGCTTCCAGCCCCTGGCCTGCCGTGACGACTTACGGCAAGTGGCTGGCAGCCGTGTGCTTCGCGCCTGCCGCCTTGATGATGCTCGGCTTCGACTTCTCCAGCCCAACGGGCGGCGAAGGCGAGAGCATGATCCACAGCCTCCTGGAATGGACCGGGGTCTGTGCTGCAGTGATCGTAGGCCTCTTGGCTTTCCTGCAATACCGCCTGACCGACGAGCCTTCCTTGCCCGTCATTGGTTTGGCGGTGCTCGGCGCCGCCGGTATGGACATCTTCCACACCCTTGCCGCCAGTGGCCTGGTCGCGAGCGTGACGGATCTCGATGGTTTCATTCCGTATACCTGGGCCGGTAGTCGTTTGTTCGCGGGACTGATCTCACTTTGTGGTGTGGGATTGTTCGTCTTGTGGAAGGACCGAGGTAGCAAGATGCGCAGCATCACGCTGTTCGGCATCGCTGCCGTATTCATGGGCTCGGCCTTGTTCCTGATGGACTATTGCGCGACGGCAGAGGGATTGCCGCGCACCATCTACGCGGAGAATCTGGTCAAGAGACCTTTGGACCTCTATCCGCTTGGCATCTTCTTGCTCTGCGGCGGCCTGGTGTTCCCGGCTTATTATCGCCACAACCCCACGCCCTTCGCGCTTGCACTGATCCTGTCGATGATCCCGCAATGCGCGACGCAACTCTACATGGCCTTCGGTTCCAGTGGCCTGCACGATGCCGGCTTCAATGTGGCGCATGTCATGAAGGCTTTGGCCTACTTCGTACCGGTGAGTGGCCTGTTGGCGGAGCTCTACTTGATGTTCCAGAAGGAACGGGAGATGCGCACGCGCTTTGAGGATGCACGTCGGGATGCCCAGATCGCGACGCGGTCCAAGAGCGATTTCCTCTCCGCGATCACGCAGGAAATCCGCACTCCGATGACCGGGGTGCTCGGCATGACCGACCTGCTGTTGACTTCCGGATTGAACACCACCCAACGCGATGCCGCGGAAACCATTTCCGGATCGGCGGGTGCAGTGTTGGCCTTGGTGGAAGATGTCCAGGACTTCTCGCGCTTGGAATCGGGTTCGGTGGAGTTGGAAAGCAAACTGCTGGAGCCAAGGCGTCTGATGGACGGGATCCTGGAACTGCTGACGACACAGGCCAAACAGCACAATGTGCGTTTGTCCGGTTTCGTCGCACCGGAAGTGCCGAACCGCGTGCTTGGAGATGCCGGGCGGTTGCGTCAGATCCTGGTCAAGCTGGCAGCGAATGCATTACGTCACACCCGCGATGGCGAGGTGAATGTGGTGCTCGAGCTGGTGGAAGTGGAACTGAATGAAGTGGTACTGCGCTTTCACGTGCGGGATACCGGCGCCGGCATGCCGGAAGACAAGCGTGTGCGCATTCTGCGGTCCTTCTCGCAACCAGGTCAGGAAGATGGCCATGAGTTCGGCGGCAACGGCCTGGGATTGGCGGTCACGCGTCAGATCGTGCGCCTGATGGGTGGATCGATCTGGGTCGAGAGCCAACTCGGAGAAGGCACGTCCTTCTGCTTCACGGTACGCGTCGGAAAGGACACCGAGGATCGTCGCGGGGCACGTGTGGTGGAAGAGTGGCAGGGACGACGTCTGCTGTTGGCGGCGAGTAGCCCGATGCGGACGGAGCATCTGCAGCGTCAACTTGCGGCATGGGGATTCCGCGTGACGACGGCGTCGGACGGATGGGATGCCTTGCGTGAAGTACGCGCATCCTTGCTGCTCGACACGGCCTTCGACTTGGTCCTGATGGATGATGAACTGGAAGGTCAGTCCGGCAAGGAACTCTGTCGTCAGATTCGTGCGACGGAAAAAGGCGATCAGTTGAAGCTCCTGCTCATCACCGGCCTCGAACCACCGACGCCAGGTTCGGCACAAGGAGAAGAGCCCTGGGACTATCGCCTGCAGAGCCCCTTGCGCCATTCAGGCCTGCATAATGCCCTGCTCGAAGCGCATGGCATCGCCCGCTCCCCCCTGTTCGCCCGACGTGCGGCCGACCAGGACTCCGCCACCGAACCGAGCGACGGCTTGAAGGTCTTGATCGCGGAAGACGATCCCGTCAACCAGAAGGTCTTGGCCAAACTCCTCGAACGTTTGGGTTGCCATGTGGATCGCGTCGACAATGGACAGGATGCCGTCGAAAAAGTCATGGCCGGCGGTTATGACCTGGTCTTCATGGATTGCCAAATGCCGCACATGGACGGCTATGAGGCGACGCGCTTGATTCGTGTGCGCGAAGCTCAGTCGGGCGCGCATACGATCGTGATTGCGATGACTGCGAACGCGCGATTGAGCACGCGTGAGCTATGTCTGCATAGTGGCATGGACGATTACATGGCTAAGCCGGTGCGCGCCAGCCTGTTGGCCGAAACGCTCGACCGCTGGAAGGCGGGCGATGTGACGACTGCACCGATGTAGGCCTGCGTCTTAGGAACCAAGCAACTGCAACAAGGCGGCGCCGGAGGTGGTTTCCCATAAAGGAGCCAAACCGGGGTCGTCACGCAGGATGGCCTTGGATGGCCATTGATAGACCGCACTCCCACGTAAGTAGGCTTCCTCACCTTCGCGGGGTTCGGGATCCCACAACAGTTCCTCGTCGGTTTCACCCCGATCGACGCGTTGCGCCCAAGCAAGAAGATCCGCGGCGGCCAGCTCCGCCTGATCCAGGGCGATTCGCGCGAGCGCACGATGATGTTGCGCGCTGGGCGAATCCGGATACTGAAGCAGCGCACGCTCCAAGGTATCCAACGCATTTTGATGATGCCCCTGACGCAACTGCAACATGCCGACGTCGATCAAGAAGTATGGGTAGAACTCGGCTTCGGTAAGCAAGGTCTGCAACGCATGCTCGGGGCGGTCTCCAGCGAGATACGCAAGCGCCAACAATCCCGGAATACTCGGATGACGCCCAGCCTGCGGTGGTTGCTCCAATAGCAGGGTGATGTCTTCCGCCGCACCATAATTCAGGGTGTAGAGAAAGGCGAGAAGCTGCGGCTCAATATGCTTCGGGTATTTCCGTTGCAGCAAATCGATATCAGCGACGATGTCGCGGCGCACGCCAAGAGCGATCCGTTGCAGCAGATCGATCGTGGCAAACTCGATGGACTGGCCGTGAATCGATGCCTTGCTGCCTTGAAGTTGCAGGGATTCTTCCGCGACCATCGGATGGAAGCCGAAGGATTGAAGAAAGATGCCAAGCTCTGCACGCTGGCGGTACTCGGTCTGAAGACTGGGCCCGAGAACCATGGACAGGTCTTCGTGCTCCAAGGTCTCTAAGACTTGCGCATAGGATCCCTTGGCAAGAAGCGTTCCGAGATAGGTCTCTCCATTGGGCTCCTCCAGTGGCCCCCAGCACTGGCTGCGCCATAGGGCCAGCATGGTCGCGCCCGCAAACAGGAGTCCGAATGCCTTCCCTTGACGCTCCAAATGGGAGTCGCGGTCGGCCGCACCGGTGTTCTGAAATAGCAGCTTCCGAAAGGCCTCCATGTTGTCGGGACGCTTCCGCGGCTCCATTCTTTGCGCCCGACCTAAGGCAGCGCGCAAGGATGGTCCCATGGACTCTTCGCGCACCAAAGCCTGCAGCGTGTAGGCCAGTCCGAAGATGTCGGCGCGATGATCGATGGAATGCCGCGAGCCTTCCGCATATTCCGGTGCCGACAGGGCCGAGGGCTTGGCAGGAATCGGCCCCCCACGCTTAGCCGGAATCTTGCGCAGGATGGTTTCGAGGCTTGGGATGCGGACATCCTTGCCGTCGACCAGCAGGCTGTTGGGCTCAATCGACAAGTGCCACAACCGATGCTCGTGGAGATGGCCAAGGCCGATGCTCAGGGTCTTCGCCAGAGCGAAGATTTCATCTTCATCGAGGGTGCCCAGCAATCCGCTTTGCGCCAGCGTGCCGCCGCTCATCCACTCCATCGCGACGTAATAGCGGTCGCCCGCCATGCCATGGCTGTAGATCCGCACCAATCCCGGGACGGCGCGTTGCTCCAGGAAGGCACAAGAGTCTTGGAGGTCCTCGACCTGGTCCGGTGAAAGATGCCGGACCGCGATCCGCTTCACCGCGACGAGACGCTCCTGCTTGGGATCATAGGCGCGGTAAACCTCGGTGATGCCGGACCCTCCCACGCGCTCCAAGAGCAGGTATGGGCCGACTTGAGTGTCTGGATTGCGTCGGGCGGCATCCAAGAGGCTCTGCAGGGCCTGATTTCGGTCGTTGGAAGGGGTCGTATCCGGCATATTAGGTAGCCGGAATCCTAACCTGGAAGCCGGAGTTGGCCGAAAAAGAGAGGTTAGAATCTGCACTTCCCCCGTCAGAGTCTCCCCCTTCAGATTCGATCATGAAAGTCCTCATCACAGGCCATCGCGGCTACATCGGCGCTCACGCCATCGACGTTTACCAGGCCGCCGGCCACACCGTCATGGGTGTGGATATTGGCCTCTACGATGGAGTCGAGTTCGGCACTCCTGCAGTCGCCAACGAAGACCTCACCTTGGATGTCTTCGACATCACTCCTGAGATGCTGAAAGGTGTCGATGCGGTGGTGCACCTCGCTGCCATCTCCAACGACCCGATGGGCGATCTCGATCCGCGCATCACCCACCACATCAACACGGGTGGCACCATGCATGTGGCGCGGGCGGCCAAAGAAGCTGGAGTCCCCCGCTTCCTGTTCGCCAGCTCCTGCTCGATCTACGGCGCCGCCGGCGACAAGATCCTCGATGAGAGCGCCGAGTTCACTCCGGTTTCGGCCTACGCCGAGTCCAAGGTGAATGCGGAAGCCGAGCTGAAGGAGCTCGAAAGCGATGATTTCGCCATCACCTACCTGCGCAACTCCACCGCCTACGGTCAGAGCCCGCGCCTGCGCACCGACCTGGCTGTCAACAACCTGTTGGCCTTCGCGGTGAGCATCAACGAGGTGAAGTTGATGTCGGATGGAACCTCCTGGCGCCCGCTTGTGCACTGCCGCGATATCGCGCGTGCCTTCCTGGCCCTGAGCGAAGCCCCGATCGAAGATGTGCGCGGCCTGGCCGTGAACGTCGGTGGCAACGAGGACAACTACCAGATCTGCGAGGTCGCCGAGATCGTCCACAAGAATGTGGAAGGTTCCGAGATCACCATCGCCGACCAGGCGGTGCCGGATCCGCGCAACTACCGCGTGTCCTTCGACCTGCTGAACCAAAAGCTGCCCGAGTTCAAGCTCGAGTGGTCGGTCCGTTCGGCGGTGCCGGTCATGTACACCGAGTACAAGGAGCGTGATGGCTTCTCCTCGGAATTCGAGAACGGGCGCTACACCCGCCTGATCACCCTCCAAGGCAAGATGGCCGATGGCGCCTTGCCTGAATACTTCACCGAACTCTCCAAGAAAGACTGAGCGATGACTGAAGACGTCATGAAACTCACCCAAGGCTCCAAGATCGAAGGAGTCTATGTCCAGCCACTGCGCAAGATCTGTGATGAGCGCGGCATGATCATGCACATGTTCCGCTGCGACAGCCCGATCTTCGTCAAGTTCGGTGAGGTCTACTTCTCGCAGTCGATGCCTGGCGCGATCAAGGGCTGGCACATCCATCGCGAGCAGACCCAGCACTACGCCGTGATCCAAGGCATGATCAAGTTGGTGTTGTGCGATCTGCGTGAGGATTCGCCTTCCAAGGGTGTGATCGAGGAGCACTTCCTCGGCGAGGATAACTACAACCTCATCCGCATTCCGGTCGGCGTGGCCAACGGCTACAAGACCTACGGCACTAAGCCTGCTCTTACCTGTAACTGCTCGGACCAGCCGCACGGTGCTCCGGAGATGGATCGTATCGATCCGTTCTCCGATGAGATCGATTACGACTGGGATCTGAAGCATATGTAGGCTTCGGCGTTTCCGCCGCACCATCCTCCCCGTCTAGCGATAGACTGGGAGGATGATTCGTTTATGGGTTTTGCTTGCTCTGGTAGTGGGAGCGATCGGCGCCGGCATCTGGTGGTTCGGGGCGCCTGGCCCCATCACGGGAGTGGTATTGGATGAGAATGGGAAGCCGATTGCAGGTGCGGAGGTGCACTTGGAGAAGGAATATGGGGAAGAGATGTTCCCTGTGTCCATGCGCTGGGAAGACCTGCGCGATGCCTCCGCAACGACCCAGGCCGACGGCAGGTTCTTGATCGAAGATCCGGACGTGGATGGGAATCTGCGAGTTGTGGTGGATGATGGGTATTCAGGCATTGGGCGCATTCCGGTGCAGCGTGGGGATCCAGGAGTGGAGGTGATCCTTGAGCCGGCGTGGAAACTCACCGGAAAGTTGAGTTGGGACACGGATGCCATCCCTGGGTATTTTCTCGTGGTACTTATGCAGGGCGAGGGTGAGTTACTTTCCTTTGAGCAACCTCGTGCTCAGGTCGATCCCATCTTGGATGATTTCTGGATCGAGCAGGTTGAGCCGGGAACTTATCAGCTTGTGGTACTTCACGAACATGACAGCCATCCTCTTTACACCAGGGAACTGGTATTGGATGCGGGTGGAGGTTCTTCGGATCTAGGGCATATCGATTTGCGGGGCGAAATCAACAGCGCCACTCTGACCCTGGTCGGGGTAACGGAGGAAGATGCCCCCATGACGACAGTGGTCGATCTACTGGGGCGTCAGATGGCCTGGGCTTTTGAGGGCAAGGTCACGGTTTATTTCACGGAGGAGTCCGTGGACCTGATCCTTTGGATGAATGGGTACCGCGATGTTCTGTTGGAAGATGTCCGCGGAGATCGTGAAGTATCCCTCACTCCTGGCATTCCCATTGAGATCGCTTTTGACGCAGTCCCTAACTTCCCGGAAGACATCATCGTCGAAATCACCTTGCTTCATCACTTTGAAGCGGGTGACCCTGCGACACCTAGCGGTCACCGAGGAAAACGTGTCTTCTCCAATTACGGAGGTCCGGACTTCCAAGTTCCCGCGCCAGGCGCGTACCAGGTGATGGTCAGACTGATGGAAATGAGTGAGGATTTCGATACCTCTCCGAGGTTGCTTCCATTCACATACGTCACGACCGAAGCGGAGGCACCCATCATTCATGTGAAAGAGAGCGAAGAGATGCAGTTATTCCAAATTTCCATGAGCCAATCCACCGTTTGGCGCGCCATCACACGGCTGCGGCATTTGGATTGGCCGGAGTAATCTCAGGTACACTAAGTTGATGGCACGTTTATGGCATGACTTAACCGCGGCCACCTGCATCGGGGTGACGCTTATCGCGTGTTCCGGCGGATCCGGCAAGGAAGGCCCAATCATGGGAACAGTGGTTGATTCCGCTGGCAAAGCGGCCGTCGGGGCAATCATGAGTTTGAACCCAGATCCGGCAAACGATGAAGATCGACTCTTCTATTCGTTTCCCAGCAGCAAAGATTCCGTCTTCGCTGGCTTCGATGGCAACTTCTCCATTCCAGATCCAGGGGAAGCCGGCCCTTGGGTTCTCAAGGCAGATCATCGGGATTACGCCGTGGCTTTCCTGGAAGTCGAACCCGGCCAGACGGGTATTGAGTTGGTCCTTGAGCAAGGCTGGGAAGTGACCGGCACCGTGGACTGGGGAGAGGATCTCGACATGGAGCGATATTGGGTCGAGTTGAAGCGGGACCCTGATTTGGGCTTCTCCATGGATTCCAATGGCACCGACTTCGTGGATAAGGGTAAACCCTGGTCGCTTCAAAGGATCGGCAGCGGAAACTACACCCTTCGTATTGGGTTGGGCTACGGAGGAAACGTTCTTCATAGGCAAGAACTGCAATTGGAAGGAGAAGGCGGGCGTCTCGACCTTGGCAGCATCGATCTTCATGGGAAGTTGGCGCAAACGACTTTCACCCTTGCTTCGGGGATTGGAAAGGAAGATGGAGGATTTGCCGTAGTGGATCGAGATGGTTCGATCCTGGGCGCTGACTTTGGCCGCACCTTGTTGGTGGCCTATCCAGAAGACACGCACGAGCTTGCCTTGTGGGTGCAGGGTTATCGAACGATCTTGATTGACGAGTTGAAGCGGGAAGCGGAAATAACCTTGGAGCCTGGCATCCCCGTGGCCGTCGAAATCGATGCGGTGCGCGAGCTTCCCGAGGGGGTCTTCATCACCACCCTGCTGGTGAGGGTCGAAGATCCGGAAGACGGGCCGGGGTTGCCTGGCTACCTGGCACAAAGGACCTACCGCTCTCCTGGCTTAGAGCATCATGTATCAGAACCTGGCCGATTCCGTCTGCATGCCATTCTGGGATTGGTCGAGGAGGGCTTGCCTGCTGGGTTCTCCACGACGATGTCTCACCTAGTCTCCGGAACGCAGGGCCCCATCATCGAAGTGAAGGAGGGATCGGAACTGCAGGTGATTCACGCCTCCATAGAGGATCAGCTGGTGATGGATGCACTTGCAGAACTGCGGGAACTCGAAGGGAAGAACCGCAACTAATCCTGAGAATCCAGATGCTCCAACCAGGGGCGCTGCGGTTCGCCTTTATTGCAGGAGCCAGTCGACGGCTTGCTGAAGCGCGGCATCCTCTTCGCCCTCCACATGTGCCGGCACCGCGACATCCGGTTCAATCACTCCGCCGTACTGCTTGCCGTTGCGATCCGCATAGACACTGGTCGTGAGCAGCAGCATCGCACCATCGGAAAGCGGGATTGAGGAGTTGCCCGTCGACAGGCCGGTCGTCGCTTGACCGAAGGTGCGGACGTTGGGGCGTCCAAGGAAGGAGACCAAGGTGGCTTCGCCGGAACTGCCGGTCCTACGGGAAGTCAGGATGGCAATCGGGATGTCTTGCGCAAAGGATGCACCATGCGGCGGGACGACTTCGGTGCAAGGGATATCCGCCTGACCGGAAACGCCATCGCGATACCACCAGGTGTCTTGAGTGCCCTCTGGATATTGGAATCCGCCGACGACTTCCGTACCCAACAACGGTCCAAGTCCTGCAAGCATCGGCCACATGTTGCCGCCGCCGTTTTGACGCAGATCGATGACGAAGCCTTTGCAATCCTGCAGGTCTTCCAAGGCGCGGGCAAGCGTGGAGGCATAGACGCGCGGGCCTTCCTCACCGAAGGTCAAATGCCCAGGCAACCAGAGATAGCCGAGATCTCCATCAAGACGTTCCTGCACCGGCAGTAAGTATTGGGGTGGTTCCGATTCCGCGGACTTCTCCTTCTCCTCACCACCTCCGCGCGAGGCCTGAAAAGCCGGAGTGAGCAGCCGACTGTGATGATCGCCTAAGGCCTCGAGACAGAACTGCAACGCCGGATACGTATCCGCCGGCGTGCCCGCCCTTTGGATCAGCGAAGTCATGTCCTTGTGCATCTGCACCCAATCGACGTTGTCGCGCATCATGGCTTCGGCTTCGACGATCTCGAGGAAGGTATCCACATAAGCACGCGCCTCCTCGCTGGCGGGCACCGGTTCGCCTACCCACCCACTCCGCATCCGCAAGTGGTCGAATCGGACAACCCCCTGCCCCATCATGCCCACTCCCACATTCGCAACGGTCGCCTCGATGGGAACCGCAACCTGGAGGGTGCAGCTCTCCCAGACACCGGCCGTAGTCTTGGCCAGGGATCGACTGTCGGTCATGCCGATCATGCCTTCCTCCCCATCGAGTCGTACCCAAACCAATGGCATGACGGAATCGTCTTCCAGCAGTTGGTCCCAGCGCAACTCCACCATGTAGGCGGCTCCCTCCTCCGGGAGTATGAGCTCCTGCCACATCGTGTGGTAAGCGCTATCGGGTTCACCCTCAAAGCGCAGGCTTCCACCGGGGGTAGTCGAGGTGGTGCGATCGAGGCGGACGTCGTAGAGATCAGGAGTGACGCCGGTGACTTCGCCGAAAACCCAACTTTCATCGAAAGCCGTTGCATCTTCATTATGAAAACGCAGATGCATCCATGGGTAATCCCCAAAGGGAGCGAACGGGATATCAAGCGGCTCTAGGGAGTCCGGTTTCGGCTCAGGTTGTACGCAGGAACTCCATACGCACAACCCGGCGAGGCAAAGCAAGCTGGGGGTCTTCATCGCCCCCAGCTTAGTCTTACTGCACGCTCAATCGGGGGTGCTCCCCCGCCCAATCCACGACCACTGCGCGGATGGACTGCGTTCCAACTCCAGTCGTGGAGCCACGCAATTCGAATTCCTGCCCCGTAGACATGCGTAGGAACTGACGCTGCGCCCCATTGCAGGAATCGCAAGCATGCTCCACCACTTCACCCTTGAGATCCAGACGAATCTCCGTGATGTCGTAGGCTGCGTCGTAGGCAGCCTTTTCGATGTCGGCGAAATCAATCGACTGCGGATCCTGCAACGCGTAATGCGCGTAGCTATCGACCGTGTCGAGGTAAACAGTGTCGGCACCAGCCTGGCGCCGTAAGGCCATTTCGAGTCCGAAGGCCTTATCGTTTCATATTCAGCTATCGAACAGGAGGCGGACCTTGGCGAATGGGTCGCCGTCGTCCCAGGCGGTATCGGGAGCGATGCTGCAGGAACCTGCGAACAGGGCAAGCAGTAGAGGTAGAAGGTAGAGAAGACGACGCATGTTTTGCGAATCAGAAGCGCATGCCCACGGTCAAGGAAACCGAGTAGTCGTAGGCGAGTTGAATCCCATCGTAGGATTCGGAAAGCGGGACATCCACACTCAAGGAGAGATCCCATTGCGGTTGTGGATGCCAAGCCAAGGCCACGCGGCCCAGCCATCGATCGTAGCCGGAGTTGGCGATCGGCGCATCAAACTGGGAAGCTTGGCTTTGATCGCGGTAAAGCAAACCAAGCTTGACGTTGGCGCTTGGACCAGGGTACTGCTCATGCTGGAAGCGATAAGCGCCCACCAGGTCGACGGCAAGTTGATCGCCGGCTTCGAATTGCTGATCGCCCTTGCGGTTGTTCTTGTACAGAGTGATCAAGTCGAAGCGCCAACGATCCAACTCCAGGTTCGCGGAGAAGGAAACGAATGGATCCCACGAACCAGAACCGGGCTGCATGCCTGGGCTCAAGAGACTTCCGCCATCCATGACATCCGTTTCGCCTGTGGGTGCTTCCACACCTGCGGCCATGGCCAAATGCCAACCGCTACGAGACCAATACTCATGGCCGAGCAGGAACTTGGCGAGGATCGCAAGGTCGCCGATGCCATCCGAAGACAAGGTGGTGCCGCTACTCTCGCGCGTCTTCTGCACATAAGGCATCAATGCCGTCAGCGTGAGACGCGGTGAGATTCCGTGATCGAAGCTCAGGGTCGTGCGGTCCTCGGTCATGCTGGTGTTGGCAGGATCGGCAATGCTGGTGGACCCCATCATCAGACCACTACGTTCCGTGTGGCGATGATTGATGGTCAGGCGATTGCCACCGGAGAACAGCATCTCTCCCGTGAGGGTCTCAACGCCACCGGATTGTGCATGGGCGTTGGAAGAGGCGCCCACTCCGACCAGGAGCATGGCGAAAGTCGTTAGAAGGGGGCGGTACATGGGGAAGCTGACAGTGGTTAGAAGTCTAGCGGAGTGGGTTTATTCCAAGCTATGACTAATCCGTAGTCCACGGCGAGATACGCAAATGAGCCTCCAAAGTCTCCAAGAAAGCCTTGAGGGTGGGGTTGCCGCTCAGGCGCCCGGAATACACCGCGTGAAAGGCTCCTTCCGGGGATCGAAAATCAGGCAGGACCTCGACCAGATCCCCCTTCTCCAGATGAGGTCGCGAGAGTGCATTCGCCATCAAAGCTACGCCGACTCCCTGCAGACAAGTCTCCAGGACGACGGTCTCCAAGGTGCAACTGAAGCGGGAACGCAGGGCGGCGGTGGTGGTTTTGGGCAACCAAGACCAAGCCGGTTCATGCCCAGGCCGACGGTTGAAAGTCAGAACATCATGGTTCGCCAAATCATCCAAGTCCTTCGGGATGCCGCGTTCGGCAAGATAGGCCGGGCTTGCGACCCAACGCAGTTGCGCCGTACCCAGAGGTTTGGCGATCAAACTCGAATCCTGCAAGGCGCCGAAACGAATCGCAAGATCGAGATCACGCTCCAATAATGGCTCCGGCTCCATCGTGAATAGAGCTTCAATGCGCGTCTCCGGCCAAGCTTGCAGGAACTCTTGGATCACGGGACTCAGGACCATCTCTCCAAAAATCGGCGTGGTCGTCACACGGAGGGTGCCGGATGGATGTTCTTTGACTCCCCTTAGCGAGGCACGCGCCGCTCGCCCCTCTTCCAAGATGCGGACGGCATGGGCTTGCATCCGTCGCCCTGCCGCTGTGGGTCGAAGGCTACGCGTGGTGCGATCGAGGAGGCGTACTCCCAGGTCTCGCTCCAGCGAGGCGATGCGCCGATGCACGCGTTGGCGCGGGATATCAAGCTGACGCGCAGCAGCGCTGAAGCTGCCGGAGTGCAGGACTTGTCCGAGGTAGCTGAGGGCTTCCAGATCCATAGCGCGTCTCATTATCGAGACAATCTGACCTCATTTTGGGGAATTGTCGTGCTTTTGTTCCAGCCTAAACTTCTGGCATGACAAACACCAAGAACTTCACTCGCCTGGATTACGGCCTCTTCCTGATGCGCTTCACTTTGGCGTTCATCCTCATCCACCACGGCGGCCAAAAGCTGTTCGGCATCTGGGGCGGACCAGGCCTAGAAGGGTTCGGCGCCTGGCTCGGCAGCATGGGAGTGCCCATGCCCTCCGTCAGCGCCTTCCTTGCAGCCGCGGCTGAGTTCTTCGGCGGCATTGCCCTGCTCCTCGGAGTCTATGTAAGGATTGCCGCGATCCCCGCGGCGTTCACCTTGCTCGTCGGCGGATTCATGGCACACAGTGGACTCACCGAGCGTGAGTACCCGCTCAGCCTCGCCTTGTTCTTGATGGCCTTCGCCCTCATCGGCGGCGGTGCCATCAACGTCCAAAAGTACATCGTCAAGCCATGAAGCCTCCTCGTATTCTCATGTTCGCCGGCAGCGGCCGCCGTGATTCCATTAACAAAAAGCTGGCGTCCTCGGCGGCCAGAAAAGCCACGGCACTCGGAGCAGAAGTGGAACTCCTCGATTTAGCGGACTTCCCCATGCCGCTCTACGACGGTGACCTCGAAGCCGAAGCCTTCCCTGAAAACGTGCGTATCGTACGTGGCAAAATGATCGCGGCGGACGGCCTCTTTATCGCAAGTCCTGAGTACAACGGTTCGCTTACTCCGCTGTTGAAGAACACCATCGATTGGGTTTCGCGTCCGCAAGAAGGTGTAGCGGAAGGACTCATTGCTTACCAAGGCAAAGTTGCTGCACTTGCGGCAACTTCACCAGGCGGACTCGGTGGCATGCGGGGTTTAGTTCATGTGCGCGCCATCCTTTCGGGGCTCGGAGTGCACGTGGTCCCGGGTGACCTTGCCGTCGGCAGTGGCTTCCAGGCCTTCCGCGAAGATGGCGGCCTAGTCGACGACGGCTTGGACCTGCGCCTACAGGATTTGGTGGACACTCTGTTACGAGCATCCACCGCTCTGCGGGTTTCGTCATCCTGAGGTTTTAGAGCACCTCGAAACGCACTGGATTGGAGTCGTACCAAATCCCGGCGTCGGTGGCGGCGATCTCGATGTAGATCACTTTGCCGGATGCAGACGCTGGGATAATTGGTGAAGTCCAAGTGAGGTTGCCATCGGCGTCGGTGGTGCCGGAACCGAGGATGGTCGCTGGTGCTCCAACGTCGAAGCTATGACCGGCGTAACTAAGACCCGACATATTGGGACTGTAGACGATGTAGAACGGTGCCGAGGCTGGGCCGTCGTAACCCGTGACATACATGGTGCCACCGACCAAGCCGCTACCGCCGCTGAGGCACGACATGGTGCCAACACCCGCCTCGATTTTGCGATGGTTCACCTGGGCGTAGATGCTGGAACCTTCCTCAGAAGTTCCGGCTGATGGATCCAGCATAATCACGGCATCGCCGGCGTCGGTGATCTGCGGCGCGGTGCCGCCTCGCATGACGATGGCGAACCACCAGCGTGGAGCATTGATCAAAGTGGTCGTAGCCGCAGTGCGATCGCGCAGATAACTGTTTTGGCTAAGGATGGGGGTTGGCGCTTGCGATTTACTGGTTCCGCTAAACACGATGTAGCGTCCGTCGGCGGAAAGGTCAGCGTTCTGTGCGGTCTCATAAGGACCCACCGCGCCTGCGCTGTTGAGGCTGATCATCTCCGTCGTACTTAGAGTCAGGTCGCGCAGGAAGATGTCGCTATAGGGATTGGTGTCTTCCATGGCCAGGTCGGCACTGGTACTTTCAAAGACTACGAATCGTCCATCCGGGCTGAAGCGAGGGTTCTTCGAATGTCCGGGGCTACTACCGGAAGAGCCTCCCACTGCCACACTAATCAAGCTGACGACCCCGGTGCTGACGGTGTAAAGGAAGACGTCGTCATTGGAATCGGTGTCTTCTGGGACCATCAGGTAATAACCACTGGTGAAGGCGATGTGGCTGCCGTCACCATCGATGGTGGGTGCATAACCACCAGCGCTGCCGCTATCTCCCAGGACATAACTCACCAAGGTGGTGGTTCCAGAAAGGCGATCGCGCAGGAACACGTTGCGTGTGGCATTACTCGTCATGATTGTCACGTAATCATCCGAGGTCGAAGTGAAGACGATGAAACGCCCGTCATCGGAAAGGTCGTAACGGCGGGTATCCATCTGCACGCCTGCGCCCGCTTCGAGCCCAAGATATGTTAGGTTGACGCGTTCGGTTGCGCCGGTGGCAACGGTGTAGAGGAAGAGGTCGCCAGAGCCGTTGGTATCGCCGCCAACAAGATTGGTTGCAGTGCTGCTGAACAAGATGTGGCTACCACTCTCGGTGATTTCAGGCCAACGACTATCGCCATTGGGCTCGACGCCGCCGATTGCGAGACTGATGCGCTCGGTCGTTTCGAGCACGGTGTCGCGCAGGTAAATGTCGTAAAAACCGTTCGTGGATCCCGCCACGGTGAGATTTGAGGCCTTACTTGTGAAAGCCACATAACGGCCATCGCCAGACATCCGCGCTTCTCCACAGTGGTCATCGGCGACCAGGCCGGTGGTGCTCTTACTGATGGCGGTGTAGTCCTGCGCAGTGGCGGAACTCGTTATGAAGATGGCACTTACGGCCAGAAGGATTGGTTTGAGGAGCTGTTTCATGATGCTTTGGGGTTGGGGCTCCCCTTGGCAGAGTGCTTTCCTCAAGACTGGGACAACAAATCTTCGACTTCCTTCAGCAAGGCACGGCAACGCTTCTCTCGACTGCCCGTTTCCTCCGCATCCTGAACCAACTGTTGCGCCAACGGCAAGGCTTCTTCTGCGCGATTCAAAGCCAGCAAACTACGGATGTGTCCTTCGGCTGCTTTCAGAATCGATGGATGTCCAACGCGCAACTTCGCGCGAGCCGTGCGTTCGGAAGCGCGATATAGCTCCAAGGCCTCCCGTGGCCGATCTCGTTTCAAGCACAAGGCTCCGTAATCTCGTTGCGCCGAGGCTGTGGTCGGATGCTCCTCGCCAAAAGTCAGCAGACAACCCTCGAGCAGTAACTGCAGATGTTGTTCCGCATCTTCCCATTGATGCAACTCTTGCTCCGTCTGCGCCAAGTTACTTAAGGCGCTTAAAGTTGCAGGTTCGTGGGCACCCAAAGTTGTCATGCGATGCGCGACCACGGATTCAAAGATCGGTTCCGCCGCTTCATAATCCCCACGACGCATCTGCAAAGAAGCCAAGTTGTTGCGCGCTGACCAAGCATGAAAGTGATCTTCGCCCCAGCGCAGAGTGGTTCCGCGTAGGGAGGCCTCCAGTGCCGGTGCGGCGCGGTCGAGGTCTCCCTGCATAATGTAGGCATAAGCGAGATTGCCCTGATTTTCGAGAGCCTCTGCAGAATTGGGGCCGTACAGCGCATCATGGCCTTCCTGCGCGAAAGCCAACATTTCCTCGGCTTCAGCAAAACGAGCACGCTGCAATAACAGTAAGCCAAGTTGATTGCGCGCCTTCAAAGTGCGTTGATCGAGCTGCAAGAGATGCTTCTCATGCAATGCGAGCGCTTCCCGCAACTGCTCTTCCGCCAAATCATGGTTGGCGAGGGTTTTATTCACTTGGCCCAAGGCCATCAACAATCCAGCACGCACCATAGGATCCTGGGATTCATCTTGCTGGAGACGGTCACTGCCTCGTTGCAGCAAAACTCCGGCTGGGGTGTCTGCATTTGCCCCACCGCCAGGGCCGGCGTCGGCGAATAGGCCAATGAGGAAGCCTTCAATCGCATCCGCCACCTTCTGGCGATCTTCCGCAAGGCCGAGTGCGTTTTCGGCATCTTCGCGTGCCTGCTGGGCGTCGAGGAAGAACCACGAAATGATGGCGAGGGCTGCAACCGCGACTCCGAAAGCCGCGGACGGCGTCGGATTGCGGCGGATCCATTTCCAACTACGCGCAAGAGCATTGGGAGGGCGTGCAAGAATGGGGCGTCCGTCGAGAAAACGACGTAAATCTTCCGCCACCGCTTCGGCATGGGCATACCGGTGTTCCGGATGTTTCTCGAGCAACTTCAAACAAAGAATGGCGAGCTCCTTTGGAATGCGGTTGCGCAGACGTCGAGGGTCGATGGGCTCGTGATGACGAATCGCTTCTAGAACTTGCTCGCGAGTATCGCCTTGGAAGGGTTGGGTGAAAGTGAGCAGGCGATAGAGGGTGACGCCGAGGCTAAAGAGGTCACTGAGTGGTCCGACTTCCCCACCAGGGCGGGTTTGCTCCGGGCTCATGGCATAAGGTGTGCCCAAGACTTCGCCGGTCAAGGAAATGGAAGCCTCTTCACTGAGCGAGGCGAGTCCGAAGTCTGCGAGCTTGGGATGGCCATCTTGCAGCAAGATGTTGCCAGGCTTCAAGTCCCGGTGGATCACCCCTGCTTCATGCGCGGCGGCAAGTGCTTCGGCAATCTCCAGAGTCCATTGCGCCAGTTGACGATAATCACGCCGCGGCAAATCCTGACGCTGAGCTTGCTCCTGCAACCAAGTTTCGAGACTGATGCCGTCGGCGATGAGTTCCTGCACGATGAAGTGCGTTCCCTCCGATTCTCCCACGCCATGCACGGCAACGATGCCGCTGTGCTGCAGACGTCCGCCGGCTTGAGCTTCGCGTTGGAAGCGTTCGAGGAAGCGTCCGGAGATGCCCAGGTGCGCATGCAGGACCTTGACGGCCACGCGACGGTCGAGCGAACGTTGCCGCGCTTCCCAAACGATGCCCATGCCGCCGCGGCCAAGGGGTTTTAGGAGTTCATAGTCGTCGAGATGTTCCCCAGCTTGCGGTCCGGTGATGGGACGGCTGTCACTGGTGCTCGCTCGGCCTTCTCGCAAGGCGTGATAATCCTCGAGGATGGTTTCGAGCAAGGCGAAGACTTCCGCCGGAACACTCGCGGCGGTTTTTTGCAGGGCGAGGAAAGTCTCAGCATCGCTCCCCTGGGCTTCTTGATCCAGAAACTCCTGGAACAAGGCTTCCGCACGCGCTTGGTAATCAGGAGATGCATTCATGCCGTGTCCTCCTGATGGCGACGCCACCAATCGCGGGCAGCGGCAAGCGCGCGTTGCACTGCTTTCCGCGCAGACTCCGGCTGCAAGTCTTCGCGTGCGGCAATGGTTGCCCAATCTTCACCAGCAAGATGCGCCCGCAACAACCTGCGTGCGCGTTCGGGAAGACGCTGCAAGGCAAGAACCATGGCTTCGTATTCTTCTCGCGAAACCAGTTCCGTTGCAGGGCCAGCACCGGGATCTTCCGGCTCCCAAACGGTGTCTTCGGCAGATGCGGAAGAGCATTTTGCATGGGGAATATCCCGGCGTCGGTCCTCACGACGACGTCCCGCATCGAAGGACCGAGCGCGATCATTGGCTTTCCATCGCACGCGGGCAGCGAGCAGTGCAAGGAAAGCGTCGCGTGTGCGGAACTCGAGGTCGAACATCTGCGGCCATAGATCGCCCACGACCGATTGCACGAGATCACCCGTTTCAATAAAGCGACGTAGGCCGATGCGCACACGTCCGTGGCCGAGACGATGTAAGTCTTCGAAAAAGAACTGCACGAACTCGGCGGCAAGTTCGGCATGGTCGGCGGCGAGACGATGGATGAGTGCGAGCAGGGCGTCTTCCGCTGCCGCGCCGGTGCGCAGACGACCCAATAACCGTGCCTGCGTCGCTGGATCGCCCACCACTTCCAACGAAGCCGGACCAAGCCGCTGTGCAGCAAAGGTCTGGAGATCGGGCAGGATGTCCGTGAGGCGTGGGGTGGACATGAGGTGCGGCCGCGGGTTGTAACGACCTTCCCGAGTCTAGCTAAACTAAGCGCATGCCCCGTATTTGGTTGCCCTGGTTGATTCTGCTCATCGCAAGTGCGGGGATTTGATGCACCGGACCTTGTCGTGAGTAAGCAGACCACGGATATGCAAACCGTCTCCAATCCCACAGAAGACCAAGTCATCGTACTTGAGCGTTAGGCGCTAGAATCGCATCATGTCTCGTATCGCGTTGATCCTTGGGGCGATCCTATTTGGCCTAGGCTTCATCATGCTGCTGGCTGATGGCGAGGATGAAACTCCCTGGTTGGATCAGGTTGAGGAAGCTTCCTCCGTGGCAATAGAGGAACCAACCCCTTCCATGCCGACGGAATTTACCGAGGTGGAACGCACGGCTCTGAAGGGTGAGATAGAAACACCAGAGCTTGATATGACGAAAGGCATGGTCATCGTCAAGTTGGAGGCTGTGCCAGGTGTAGCTTGGGGGCGCCCCACCACCGTCCACCTCACGAAGCTACAGCCAGTGCATAACGACGAGGAAATCTTCTTTAGGGTGGATGCCGTTGGCGGCTATGGCGTCTTCCCGGAAGTTGGTTTCAATCAAAAGTTCGAGGTCCATGCAATTTCGCAAGGTGTCAGTCCCAGGGCGGAAGCCATCGGCCACTCCCCCATGGATGCCAGCACTCCCACGGTTCTAAACGTCACCATGCTCACTAAGGATTTCGTCGCCAAGTGCAGGGTGGTGGACCAAGCGGGAAAACCAATCCCTCTGAAATCCTTTCACTGCATCACAAGGATCCATCAAGATGGTGGCCCGCTAAACGAATCAACCACGGTAGCCGCCGAAACGGACAAGGATGGGCATCTCTGGTTGCCCGCTCCGGCGGACAAGAAGGATCCGATGACGATCAAGCTGTATTCAAAGACCAGTCCAGGCCAACGTGGGCTTAGCTTTTCCATCCCACTGGATCCTCCCTTTCAGCCTGAAGTACGCGAGTTTGGCGATTTGGTTGCTGTTCCGATGCCACTCTTGGCCCAAGGATTGGTCACGGAGAGTTCCGGGAAACCGGTAGCGGGCGCTGTCGTTTGGCCTAGCGTCGATGGCAATTCTCCGGAGGCCTTCCAAAGTAAGTTCTACACCAAGTCCGATCGAAATGGACGCTACCAACTATATGCGCCGGCAGAGGAACGATTCCGTTTTGTCCTGGCGCAGAAAGATCAGTTCAAAAAAACCAGCGTGTCCGTCGCGCCGGAGGGATTGGAAACACCGGTTGTCCTCGGCTCCACCTGGTCTGCAGAAGGAAGAGTCTTCCTGCCGGAAGGCCTTGATGCAAGCTTGATCCAGGTCGGCATTAGTGCCAGGGATCTCCCACGCAAACGCACCTTCGTGGAAACTACTCCCGGTGGACTCTTCCGCATTCGTGGTCTGAGTGGAGAGAGTTATCGCGTGGACATCGTAGACAAAGCGACGAGGACCATTCTTGCGACCTTCTTCTTCGACCGCGAGAGCCCAGCAACCACCGTGCAGGACTGGGGCTTACTCGACATCCAAGCAAAGATTCGTTCCATTCATCTTCGTTTCGTCACGGCCGCGGGCAATCCAGTCCGTTCGGCGCAGATCTACGAAACAAAAGGCATGGAGCTCCGTGGAAAGTTCCAGTATGAAGGCAGCGTCGTCATGCCTGGCTCGACCAAAACTTTCCTCGCGCATACTCCTGGACACGTCGCCATCCTTCTCGATGATCTTGCGGAAGATCAAATCGTGGAATTCGAAGAGGGCATTCCAGTGCCCCTGAACCTCGGCCTGCCGAATTTCCAAACAGTGGAGGAGGAACGACGTTTCAAGGACCTCATGCCCAGGGGATATTTGACCCGCTCCGGAGATCCTTCTGGCCAGGTCTATCCCATCGTGGATGTCCTTCGCATTGGAGGAGTTCGTATTCCAGAAGCTGGAACCTATTCCGTACACCTTTTCCTCAATCCCCTGTTGAAAGTTCCAGGCCTTGGTGGTCCTTTTCCCGTTTTCGCCAACGGGTCCTCCAGCATTCCCATCCATATCGATCCAGATGATCCCAAGTCTTTTGCGGTGCCTATCACCGCCGATGACTGGCGCGACGCCCTCCACCGCGCCGAATCGACATCCGGCGGTTAGACTCGCAGGATGCCCCGCATTTGGCTTCCATTCGCTGTCGTCCTGCTGCTTGGTGTCGGACTATTCTTGTTCCTGCAGCCTCCGGCCGATACTCCTGAAACCGTCGACCCGGTCCAGCCGCCGCAAGTCGAGGAGACCATCGATGCGGCGCCTGAGATTGCTCCTTCTATCGATCGCACGCAGGCGGACCATACCACCGGAACTGTCGAGCGTACGGAGTTGGTCTTGCCGAAATCCGGCCCGCAAGTGCAATACGCCAAGGCTGTAGAAGAAGGCATTCTGATTTCGGTCGTCGACGGCACCACCAGCGAACCCTTGCCTTTGGCCGACGTCATGGTGATCGACACCGGCATGACCAATATGAAGTTACTCGAGGTCGAGATCCAAAGTCGACCAGACTTTGAACATTTGTTCCTCAAACTCGGTGTGACCTATCGCACCGACAAGAACGGGCAAGTCGTCATCCCGCATCCGCTTGATGATCTACTCATCGCCGGACGCACCCCCACCCACTTCAACTTCGCCTTCGACGTCGATACAGATGAGGATGAGGTTTTCCTGCGCCTCAACCCTGTGGAGTTGCTGCCGGTCAAGGTGGTGGATGAACGTGGACTCCCCGTGAAAGGTGCGCCGGTTGCCTTGCGCATGGCCAATAGCGGCTTTACCCAAGACCTCATTCAGGCCTACACCAACGCGGAAGGCCTTGCCAACCTCAAGATCTTTGATCTGCTGAAGGTCGAACTTGGCGACGATGAAATGTTTGTGGCGCTTCTCGCCCTTACCGACGATCCGATTCAACACCCGGTGGACCTTAAGGAGATGCCGGAGGAAGCTCCAGTGCTCATCATGCCGCAGGTTGGGCAAGTCGAGGTCAAGGTCTACGACGAAACCGGAAACCTCGTCACGGATTCCTATGTGGTCGACCTTGCCATCCTCAAAGATGAAGAATTCCAACAGGACTTTGAGGAGCCGCTCAACTATTGGATGGATCCGCATCCACATATCACCGGCTCGACCAACCAAGGTGTCGCCATGTTCCCCTTGGTACAGCCCGGTACCAAGCTTCGCGCTACTGCAGTCTCACGCGATCAGGAACAACGCGCGCATGTGGACGACTTCGGCCCAAGCAAGATCGGAGAACGTGTCAGCCTTTCCGTGGCACCGGCGATTGATCGCCCCATCGTGATTGGCCGCATTCTCAATGAGGAGGGCATGGCTGGGGCTAACTTGACACTGAAGAGCCGGCTGATGGTGAAGAATGGCGGCAGCACTTCGAGCCACAATGCAAGCATCCATACCGATGAGGAAGGTCGCTTCCGCATGGTCCTTGAGGAAAAGTTTGAGGATGGTGGCACGCGCGAACTCACCGTCACGATGCGCAAGACAAAGCGGAAGCCGAAACGTTCGGTGATGGTGGATCTCAGCCGCAATTACGATCCTGGTGTGCATGATCTCGGCGATTTGGTGGTCATCGTGCCGCCATTGCTGGCCGAAGGCATGGTGTTTGATCCTCAGGGGCAGCCATTAGCCAAGGCCAAGGTCATTCTTGAAGAAGCCACCTACTATGGCGAGAACAAAGAGCATAAGTGGTGGAATGGGCATTGGGACCTGCGCGAAGAAACCGCCAAGGATGGCACCTTTGAAATTCGCGGTCATGTCAAGGATGCGGTCTATCGTGTTGCCGCCCGCCACGACGAGTACTTGCAGTCTGAAAAGGAAATCTCCCTTGGTGCAACAGGCGTGCAGTTGAGTTTGAAGCAAGCCGTGAAACTCGAAGGGCGTTTCCTTTTCGATGAGGGCATTGATCCAAAGCAACTCAAGGTCACGATTTGGCAGGCGAGTAAGGACGATCCAGATACGGAAGAATCGAACAGAACAGAACTCGGTAGCACCGGAAAGTTCTCCTTTGAGCATCGCCGAGAGGGGTCTGCACGCATTGCATTGATCTCCACTCGCTCCAATGAAGAACTCTTCTCACTGGATGCCATACAACTCAGCTCGGCCAATGGCACGCTGCATGACCTCGGCGATATTGATCTCCGCGGCCGCCTCACCGCCTTCAACATTCGTGTCGTAGATAGCCTTGGCAACCTCGTCAGCCACCCGACCGTGCGCCAAATCGATCAATCTTGGGGGCGCTCCAGTGAAGAGAACCCTGTGCAGATTCTGACCACCGGTACCGCTCTGGACATCTACGTTTCCGCCAATGGTTATCGCCCCCAGGAACTCAAGGACGTTAGCTCCGAGACGACCGTCACGCTGGTAGAAGGCATTCCGATTCACCTCCAGCTAACCAATGGTTCCATGTTGCCCGAAGGATTCGCAGTTTCCGGTCGCATGCAGTTGCTCACCGAAGACGGCGAGCAAGCCTCATTCCATGGCCGCAATGATGGCCAAACGGATTCCGGCCGCGAGCTTCTCAAAGGGACGGTGCATGCACCAGGCACCTACAAGGTGCAGTTCACCCTCGACCGTTCGGTTCGGAATGGCTCACAGAGCTGGGCATTGCCAGGCGGGGATCACCTCATCGACATTCTGGATCGCACCTCGCCGCAAGTCTTCTCTGTCGAGATTCCGAAGAGCATCCTCAAGCACGCCGACGAGCGTTCGGAGAAAGCTTTCTAGTCTGCCTTGCCAGACACCAGATAAACCGAACCTGTTTTCGGGCCCTTCACGCCAGTCCATGCCGCGGTGAAGAGAAGGTCGCGCGCTCCATCTTCATTGCAGTCAGGCAAAGAGGTGGAATCGAAGCCCATCGTGGCACCAGCGATGTTGCAGGTCCACATGCGCAGGACCTTGCCATCCTTGCCGCTGAGTAGATAACAACGCCCGCCGGAGGCAGCGGCTGCAGAGTTGGTCCAGGCACCGGTTAAGACATCGTCGTGACCATCGCCATTAATGTCTCCGGCAATCGCATTGCCAATGCCGAGGCCCTCCCCTGCCAAGCCATCGCGACGCCACAGTTGTTTGCCATCGGCACCGGAATGAATGCGCACTTGGCCACTGCCGTTGCCGCCGGAAGAGGCACTAAAGTCAACGGTGTAAATATCGTCGATGCCATCGGCGTTGGTGTCGCCAATCACCGAACTGAAGTACTGCCCATAGGCGACATTGCCTTTCTCTGCCGACATGCGGAACACGCCGCGAAAAGACTTGGTCTCTTCGTGGTAACGATAAACCTGCACTTGACCAGTTCCGCTGGCGCCTGCGGTCATCGCACCGACCACGAGGAAACGGTGGTTGCCTTCGCCACCAGCAGAAACCGTGGATCCAAAACCGTCGGTGGCGCTTTCCCCGGCAATCTCCTGTAAGAGGGAGCCATCGGCACCGCTGTGAATCGTGACTTTGCCACGGCCCTGGCCCCATTGATAACTGCCAATAAGAACATCTGGGATGCCATCGCCGTCGACATCAAAAATGCTCCCCACTTCGCGGCCGAAGCCGTCGCCCGGGGCGGCACCTTGAATGTCGAGCAGAACCAATCCATCCTTGCCGGACCACACCATCACTGAGCCTGCTTGCTTGGTGTTATTGGTGCGGGTGGCGGTTGCCGCATAATCGGCATGGCCATCACCATTGAGGTCGCCGACTCCCGAAACGGAAAGACCGAGTAAGTCTCCAGCTGCTCCAGAGTGCTGGCGAATCTCCTCACCGGTGCGACCGGAATAAAGGTAAACGCGGCCCGCAGCGGCAGGCGCGGCGCTCGAAGCCTTGAGGTAAGGCGCACTGGTGATGACATCGTGTACACCATCGGCATCGATATCTCCAGCATCCGCAGCAACCCAACCGAATTGATCATTGGTGCCTTCGCCATGCCATGCGAACAGGATTTCCGTCTCTTCTACAAAGGGAGATTCAAAATTGGCCTGCGGTGGCGCAAAGTTTAGAAAACGCGGATCGCTTTGAATGCTAGTGAGATCCGGGTCACTCCAAAGCGACCCCCAGTTGGAAAAACCGGCCGCCTTAGCCTTGCCCAACCATGTGAAGGCATCTTCGGTATTCCCTTGCAAGGCATGCGCGCAAGCAAGGTTGTAACTAGCATTGGCTGCCGTCGCCGGGAAAGTTGCGGCACGCGTATGTGCAGGAATGGCGTTGGCGAAATCCTTTTTCGCGTGATAGCAGTAGCCGAGCAGATACCAGGCGTTGGCTTGGTTCGGCTGCGTTTCGGTGAGCGGCTTGAGAATCCCAATCGCCTGATCCATGTTGCCCTGGCGCATGGCCTGCCCTGCTCTCTGCAATTCGGATTGGGCCGACGGCTGCTGCGCAGGTTGTTGTGCCGGTTGCTGCGAGGGGGCGGCCTGAACCACTGGAGGTGTGCTGAAGGCGCAGGAGAGCAGGAGGAGATGGGACAACATGTTTTCCGTACGGTTGGATTGCAGTCAGGAAGGGAGAATCTGGGATATCCTGGAGTGGCATGTTTTCGGCCCTTCTTCCCCTCCTTTCCCTCGCCTTGTCCGCCCAATGCGGAAACATCGACGGGGAAGCCATTTTTCACGACCAGTCGCCACTCTACTGCACGCCGTTGGAACCCATGCCCGGCGACACCTTGGAGTTGCGATTGCGCGCGCGAGCCGGTGATTTGAGTTCGGCGACCGTGCGCATTTGGGATACCGGCCTAAACGGTGGTACCGGCGGCGAAGTCATGGTGCCGATGTGGATTGAAACCCAAGTTGGTCCCGGCGGCAGCTTCGATTTGTGGCGTGCCGATGTGCAAGTTGGAACCGACACCCTTTGGTATCGCTTCCGCCTGGAAGACCAGGGCTGTGAGGATTGGTACCAGGTCACCGGCACTCTCGATCACTGGGATCTATCCATTCGCGATTTTCAAATTCGACCCGGCTTTGTCGGTCCAGCATGGGCGCGTGGCGCGGTGGGTTATCAGATCTTTCCCGATCGTTTCCTCAATGGTGATCCCAGTAATGATCCGCTCGACGGCGAGTGGGATATCGCTCCTGGCATCCCCATCCTTTCGCACAGCAACTGGGATGCAACACCAGTGGGCGGCCATGATTTTTATGGCGGCGACCTCGCTGGTGTGTGGCAACGGCGTGATTACTTGCAGTGGTTGGGTGTCGATTTTTTGTGGTTCAATCCCGTCTTTGAATCACGCAGCAATCATCGCTACGACGCCACTAGCTATGACCGTATTGATCCGCGCCTTGGCGACAATGCCACCTTTCAACTGTTCGTGAACGGCATGCGCGCGCAAGGTGTGCGTGTCATCTTGGATGGGGTGCTGAATCATTGCAGCAGCTGGAGCGAATGGTTCGACCGCTACGGCGTTTATCCGTGGCTGGGTGCACATGAAGATCCGATCAACAGCGCCTATGGCGATTGGTTTACCTTCATGCCTGGTTTTGACCATCTCACGGCGCCGGAAAACTACTGCAGTTGGTTCGGCATCAACTCCCTTCCGAAGCTCGACTATTCCCAGACTGCGGTCCGCGAACGCATGATTCGGGATACCGATAGTGTCATGCGGGGTTGGCAGCAAACGGGCATCGGTGGCTGGCGTTTAGATGCTGCGGAGGATGTCGGCCCTGGTTGCAGTGGCGACGACCATAGTGTGTGGCAAGAGATGCGGAGTTATCTCAAGGCCGACGACCCTGAAGCCTTATTGGTTCTGGAGGAATGGAGTGACGCCCTCCCATGGCTCGCGGGTGATCAGTTCGACGGCGTGATGGATTTCAAAGGCTTCCTGTTTCCAGTGCAGGATTACTGCCTACAACGCAACGACAGCGTGGCCACCTTCCGCAATCGCATCCTGAGTGGATTGCGCGCTTATCCAGCCACTGCCAATCACACCTCCTGGCACCAACTTGGCAACCATGATCTTTCGCGTGCTTTAACCCGCGCGGGCATGGATGAAAAACGTGTACGGGAAGCCACCTTCCTGCAGTTCACGCTGCCTGGCTCCCCCGTTGTCTACTACGGCGATGAGATTGGTTTGGCCGGTGGTGCGGATCCCGACAACCGACGCACCTTTGATTGGAACCTCGCCAACTGGGATGTTGGCACCGTCAAGATCACGCGCAAGTTGTCGCAACTGCGCGGGCAGTACAGCGCTCTCCGGGAAGGTTCGTTTGATCCGTTCTGGGTGCACCATGCCGGTCGCATCATGGTTTTTGCGCGCGAAGATGCACACGATACTTTGCTTGCGATTGCAGGATCGAATAGCCAAGCCGTCGGCATGAGCATTCCCGTGGATCGCTACTTTGCTGATGGCGATGTGCTGGATGATCTGCTGAGCGCAGCGAGTTACACCGTGACCAACGGCATGATTGATCTGACCGGCGGCGCAGCCCTGGAAGCGCATGGTTATCGCCTGCTGCGGCGTCGATAAGAGATGGAATATTTGGGAATGTCATCCTGGATTCCTGGTCTAAACTAGTGCCATGCCGCGCCTGACCGCCCTTCTTGCCATTGTGCTGTTGCTGCTACCAAGCAGTCTCGGCGCTGTGGTGCGTGCGGTCGAGGATTGCAGTGCCATGGCCATGCCTTCCCCGGAGGCCGCCTCCTGTTGCTGCGAGCATGATGACCCAGATGCGGGTCTCGGACCCTTTCTCTCAAAGGGGTGCTGCTGCGAGTTCGATGCCCCACTGGAACCACTGCATCGCCAGGAACAGCCTAGGGCCATCGAAAGTGGGGAGCCCCTACCCCAGTTCGACCGAACTGCAGTCGCAGTCCAAATCCCTGATTATCACGACCCGAATTGTGTCCTGTTCGTGGTCGAGTACGGGCCTCCGAGGGCTCCACCAGGTTCCATCCTGGTCCGTTTCCAGCGATTCCTCATTTGAAACACAGAAAAGCTGTCCCACCTTCCGCGTGAGGACTGTCTGATTCATTCCGCGTTTGCGGAACCTGTGCATTCAAACCCATGAGGAAAACATGGAAACCAAAATTCGATTCGCTGGCATCGTACTGCTCGGGCTTGGCTTCTCCTGCCAAGCTGGAAGCCCTGCTCCACCTGCAGATGGAGATGCCCTGCACCGGGTGCAGGCCGGCACGCTTGCCCTACCCTCACACTCAGTCTCCTCCACAACCTGGTCCCCACAAGAGGGGCTAGTCACGCTGTTAGCACGTGCCCAGGCGGAGAGTCCCCGCGTCCTGTCCGCAGTCCATGCTTGGCAAGCAAAGGCCGCCCGTGTCGACCAGGCCTCAGCACTTCCGGATCCCTGGCTAAGCCTTGGGGCTTACCTCCAAGCTGTTGAGACCCGCAACGGCCCCATGGATGGTCGTGTCGGCATCAACCAGAGCATCCCCTGGCCCGGCAAGCTCGAAACCGCTGGCGACAGGGCTTCTTCCTTGGCCGATGCGGCACACTGGGGTATCGAGGAAGCACGACTTAAGGTCCGCAGTACCTTCCTGAAAGTCTGGACTGAAATGGCTTACCTGCAACAGGCCATTGACATCACCAAGTCCCAGGTAGTACTTCTCCAGCACATCGAGGACGTCAGCCTCAGGCTTTATGAGTCCTCGCGAGTCTCACAAGCCGACGTACTTCGCGCCCAGGTCGAGAGGCTCGAGATGGAGGATCGTCTCGCAACCCTCCAACAAAAGACCAGCAACTTAATCCCTCGACTGGAGCAACTTCTAGGTTCAAGGATGTCTCAGGATGCGATTTGGACTGGAGTAAAGGTCCCGGGAGTGCCGGACCTCGCTTCTCCAGACCTGCTCAAATCACGTTTCCAAGACCATTCCCCTGCGATGATTAGGCTTTCAGATGAAATGCGAGCCAGCCAAGCAGAAAGAAAATTAGCGGAACTGGAAGACCGGCCCGATCTCGCCGTCGGCGCCGATTGGACCTGGATTGGGCAAGGGAATGCAGTCTCGCCTGATGCCGGCGACGATGCCTTCTCCCTGAGCCTCGCGGTGGAGCTTCCGATCCAGCGCGGCCGAATCGACGCCGCACGCCGCGAGGCCATGGCGAACCAAAAGAGGGTCCTCGCTTCCCTCGAGGAGACCCGGTGGGGTCTGACCGCGGATCTCGATGAGGCGCTCAGTGACCTTGCCGACGCGGAGAGGCGCATGACCCTCTACCGGGACCGCCTCCTGCCGAAAGGTCAGGAGACCTATGAGACTACCTTGGTCGCCTATCAATCCGGCCAGTCCGGATTCCAGGAGATGTTGGACGCCGCACGCGTGATCCTCGATTTCCGCCTCGCCGCAGTGCGCGCCTCTTCAGACGCCCACTTGGCCTTCGCAGTCCTCAATGGACTCCTTCCTGCACATGAATTGATCGCCGAGGAATCGGAACGATGAAAAACCTGTTTTCATACCTACCCAAGCCAGCGACCCTCCTCTTGGTCCTCTTCCTTGGACTTATCATCGGCCGTTGCTTCACCCCGGTAGAGAAGTCCACCGGATCTGCCAGCACTGGAGCAGAGCAAGCAAGCACAGAGGAGGCGGAGACTACCTGGACTTGCTCCATGCACCCCTCGGTTATGGCACCGAAGCCAGGCGATTGCCCCCTCTGCGGCATGGACTTGGTTCCCATGGAAACAGGCGCAGGCGACGAGGCGAATCCTCATGCCCTGCGACTCGCGGACGGTCAGAAGGCTATCGCCGGGATTCAGACCTCCGTCGTGGCACGCTCGAAGGCAAGCCATCAGGTACGCCTGGTTGGCAAGCTGGCAGTCGACGAGACCGCGATCGCCACCCTCTCCGCCTATGTCGGTGGACGACTGGACCGCCTCTATGTGGATTACACCGGCCTCAAGGTCCGGGCTGGTGATCACCTAGCTGAAATCTACTCGCCGCAATTGTTCCATGCCCAAGAAGAGCTCATCGTCTCGGTCGAATCGGCTAAACGATTCGGAGCGTCCAGCGACGCATCCCTGGCCAAGATCTCCCACGCGACGGTCATCGCGGCACGCAAGAAACTCGCGCTCTACGGATTGACCGAAGCGCAGATGGAGGAGATCGTCGCAATAGGTGAACCTTCCGAGCAAATCACGCTGAACGCACCCATGGGAGGTACCGTCATCCACCGCAATGCAGTCGAAGGACAATACGTCAAGGAAGGCGACCCACTCTACACCATCGCGGACCTTGATCAGCTGTGGTTGGAGCTGGATGCCTATGAATCGGACCTCCCTTGGATCCGCTATGGGCAGGTCGTCGCCTTCGAGGTCGACGCCTGGCCAGGGGAGACCTTCGAGGGGACCATCAGTTTCCTCGACCCGGTCCTCGACCCCATCACCCGTACCGTGCACGTGCGGGTGGAGGTCGACAACCAGGATGGTCGTCTGCGTCCGGAGATGTATGCCCGCGCCCGCGTCGAGACCGACGTCCTGGGCTCGGGGATCGCGGCACCCGTAGACCTGAACGGCAAGTGGATGTGCCCGATGCACCCCGAAGTCGTGAGCGAGGAGAAAGGCGACTGCACCATCTGCGGCATGCCCTTGGAGACGGCAGAAAGCCTCGGCTTCCTGGAGGAGGACCCTGACCTTGAGGACCCGCTCCTCATCCCCATCACCGCCCCTTTGCTTACCGGCGACCGGGCCATCGTGTTCGTCGAGATTCCAGATCGGGAACAGCACGGCGCCAACCTCTATGAAGCTCGCGACGTGGTCCTCGGTCCACGTGCCGGCGAAACTTTCGTGGTACTCGACGGATTAGAGGAAGGAGAGGTCATCGTCTCGCGGGGTGCCTTCACCATCGACTCGGAACTGCAGCTGCGTGGCAAGACCTCGATGATGGCCCCCGATGGCGGAGGAGCCGGAGGACACCAACACGGTGGCGGTGCCGCAGGCCCCGTCGTAGCGAACCATCCCCATGAGATGGAGTTCGCGATGGAGAGTGCCGACGATGGCTTCCGCACTGGCCTGGGCGCCCTGCTCCAGGACCTCGCCGCTGTCGGAGAAGGCCTCGCCAGTGACGACCTTGCTAGCGGCAAGTCCGCGCTGAAGGGATTGGCCCAGTCTCTAGCGGACCTGGACCGCGCAAACGCACCGGTCTCAGCCCAAGAGCCGCTTGACGCCCTGGAGCACGCGATCCATGAGTTGCAGGACGTCGAGCAACTCGAGACCTTCCGCATCGCATTCCAGCACCTGCAAAAACCGATGGTCGAATTGGCGAGCACCTATGGCTACCTCGGCACGGAGCGCCCGATGGCTATCTACCACTGCCCCATGGCTCTGGAAGACGGCGGCGATTGGATCGACTTCGCCGGCGATGGCGTCCGTAATCCCTACTACGGATCGGGCATGCTCAAGTGCGGCAGCGAGAAGCGCATAATCCCCAGCCATGAGGGTCACTAGGAATTGACTATGGGACGTTTCCTAGCCTTAATCCTGCGTGAGCGCCTACTGACCTGCATGGTGCTGGTCGGTATCGTGTTCGGCGGCCTGATGGTCTCTCCCTTTGGCAGTGCCGAAGGCGAAGGCCGTCTGCCCCGTTTCCCCGTCGCGGCCGACGCCATCCCCGATCTCGGTGAGAACCAACAGATCGTCTTCACAGCCTGGCCAGGAAACTCGCCGCGCGACGTGGAGGATCAGGTCACCTACCCGCTTACCGTCGCCCTGCTCGGCGTGCCCGGCGTTAAGACTATCCGCTCGAACAGCATCTTTGGATTCAGTTCGATTTACATCATCTTCAATGAGGACATCGATTTCTATTGGGCGCGTTCGCGCATCCTTGAGAAGCTCAACAGCCTCCCCGCCGGCACCCTTCCGGGAGATGTCCAGCCCGCGCTCGGCCCAGATTCCACAGGCTTAGGCCAGGTCTTCTGGTATACCCTCGAAGGCCGCGACGCGGAAGGGAACGCCAGTGGCGGCTTCGACCTCGATGAATTGCGGGCGATCCAGGATTGGACCGTGCGCTATGCCCTGACTGCCGTCGACGGTGTCAGCGAAGTAGCGAGCATCGGCGGATTCGAACGGGAATACGTGGTCGAGGTCGATCCCGACGCCCTGCATGCCTTCAATGTCGACCTCAAGGAAGTCCAGGCCGCCGTCCGTGGCGCCAACATGGAGACCGGCGCCGGCGTACTTGAGTTCAACCGCGTCGAATACATTCTGCGCGGCAAGGGTTGGATCGACGATCCTGCCGACATTGCTTCCTCCCCCATCCGTGCCCGCGACGGCACCCCCTTGAGGGTACAAGACGTCGCTCACGTGACGCTCGGGCCAGCGCCTCGTCGCGGCGCCCTAGACAAGGACGGCCATGAGGTTGTCGGCGGCGTAGTGACGGTCCGTTACGGCACCAATCCGCTGGAGGTACTCGACCGGGTCAAGGAGGAGATCACGCGCATCGCGCCGAGTCTGCCACGCCGGACAATGGCGGATGGCTCAATCAGCCAAGTGACGATCGTGCCCTTCTACGACCGCACCGGGCTGATTCACGAGACCCTCGGCACCCTGGAGGAGGCCCTGGTGCTTCAGGTCCTAGTGACCATGATCGTCATCCTGCTGATGCTGTGGAAGATGCGCGCTGCCTTCCTGGTCGCGCTGACCTTGCCCGTCACCGTCTTCGGTGCCTTTGTCCTGATGAAGGTCTTCGAAATTGAGGCCAACATCGTGGCCTTGTCCGGCATCGCTATCGCAATCGGAACTATCGCCGACATGGGGATCGTCCTGAGCGAGAACATCCTGCAGCGATTGCAGAGCGCACCGGATGGGGAATCCCGGTTCCGTTCGGTGCACCAGGCCGCTACCGAGGTTGGTGGTGCGGTGATGACCGCCGTCCTAACCACCATCATCGGATTCCTTCCGGTGTTCGTGATGACCGGCGCGGAAGGCAAGCTGTTCAAGCCTCTCGCCTTCACCAAGACCTTCACCCTTGTGGCAAGCATCGTGGTCGCCCTCTTGATGATCCCCACGCTTGCGATGATGTTTTTCCGCAACCGCAATGAAAAGGGTGCACCGTGGCAAACCCTCACCAACAGGATCAGTGAGAAACTCGGCAAGGCGGCGGGCCTCCCCCACCTCGCATTGGTGCTCGGCGCCGCGGTCTTCCTGGCCTTGACCCTCAGTGGCCGTTGGCAACCTCTCGGCGTCGACCGGGATTTCACCAATTTCCTCTTCGTGGCGCTCCTCATTGGCAGCCTGTTGCTTTTGTTCTGGGTGTTCCACCGCTGCTATGCGTGGATCCTCGCCTGGTGTCTCCGCCACAAGCTGCTATTCCTGAGCCTCCCGATCGCTCTCGCCCTGTTTGGCTCCAGCGCATGGCTCGGCTTCGACAAAGTATTTGGCTTCATCCCGAATGGCCTAGCGAAGGTAGGCGTGGAGAAGACCAGCGTCTATCGCACCTCATTCTGGAGGGAAGGACATGTGATGCTTCCAGGCTTCGGAAAGGAATTCATGCCGCCTCTAGACGAGGGCAGTTTCCTCTACATGCCGACCACCCCTCCCCATGCATCGATGCAACAAGCGGTGGAGATGGTGGGATTGCTGGATCAGGCGATTTCCTCCATCCCTGAAATCGAGTCCTCGGTCGGCAAGATCGGCCGCGCCGAAACCGCGCTCGACCCGGCACCGATCTCGATGGTGGAGAACGTCATCCTCTATAAACCGGAGTTCGGACTGGATGAGGAAGGCGAGCGGGTCCGGTTGTGGCGCGACGAGATCCAGAGCCCAGACGACATCTGGAACGAAGTTGTCTCACGGGCCAAGCTCCTCGGGGTCACCTCGGCGCCGAAGCTGCAACCGATCGAGACACGGCTGGTGATGCTGCAGAGCGGCATGCGAGCGCCCATGGGCATCAAGGTCGCGGCTCCAGATCTCGAGCGTCTGGAGGAGGCTGCCTTGATCCTGGAAGGTGCGATGAAGGAGATGCCTGGAGTGGTGCCGGCTACGGTGTTCGCCGACCGGGTCATCGGCAAGCCCTACCTCGAGGTTGAAATCCGACGGGAGGATGCTGCCCGTTACGGCCTCACCGTCGCCGCGGTCCAGGAACACCTGATGACCGCATTCGGCGGCAAGGTCATCGCACAGTCGGTCGAGGGAAGGGAGCGCTTCAACCTGCGCCTGCGCTACCCGCATGAGCTCCGCGGCGACACCGATGACCTCCGCTCCCTCTGGCTGCCTCTGCCCCAAGGCGGGCATGTGCCCCTAGCACAGGTGGCGGACGTCGGTTATCGACGCGGGCCGCAGGTCATCAAGACGGAAGACACCTTCCTCACCGCCTACGTCACGTTCGACCGTGAACCGCAGCTCGCGGAGGTCGACGTGGTCGAGAATGCCCAAGCCATCCTCGATGCGCGGATAGCCGACGGAAGCCTCATGCTTCCGGAAGGAGTCACCTACCGTTTCGCGGGCACCTACGAGAACCAGGTGCGTGCTTCGCGGACCTTGGCCATCGTCTTGCCGGTCGCATTGCTGCTCATCCTCGTGATCCTCCAGCTGAACTTCCGCTCGCTCCTCACGACCTTGATGGTGTTCAGCGGCGTGTTCGTGGCCTGGTCCGGAGGATTCCTGATGTTGTGGCTCTACGGCCAGGAGTGGTTCCTCGACTTCTCCATCTTCGGTTCCGAGATGCGCGACCTGTTCCAGGTCAAGACCTTGAATCTCTCGGTCGCCGTCTGGGTCGGCTTCCTCGCCCTGTTCGGCATCGCCACCGACGACGGCGTGATCATGGGGACCTACCTCCAGCAGTCCTTCCGCAACCGCACTCCGAAGGACCGCGAGGAAGTCCGTGCCGCCGTCCTCGAGGCCGGCAAACGCAGGGTCGGTCCCTGCCTCATGACGACAGCAACCACCATGTTGGCGTTGTTGCCAGTGCTCACCTCCACTGGCCGCGGCGCCGACGTCATGGTGCCGATGGCCATTCCCAGCTTCGGGGGCATGTGCATCGCCCTGTTGACCATGTTCGTGGTCCCCGTCCTCTACAGCGCCGTCGAAGAACGTCGTCTTCTTAACCAGAAATCATCATGAGAATCATCCTTACCATCCTGACCGCCTGCCTGCTGGCCTTGCCCGCAGCAGCACAACATGACCATGGCAGTCACGACGAAAATGGCCAGAAGCCAGCGAAAGGTGACAAAGCCAAGCTCGTCATGCCGACCAAATTCGGTGCCCAAACCACTTGCCCCATTTCGGGTGAGGAATTGGAGGACCGTGAGACCTACCTCGACTATGAGGGGCATCGCATTTACGTCTGCTGCAAGAAGTGCAAGCGAAAGGCGAAGGCTAAACCGGAGCAGGTCGTGATGGAGATGTTCGTGCAGGGAATCCTGCTCGAAAACCTCCAGACTATGGACCCCGTCTCCGGGGAAGAGCTTGAGACGAAGGAGCACTTCCACCAGATCTACAACAAGCGCATCTACGTCAATGATGCCAAGGACCTGGAAAAGGTGTCCGCCGATCCGGCGAGGTATCTCGACATCCTCGGAGGACGAACTGCCCAAGAGAAGTGTGCAGTTCGCGGTGGCGAAATTGACCCTGATGCGGATTTCGTCATCGAGGGTATGACCGTCGGGCAGTGCTGTCCGGGGTGCGAAAAAAAGTGGTTCGCGGAACCCGCAGCATTCTTCACAAAGATGGAAGAGGCTAAAGTGGTTCTGGAGCCTGCAACCATGATCTGCCCGCTCATGCCCGGCATGGACGGGAGCAAGGCCTATCCAGTGACTCTCGGTGCCAAACGCTATTACCTCTGCAGTGAAAAGGCAGCTGTGATGTTCGTCCGTGACACCGGGAAGTACCTTCCTAAGTGGTACGCCGCGCAGGCCAAGGCCACGGGAATGGTATCTGCCTCCGGCGGTGGTCACGATCACCACTAGATCCCTAAACCTCGCAGTTGTCGCCCCAAAGCGGCAACTGCGACTCTAAGAGGGGGACCCGAAGGAGAAATCCGTCATGCAAAAGGAATACCGTCTATCCGTCCAGTCCATGTCCTGCGCTTCCTGCGTCGCGCATATCGAAAAGGCATTGCTCGGAGTCTCGGGTGTGAAGGGAGCACAAGTTCATTTGGCAACCGCGAGTGCCGTGATCCAAGTGGATGGTCCATTCTCTGCCACGGAAGCCCTCCAGGCTATTGACCAGGCAGGATATGAAGCGATTCCGATACGGACTGCCCTGCAGATCGAGGGCATGACTTGTGCATCCTGTGTCGGGCGGATTGAGTCGGCCATCAAGGGTGTCGAAGGCGTGGTGGAAGCGAGCGTGAACCTGGCCACTGGCAAAGGCACGGTGGAACATGTGCATGGTGTCGACCTTGCGACAATCATCGAGGTGGTCGCCAAGACAGGCTATAGCGCACATGGCTCCCACGAGTCGGCCGTTCATGGCTTGCAGGCTGAGGGTCCCCAGCAAGCTGAGGCCTTTTCAGACGCCAGAAATCTTTTTGTAGCTGCGGTTTTGACCTTGCCTGTGTTCATCCTGGATATGGGTGCGCACCTGATTCCTGCATTCCATGATTTCCTCGCTGAGCAGATCGGCATGCGCAATCAATGGTTCGTGCAGATGGCCTTAACCACATTAATCCTGGCTTGGCCTGGGAGGGAATTTTTCACAAAGGGTGTGCCAGCATTGCGCCGCCTGGCGCCGGACATGAATTCCTTAGTCGCCCTCGGCACCACCGCGGCCTATGGCTACTCTGCCGTCGCGACAATCGCACCGCAGCTGCTGCCGCAAGGAACCGTCTTCGTCTATTTCGAGGCGGCTGCCGTCATCGTGACACTCATCCTGCTTGGCCGTTTCCTTGAGGCCAAGGCGAAAGGACGCACCTCGCAAGCGATTCGGAGGCTGGTCGAGATTCAGCCGAAAACCGCCCACCTCAAACAAGGTGATGCCATTCGCGAAGTCCCAATCGAGGAAGTAGAACAAGGTGCCAAACTCCTAGTGCGTCCAGGGGCACGCATTCCAGTCGATGGGGTCGTGCTCGAGGGGGAGAGTTTCGTAGACGAGTCGATGGTGACTGGAGAGCCGATTCCGGTGCGGAAGACGCAAGAGATGCCCGTCATCGGTGGCACCGTGAACCAGGAAGGTAGCTTCACGATGCGGGCCACCGCGGTGGGCAGTGGGACCGTATTGGCGCAGATCATCCGCATGGTGGAGGACGCCCAGGGAGCCAAACTTCCAATCCAAGCCTTGGTTGATAGGGTGACGATGCGGTTTGTCCCCGCAGTGGTCCTTTCTGCTGCCTTAACATTCGTGGCTTGGCTACTCCTTGGTCCCGCCCCTAGCCTAACCTACGCTTTGGTCAATGCGGTCGCAGTGCTAATCGTCGCCTGCCCGTGTGCCATGGGACTCGCCACCCCGACCTCCATCATGGTCGGCACGGGACGTGGAGCAGAGATGGGTGTGTTGTTCCGAAAAGGGGAAGCCCTACAGTCGCTCCAGGAGACCATGGTTGTCGCAGTCGACAAGACTGGCACCTTGACTCAGGGGCGTCCGGCCTTGACCGATCTCATCCCAGCAGCCGAAAGCGAACGGGACCACATCCTTTCCAGGGTCGCGGCGGTCGAATCTCATTCTGAACATCCGATTGCACGCGCTCTTGTGGCCGCTGCTGCTGAGGAAGAAATCTCAGTTCCTCCCATGGAGGATTTCCGATCATTCACCGGTCTCGGGGTCTCGGCTACCGTCGAGACGGAGCAAGTTGCCATCGGTGCCGACCGTTTCATGGTACAGCTGGGCGCCGATCCCCAGGCCTTTGCGGATCACGCGGTCGCACTCGGCGAACAAGGCAAGACTCCCCTTTATGTCTCTATCGGAGGCAGGATCGCTGCCATCCTTGCCGTCTCAGATCCGATCAAGGAATCCACCCCAAGGGCAATCGCACGCTTGCACGACCTCGGGCTCCACGTCGCGATGATTACGGGCGACAACCGCCGCACCGCGGAGGCGATCGCATCGAATCTAGGTATCGACCATGTCGTCGCCGAAGTATTACCTGGCCAGAAGGTGGAAGCTCTCAAGGAGCTGCGTCTGGAATCCGGCCCCGTCGCCTACATCGGTGACGGCATCAACGATGCGCCTGCCCTCGCTGAAGCCGAGGTGGGCATCGCCATTGGTACAGGCACCGACATCGCGATCGAAGCCGCGGATGTGGTGCTTATGTCTGGCAGCCTGGAGGGTGTCCCCTATGCCATTAGCCTGTCCAAGGCCACAATGCGCAACATCAAGCAGAACCTGTTTTGGGCTTTCGGCTACAACACGGCCCTAATCCCGATTGCAGCGGGCGTCCTCTTCCCACGCTACGGCATCCTGCTTTCACCGGACCTTGGAGCTGGTGCGATGGCACTTTCTAGCCTTTTCGTGCTGGGCAACAGCTTGCGGTTAAAGAAACACCGGTAAAAATAAGGGTTCTTTCTCCTCGCCCGGCCGTCGAAGAAAGACGTCTCCGCGCTTAAGCCATGGCGGGATAGAATTCCCGTCATGCTTTTCCTCCCTCGGTTATTCCCATGGGCCAGCCTCGCAACCGCATGCCTCCTGCTGCTTGGCTTCAGCACGCCAAGCTTCGCACAAGAATCGGAACCAGTCCCCGGCCAGGAAGTGGTCGCTGCTGCGGCAAATCTTGATGCGGCCATTGAAGGCCTATTCCCTTATGAATTGACCTTCGCAGAAGTCGCTGACTTCCTCGCCACCATCGACGCCCTTGAGGCTTGGGCACGCGCCAATCAGTTTACCTGGAATGGCATTTTCGACACCACACCCATGCTGGAAGGCATCCGTGAGCTTCCTTTTTGGGAACAGGTCGGGCGCGACCCACTGCCCTTTATGACCACCCTGTCAAAGGTCTACCTGCTATTCCTTTATGCCGACCCTTATGACGACACGCTTCAACGCGCAGCATGGTCAATCGACAATCACCAACAACGCCTTGAGGATCCAAACCTCGACGAAGAAGACCGCGCGCTCAATCTGCGCAATCTTGAAAATGCGCAAGAGGAGCTCGCACGCATTGAAAGTATCCCGGTCAAAACGCGTGAACTCTACGACGCCACCAAAGACTACCTAAACCCCGCACTCGATCGCTGGTCCGTCATGGGTGAGCTTGAGGGGAAACCACCTGTCGCCTTCACCCACGCCTCGCATGGCATGCGCATGCTTTCCAGTGCTGGCTGGATGCACGACGAAACGCGTGATGAAATGGTCTACATCCTGCCGTGGATGGATGCAGAAGCTACCGTTGTCTCCTTGCCCTGGCCGAAGGACTTCGCCATCGAAGACAGCACCATCAGCGCCGTCTTGGTGGGCATCTTGGGCGGCGACGACACCGCTGAAATCCTCGCCCAAGAACGCGGTGAATGGGATGGGCGCGCCGACGTCCGCGTGGCCTATCGATTCGGAAGCACCGAGAAGCGCGGCATCGTGTACTTAAGCGCAGTGGGTGAGCATTTGCATATGCTTAACTTCCTGGTGCCGGAATCCGGTGTGGGATTATTCACGCCCATTCTCGAGGAGGCTATGTTGCATTTGGAGTTTGGGGAATACCCCATGTCGCTCTTGGTCGATCGCTCGATTTTGGGCTATCAGGTCTACGCCGAACGGCCTTGGACCACCCTGCTCGACGCTCCCGAAGGCGTGGACTTGCGCTTGGAGTACACCGGCGTCGATGCCTTGATCGACTTCAGTGTGGTCGAAACCACCATGACTGTGGAACAGTTCGAAGCCTTCACCGACTTTATGCACAGCTCCAACCTGGAGGAATACGTGGAGCCGCATGATCTTGGCAGTGGGGTAGGCCAAATGTTTGACGTGCCCTTCGGCTATTCAGAAATCTACGGTCCGCGCACTGGATTCCCGGAAGGACAAGAGCAAGAGTTGCACATTCGCCAGGTCTTCTTAAACCTCGGCGACCGCCTGCTGCACATCAACATGCAGGCCGTGGTTGAATCCTGGGAACAGTTCGGACCCCTGGCGGAAGCTTTGCTGCAGGATATGCAGTTCCCGGAAGCGAAGACCGTGATCACCTATGACCGCAGTCATCTTGGATATGTGTTGGAGGCCTCAAGCAAGTGGTTAGAGACTGAGCACTTAGCCGAAGGCATCGAGTTTCAGTTGGTCTACCAAGATCCGGAGATCGTGCTGGGCGCTTCCCGAGCGGCCATCGCTGATGGCGAGACCGTCACTGAGGCCTACATGAAGAACATTCAGGCCGCGGTGGTCCAAAACTACGAAGAAGCCTCCGAAGCTACCTTCATGTCCGGCGACTTCGGTGGCATCGCCTTTGGTACCGAAACCTTTTACGCCAACCTGCCCGGAGCCGAGGTCGATGGCGATCCTCTGCGCATCGTTTCCTTCACGGCTTACTTCCGCATGCCTGAAGATGTGCTCGTCTTCTCGATCATGACTCGCGAATCCGACTGGGAAGTGGCTGGCCCCGAGATTGAAGCCCTGCTGAACAACCTCCAGTTCGTGACCTCCGACTAGGCGCAAGCGCCCTATCGGGTTGGCTGCCCATCAAGGTCGAGCACCGGGGCACCATGCGCCTCAAGGGCCTCAATCATGCGATAGTTCGGTTGTCCATAAGCGAACCAGGCAAGCTCAATCGGAGTGTTGCCGTAACCGTCGGTAGCTAGTGGAGGGTTTCCGGCCTCGACCAAGTCGTCGAGGTCTTCCCTCCAGGAATCATGCCAACCTTCCCGCCTCGCCCAAAGGTGAATCGGCAAGGCGCCAGTGACTGTTCGCTGCATGGGATCAACACCACGTTCCAAGAGCCAGGGAATCAATCGTTCGGGGCCATGCCCATACTTGCTGGCGACGTGTAAAAAGTTAAAGCCGGCGGAGGTTTGCTTTTGCGCTGGGAACCCGAGACGATCAAGGAAGTCCAAAACGGGCATCGAAACCGTGTTCTGGGTGGTATGGATGTTTCCATTGAGGTCCCGCCAGCTCCACCCCCGCCTGGCAAAAAGAAGATCGGGCAAGGGGACTTCGGCCAACCAAGTTTCGGGCGAAGTCCTTTTCCAAGTGGTTAGGGCAAGTTCGATCCGTTTGTGCATGGATGGGAACCCAAGGGCCACCAACTCGTTGGTCGCGAGTAAATCCTTCACGATGACCGGGCCATTCTCGCCTCGTCCCCAATGGACCAAGCCTGCATCTAGAAACCATGTAAAGGAATCATTCCAACTTGCAAGTGCTGCGAGTGTGATTGCAGTGCGGCCTTTTGAATTGGTTCGGTGCGGATCGACTCCGGCTGCTATCAGCTGCTCCACGATTGGGCCAACTTCACCGTCATAGTGCCTCACCGCGCCGTGGAGGATGCTCTCCTCATCGATACCCAAGACGTCTACCTGGGCACCGGCATCCAGCAAGGTCTCGACGAGGGCGAATGGACGCCCATTCCAAACAGCTACCTCCAATGCCGTCAGCCCCTCTTCCGAATACGCTTCGAGGTCGACGCCATGATTTAGCACCCGCTGCAGACGCCCGGCGGTGATGGTCTCCATGACATCCGGCCACTGCGCGGCATCCTGCTCCGGCATGACACATCCTGGTATGAGGATCATCAATCCCAGCATCAGCATGTGCCTAAGCTTCACCGCCCTAGTCCCAGTAAGCGGTCCACTCTTCCTGCAGGCCTTCCAAATCCACGCTGTAAACGCGTTGGATAGCCTGCTCGATCAACTCGCGATTACCGCGCGGCAACTTGCCGACGGCCTCTAGGAACTGATCGAAGCGATCCTTGCCAAACTTGGAGTTACGCAGGAAATCGATGATGCTTGCTGCCTGCGCATAGTGGTTGGAGGCCATGTTCTCGCCCGTATTCGATTTGCCCGCAGAGTTCAGCAGGCTTGGAATCGTGACGAACTCCTCAAATGGAGTGAAGCCACCCTTTCGGGCCGCCTTACGCGCATAACTCTTACGCTCATTTTTAGATGTCGACATGTACTCCGCGACGCCTTCCTGGAACCACGATCCACCCCCACCCAGTTTCAAGCGGTTGGAGAAGATCTGGTGCGTAGCCTCATGGATGTGCACCGGGTCCACCGGTGAGTCGTAATAGGTAGCGTAGTAATCCCGCCACGCATGTCCCTTCGACGCCGCCGCCGATGAACGCGAAGTACCAGCAATCTTCACGTAGAAATCGACGTACTCCTCCTTCGTGCGAAATAGGAACACCGGCATCAACTTGCGCCCCTCGATCTCAGCGAAGGGGTAGGTCTTTTGGATTTCGTCGTAGCACTCTTCCATCTTCTTGCCGAACTTCTTGCCGCTCGAAGAGTTCGTAAAGATGATGTAGTGCTCGGTGCGATAAATATTGAGATCGCCTTTGAGTTCATCTGGCTTGACTTGATCCCAACGTGCTAGAGCTTCGTCTTCCGCCCACGCAAGCTCCTCGGTTTCTCCAGTGAACTTCACGCCTTCCATCAAGAAAGTGCGCAAGGCCGCCTTCGCATCCTCCTTAGGCGCAGGCTCGCAAGTCATGCGGATCGACCAACCCTTATTCACGGTCAAACCCGCCATGTAAAACTCGGTGCCGGTGCGCTCCGTGACGTCGTACATACCGGCCGTGGCAAAGGCGGCATAAGGCACGGTCCCGAAGGGGCCATTCAAAACATCTTCCATTTCAAACTTGAAGCTTGCCTCCTTGGGATTCATACGCCGGTTGTAGGCGATGTTCTGCATCACATCGAAGGGATCTTGCAGCCCCCATTCCTGACGCGGCACCACCACCAAGCGCATGGAAATCTTGTGCTCACCCAGAGCCAGCTTCCAACCGTGCAAGGTCTGAGAATCCTTGATCGGCGCGTTGCTCACATGCGTGACGCCACCCGCCATGTGAACCTCAAGCTGGTGTTCTGGGAATTCCCAGGAGGTTGGCGCCTCGGCGGGCGTTTGGAGTAGGAGCGGGAGGAGATAAGTGGCGAGCATGCTTGTTTGGATCAGAATTCCAGATCCAAAACAAGATACACGGTCCGCACCCGCAGGTGGGCGAACTCCAGAGCTGTGCCTAGGGGGCGTTCGAGCTCCACATGATCCAATTCGTATCCGGCAGCGAGGTCTATGCGACCGAAATCACGACGTAACTCCCCCATGAGGCCATATGGGCGCAAGACTTGGTCTCCCAGGGAGGCGTCGCCAAGGTGGAAGCCTGAATACACCATGTCGGCGCGGAACTCCCAGGGCAGAAAAAACGTGAGGCCCAACTCTGGGCTCAACCACAACGAATCGAAGTTGAAGCTTTCGTCGTTGGCATCGGTTTCGATGTCTCCATCAAAATGGAAACGGCGCAGGCGCGCGCCATAACGAAGGTGAATGTCTTCGAGAATGGGTGTGGATCCAAGTGCGGCAAGGTCCATCCGCTCAAAGGAGGCGGAACCGGAAAAGGTTGTGATGGAAGCTCCGTTCCAGATCCAAGTCCGGGATGGATCTAGAACCACGGACTGCTCGGCGTCGACCTTGCTATAGCCGAAGCCAAGGCTGTCTACCCAGGAATCATCCGGCAAAAGAAACTCGGCGCGCACTTGGCCGCTGGAATTCGATTGCAGGCTATCGATATCCCAAGGGAAGAAATCACTTCCGACCGCACCGGGGCCATCCTGGCGCAGGTGATACTTCGTGGTTGTGATTCCAGGCTGCAGGCTCAAGCGCCCCAGCTCGCCTGATGTTAGCGAACAACTCCCCCCAAGAATGCCAAGCAACCCAACGAGGGTCATGCACAAAATCCTTGGGGGAATCACTTTCTACCAGCTCTTCCAAGGGGCCTTGCCGCTGGCCCACATCTTCTCGAGCATGTTCCACTCGCGGAAGGTGTCCATGGGCAGCCAGAAGCCTTCATGCTCGAAGGCCATCAACTGACCATCGGCGGCGAGATTGCGTAGCGGCTCCTGCTCAAAGGTGAGATCCTCGCGATCATCAAGGTAGTCGAAGACTTCGCGGTTCAAGACGAAGTAGCCACCATTGATGGCGCCTTGACCAACCTCAAGCTTCTCCTTGAAGGCGGTGATCGCTTGGCCATCCATTTCTAAGTCACCGAAACGACTTGGCGGGCGCACGGCAGTCAGCGTGGCGATCTTGCCATGCGACTTGTGGAACTTGACCAGAGCATCGATGTCGATGTCGGCCAGGCCATCGCCGTAGGTCAGCATGAAGACATCATCGGTGATGTACTTCTGGATCTTCTTGACGCGCGCGCCGGTCAGCGAATCCAGGCCGGTCTCAGCGAGATGCACGACCCAATCCTTCTCATCGGCGGATTCATGCGCGTGGGTCTCCACCGAGTTGTCACCCAAACGGACGGTGACATCCGCCATCTTGGCGCGGTAGTTCATGAAGTAGTCCTTGAAATCCCAGGACCGGTAGCCGAGGCACGGGATGAACTCCTTGTGCCCGAAGTGGCTATAGATCTTCATGATGTGCCAAACGATGGGAAATCCACCGATTGGGACCATAGGTTTCGGGACATTCGCCACTTCACCCTGAATTCGGGTGCCGCGGCCTCCGCAAAGGATGGCGACCTGCATGGCGGTAGTATATGCCTGCCTACCCTTTCTAGGACCACCATGGCTGCCTCACTCCCCGACCTCTCCCCGCTGACCGAAGGACGCGTCCTCGTCGTCGGCGCTGGCGGATACATCGCCTCGCGCATGATTCCCCACCTCCTCGAAGCCGGCTGCGACCTCGCAGTGCAGGCCTCCTATGTAGAACCGTTGAAGGACCTCAAGGTGCAGGTCTTTGAAGGTCCGGTCGCCAATCCGGCGATCCAACAGGCGATTCGCGATTTCGACCCGGCCTATGTGCTCGACCTCTCCGGTCGCACGGATCAGTCGCACAGCCGCGACAACGATGATGCGATGGCCGAGAGCCACTACGCCGCCGCTCGCCACTTGGGTCGCGCGATCCTCGACGGACCCTCGCTCAAGCGTTGGGTGCACTGCGGCAGCAACGAGGAATATGGCAACAACCCGGTGCCTTTCACCGAAGACATGCGCGAAGACCCGGTGTCGGCTTATTCGGTGGCCAAGGTCGCGACCACACATCACTTGAAGATGCTGGCCGACTACGAGAAGGCGCCGATCTGCATTGTGCGGCCCTTCGTGATCTACGGCATCGGCCAAGAACGCGGTCTAATCCCGTTTTTGATCCGCATGGGCTTCGCGGACCAAGCCTTCGATACCACCGAGGGCAAGCAAACCCGCGACTTCCTCTGGGTCGATGACTTGGTCGACGGCATCTTGGCCGCTGCGGTCGCCGAGAACGTCGAAGGTGAGATCATCAACTTGGGTGCGGGAGTGGAAACTCCAGTGCGCGAAGTGGTGGAGACGGTCTGCCGTCACGCTGGTGGAGGTCAGCCGAACTTCGGTGCGATGCAGATGCGCGAGGGTGAGAGCCAGCGTTGCGTCGCGGATATTACGAAGGCGGAGCGGTTGCTCGGTTGGACGCCGACCATGGACCTGGAAGAAGGTCTGCGGCAGATGGTGGAAGCGGCACGCGAGGCGTCGACGCAGTCATAAACTGTTGATTCCATGAGCGAACACCCCCGCTTCTCGGTCGTCATCCCGTCTTACGACGAGGAACCCAACATCCAGGCGCTTGCTGAGCGGCTGAAGGCTACCTTCGAGAAGATGGGCGAGGAGTCGTGGGAAGTCCTGTGGGTCGAGAACGGCTCGGTGGACGGATCCCTTGGTCTGCTCGAGAAGCTTCATGCAGAAGAGCCAAGGTACAAGTACCTGAGCTTGTCTAGGAATTTCGGCCACGCCGGTGCAGTGGCCTGTGGCCTGGATCACGCGGATGGGGAATTCGTCGTCATGATGGATGGGGATCTGCAGGATCCTCCCGAGATGATCGAAGAGTTCCTCAAGAAGCTCGAAGACGAAGACCTTGATGTGGTTTATGGGCAAAGGCTCAAGCGCGAGAAGGAGGGGTTCGTGAAGCGCACCTCGATGAAGATCTTCTACCGCTTGTGGAAGCGCACCGCCTACATCCACGTACCGCTCGATGCCGGCAACTTCTGCCTGATGCGTCGCGATGTGGTCAATGCCCTGTGCTCCATGCGCGAGCGCGGTCGTTTCGTGCCGGGTCTGCGAGCCTTCGTCGGCTTCAAGCAAGATGGCATCGCCTTCGACCGTCCTGGCCGTGCGGCCGGCGAAGAGAAGACCAACTTCTGGATCCTCTCAGGCATCGCGATCGAAGGTTTGTTGGCCTTCTCGGTGTTCCCGCTGCGCGTGCTGATGATCGTTGGCGCCTTCGCCATCATCTTCAGCATCATTGCCGCATTGTTCCTTTTGTTTGGCAACTGGTTCAACGTGTTGGATATGGGCAACGACATCTCTTACCTCACTGCACTGATCGTGTTGATCGGTGGCGCAACGATGCTCGGCATCGGCGTGATCGGCGAGTATGTCGGGCGCATCTATCAGGAAGTGAAGCAGCGCCCGATCTACGTGGTGCGACGCAAAGGCGTCGAGTAACCGAACCACTCGAGCACGATTCGGCTACGTTGCTGCGGGAAACCGCCTAGAAGTCGATACCGATACCGACGCCGAGCGATAAGCCCCCCACCTCAGTGTCGTCTACTGCGCCGATGCCGGTGTAGGAGAAAGAGGAACCGCTGATCGGCACCAGGTAATGCAGGCCGGCGTCGAGGAAAATCCAGTCGTTGAGAGCGTATTCCGTGCCCGCGCCCAAACGGACGCCGAATTGCGTGCCCGCACTATTGGTGCCAGCAAGTTCATCGTAGATCGAGACCACGGCGTGCAATCCGAGGAAGGGCTCGAAGCCGCTGTAGTTACCGAGGAAGAAGCGTCCGCCAGCGCCGATCTCATAGGCATCGACTTCGCGGACGGAAGACTTCGCCACGAACATCTCGCGCAACCACTTCTTCTCGCCATCCTGCGAGGCCAAGCTACCGAAGCCGACTTCGATGGATTCATATTCACTATCGGCGGTGGTGGTCGCGCCACCTGGTGCGGTGGTATCGACGTCCATCGATTCGACGAAAGTGCCGCTCGCACGCAGGCGCGTATTCACATCCGTCCACGGCATAGCGCAGGAGGTCGTGGTGACGAGGGCCAGCGTAAAAATCAGCAAGGTGGGCCTGGAGGTCATACACATGGATACGAGGTTACCCACCCCAGGTTAGGCGCAATCAAGCCTTTCGAAACAGCCCGCCAACAATGGGAAGCTCCCTACGTCCGATCCAAGCGACGACGGCGCCGGCAACCAGCGCGATGAGTGCCATCGTGAACAAGGTTCCTCCATCCCCTTGCACATCGATACCGAGCGGGCCGAGATGCGAACCCACTGCACCCACCATCAAGCCGACGGTCATCGCGCCGCCGATCGCTGCGGTACGTGGCATCAACAACAGCAGGACCGCAATCAGTTCCGCCACGCCGCTGCCGATGCGCCCCCAAGGCTCCGCGCCGAGCGTGGTGAAGATGTGCACCGATTCCTCCGCCCCGGTGAACTTGAAGAACAAAGTCTGGCCGAGAATGACGGCGGCGACGAGGCGAGCGACGAGGGTGATCTTGGATTGCATGGTCGTTGGCAGCCTCGGGGACCATCCCCGCGGCTCGACTAGGCATTCGCTCGTGTTCTCGATTCGTTACAGGTTTTCCAACAAGGCCTCGACATGACCGCGCAGCATCTCCTGAAGCTCCGGGTCCATGAATCCATAGTCGTCGGGAATGTCGAGCACTTCGATCGCGACATCGCGCCCTGCATCCGGGAAGCGCTGCAGGATGCGTTGCCGATGGGCATGTTCCATCACCAGCACGACGTCGGCCCAGTCCAGATCCTCTTCGCGCAGCCGACGCCGTGCCTTCATGCTCACCCCGCAGGAACGCACCGCGACACGGGAATCGCGGGCGTAGATCTGCTCTCCGGTGGGGCTCCGCCATTGATTGCGGGAGCAGACGAAGAGGAGGTGGGTGCGTTGATGCTGCACGGGCGGAAACTTTCACTCCTGAACCTAACAGGAATAGCAGGCCAGGCAAACCGTCTGTTTCGGATTCCGACGGCGATCGCCTTCAGTCGTGAAACAACCCCTTACGCATGAGAAAGAGATTCCCTATCCAATGGCAGGCACCGCCGAGGGTAAAGGCAGCGAACCATAAGATCGCGGAGGATTCCCCCCAGAACGCCATGCTCACTGCCATAGCGGTACATGCCCCAACCGCGGCGCTAGACATACTTGCTACCCAATCCCAGGATTCGACCCCCTCCTTCCGGAAGAAGATGACCAGCAGGTTGGAAAATAGGCCCGTTGGAAGCAGGAAGACACCCAAGTAGGGAAGCAGTTGATCCCATGTCTTGAATCCATGGTTCACGACTGCCTGCACCGAAAACTCTCCAGTCAACAAGGCGAAGAGAATGATTAGGGAAATCGACAGAGCAAGAATCGCTAAGGGGCCTCCCACTGGAGCAGCCCAAAGCACAGGCGATTTCAGGGTGGCGAGAATCCCCTTCTTCGGAGCCTCAATCTTTTTTCTGCCCACCGAATCGCAACCGCGCCCAGAGCACGGCAATCAAGGAATATAGGACCAGGAAGATCGGCAACCACACCGCCATCAAGACCAAGGTGTGCTGTTGGCCTTCCGGCATGATGCGGCCTTCTTGGCTGAAGAACCACTCCATCAGCCAACTGGAGAGCCACAAAGCCGCATAGGCCGAACACAGGAAGTCGACCGCAATGAAGAGGATATTGGCCGGACGTCGCAGGCGGCTCATACGTACTGATCTTCGGCCTGCAAGTGCGCCTGCACGTAATCCTTCACGCCATCTTCCAGCGAGGTGAACGGCTTGTCGTATCCAGCACCCTGCAGCTTGCTCATCTCGGCTTGGGTGAAGTACTGGTACTTATCCCGAATCTCGATCGGCGTATCGATGAACTTCAACTTCGGTTCCTTGTCGCAGGCTGCAAAGACTGCATGCGCAAGATCGGCAAAGCTGCGCGCCTTGCCCGTACCGACGTTGAACAAACCCTGCACTTCTGGGTGGTCGAGCAACCACAGCATCACGTCCACCACATCCTTCACGTAGATGAAGTCGCGCAACTGTCCACCATCTTGATAATCCGGATGATGCGAGCGGAACAACACCGCTTCCTCCCCTGCCTCGACCTTCGGCGTGAGTTGATGCACCACGCTGCGCATCGAACCCTTGTGATATTCATTCGGGCCGTAGACGTTGAAGAACTTCAAGCCAACACATTGCGGTGGCAGGCTTCCACCTTGCCGCAGCAATCGTGCCAGACGTCGGTCGACGACATGCTTGCTCCAGCCATAGGCATTGAGCGGACGCAATCGCGCCAAGGAATCGACGGCGTCATCATCGGAGAAGCCTTGCGAACCATCGCCGTAAGTGGCGGCGGAACTCGCGTAGATCAACCGCACCTTGCTCATCCCGCACCAGCGGAACAGATCCAAGCTGAGGCGGATGTTGTTCTGCACGATCCGATCGACATCGGTCTCGGTGGTGGCCGAAATCGCTCCCATATGGAAGATCGCCTCGACCTCATCACCGTCGCGTCCGGCCAGGAAGGCGCCCAGATCCTCTGGACGCACCACATCTGCCAGTTCGCGCTTGGCGAGGTTTCGCCACATATCTCCGGAACCGAGGGTGTCCACGACGACCAAGTCGCCACGCCCCTCGAGGCCAGCCAGCAGATTGCTGCCGATGAATCCTGCACCGCCCGTCACGATGATCATGCGCACATCGTACCAGCCCTCCGACAACCACCTCACCGGATGCCCGCACACGAATCGCAGGTCGGGTCTACAATAGGCGGGAAATGGGTGAAGACAATCCGTTCATGAAACTGTTCGCCGAGGCCGGCATTGAGGGCACGGGGAAATTCGATGACCAGGGCAACGAGCTCGATCCCGAGACCGGCAAGCCTTTCAAGGAAGTCGTCCTCGGCTATGAGCGCCGTGGCGGCTCTAAGGTCGTGACCACCGTCCGGGATATCCCCGAGGCGCGCACCGATGAAATCCTCGGCTTCATCAAGAAGGCCTTCGGAACAGGTGGCACCGTGGATGACAATGGCCTGCTCGTCATCCAAGGCGATCGCCGCGCGCAACTGACGCGCTGGTTTGAGAAGCAGCAGATCCGCGTGCGTGGGCAGCGCGACTAGCGCCAAGCCCCTATGAGCCCCGATCCCACCGGTGGCGCTCCCTTGGAATGGGAGCCACCCAAGCCTGGAGGCGTCATCCGTGCCGTCCTCATGATCGTGCCGGCGGTGCTCTATGCCTTCCTCTACATTATTGTCCTGATTCTGCTGCTATTGCTGCTCCCTGGTTGGAGCCGCAAGCACCGCCAAGGACTGCTCCGTGGCTGGGGAAAAGGCCTTTGCTGGCTTTTTGGGATCAAACTGGACCTCAACGGCCTCGAAAATCGCGATCAGGACGGCCCCCGCATCCTTGCCGTCAACCATGTGAGCCTGGTCGACCTGTTCGTCTGGAGTGCTGCTTGGTCGCACCCGGGAACCGTCATCTACAAGAAGGAATTCGGACGTATCCCCTTAATGGGAAGGGTGATGCGCATGCTCGGATTCATCGAGGTCGACCGCGGAAACAGTGAGGCGGCGCGCTCCAGCATGGAACTTTCGGCCCGACGCATCCGCGAGGAGGGTTTGGCGCTGTGGATTGCCCCGGAAGGCACCCGTTCCCGCCTTGGAGGCCTACAGGAGTTCAAAATGGGCGCTTTTCACCTCGCCCTGCAGACCGGTGCCCCCATCATTCCGTGCATTATGCGGGGTGCAGACACCGTTAACCCGATGGGCAGCCTCATTGTGCGCTCTGGGGTGATCCGGATTGACTTCCTTCCGGCCGTAGACACCGTGGATTGGAGTAGAAGGGAGTTACGGGAAAAGTCCAAGGAGCTGCGCGAATTGTTCTTGAGGTTCCTGCCGCCTGCCCCCCCTAAACCTGCATAATGTTGCGATGTCCAGACGCCGTCCTCTAGACAAGGTCAATACGAACTTCATCTTGATCGCGCATGTGCTCGCCGTTGTTGCGGTGCTTTACATGTGCCTCATCAAGTTCTCTTGGATGAGTCTCGGACTCGGTGTGTTCTACGCCTGGATCTGCACCCTGTCGATCAGCGCTGGCTACCACCGTTTGTTCGCACACCCCACGCACCGCGCCCGCGCCGTGCTCCGCGCCATGTACCTCTTCTTCGGCGCGGCCTCGATCCAGAACTCGGCCCTGAAGTGGTCCTCCGACCATCGCATCCATCACGGCCAGGTCGACAAAAAGGACGATCCCTACAACATCCGAAAAGGATTTTGGTGGGCACATATCGGCTGGGTCCTGCACCAGGCCAAGGAGCCTGATCTGGCCAACGTGCCAGACCTCAAGAAGAGTCGCCTGGTCATGCATCAGCACGAGCACTACCTCGCCTGGGCCATCATGTCCGGCGGCGTCACTCCGTTCCTGCTTGGCTTCCTTTGGGGAGATCCCATCGGCGCGCTCCTGATCGCTGGTTTCCTGCGCCTCGTGTTCGAATGGCACAGCACCTTCTCGATCAACTCGATCGCGCACATGATCGGCAGCCGCCCGTACAGCCTGGCGAACTCGGCACGTGATTCCTTCATCACGGCGCTGGTCACCATGGGCGAGGGCTACCACAACTTCCACCATCGCTTCGCCAACGATTATCGCAATGGCGTGCGCTGGTTCCACTTCGACCCCACCAAGTGGTGGGTCTGGACGCTCTCCAAGGTCAACCTGACCTGGGACCTCAAGCGTGCCTCGAAGGATGCGATTCAGAATGCCCGCGACAAGGTCAAGGCCGAACTCGCTGCGCGCAAACTGAAGACGTCGTCGGCGCAGTAGGCGCGGCGCCTCTCAGAAAGAACCTCGCGTTCAGGTCTGCCACAAGCCGGCCTGCACTCCGCCATCCCCGACAATGCGGATGGGCTTGCCGCCCTCCACACAGTTGTAGGATTCGAAGTCGGTCACGCCGACGAGGTGGAGCGCCTGTTCATCGATCAGGCATTGCCCCTGCACCTTCTCGATCGGTGCTTGGAGGATGGCCAAGGTCGCGTCGGCGAGGATGTCGGCTTTGCGCCAATCCTTCGGACCACCTAGACCATGATTGATGGTGGCCTGCGATTCGATCGCGGTGGCTGGCCACAGGGCGCAACTGCGAATGGCGCTATCGCCGACTTCCTGCGCCAAGCCCATCGCCAACAGGCTCATGCCGAACTTGGAGATGCAGTAGGGAGTCTTGCCACGCATCATCTCGACGACCGGCGGCGGTGACATCTGCACGATGCAGCCACTGCCCCGCTCCATCATGTGCGGCAGGACGAAATGCGTGGCCAAGTATGCGGCACGTGCATTCACCTCCATCATCAGATCGAAACGCTTGGGTGGCGTCTGGACGACGGGACGCCAGAACATCGCACCGGCGTTGTTCAGCAGGATGTCGATGCGTCCGAACTCGGAGAGTGCGGCTTGCACCATCGCCTCGACTTCCTCTGCGTTGCGGACATTGGTCTTGACCGCCAATGCGCGACGTCCGAGGGCTCGAACCTCATCGGCAGTCTCGTGGATGTTGCCCGGCAGGCTATCGCGCGATTTCTCGCTTTTGGCCGCGACCACGATGTCGGCGCCGGCGCCGGCCAGGGCTAAAGCGATAACCTTGCCGATGCCACGACTCGCTCCGGTGACGATCGCGACTTGACCGCTGAGGTCGGGAAATTCGAAAGCTGGATCAGGCATTGCCGTTGGCCATCTTCTTCACTTCTTCATCGCGCAACTCCCGACGCAGGAGCTTCATCATCGCCGACTTCGGCAACTCCTCGCGGAACTCCCAGAACTTCGGCACCTTGTAGGCCGCGAGCTCATTGGCGCACCATTCCTTCAGCTCTTCTTCGCTGATCATCTCACCCGGCTGCGGCACGATGAAGGCCTTCACGGTTTCACCGCGCTTGGCATCCGGCACACCGATGGTGCAGGACTCGAACACCTTCTCATTCGCCATCAACACGCGATCGATCTCATCCGGGAAGACGTTGTAGCCGGAAGCGATAATCATGTCTTTCTTACGACCGACGATCTTGAAGTAACCCTCGGCATCCATCACCGCGAGGTCGCCGGTGTAGAGCCAACCATTGCGGATGGTGTTGGCGGTCTCTTGTTCGCGGTTCAAGTAACCCTGCATGACCTGCGGGCCTTGCACGATGAGTTCGCCGGTCTCGCCGACGGGCAGTTCCGGCAGACCGCCTTCCGGATCGACGATGCGTACATCGGTTTCCGGCAAAGGCAATCCAATGTGACCGATCTTGCGCTTGCCCATGCATGGGTTCGCCGTGACCACCGGGGAAGTCTCGGTAAGGCCGAAACCTTCGACGATGATGGCGCCCGTCAACTGTTCGAAGCGGTTCTGCACATCCTCCGGCAGCGGAGCCGAGCCCGAGAAACAACGCTTCACACTGGAGAGGTCGATGTTCTCGACGCCAGGGTATTGGTTGATCGCATTGAACAGCGCAGGCAGGGCCGGGAACAGGGTCACGCGGTGCTTGGAGATGCGCTTGACCATGCCATCGATATCCCGCGGGTTGGCCTGCAGGACGATGGCTGCACCCACAGCGACCGGCCAGGTCAGGCAGACCGTCAGGCCGAAGATATGGAAGAACGGTAGTGCTGCGAGCAGGACTTCCTTGCCAGGCTCCAAGCCGGTGAACCAGTTGCGCACCTGCTGCACGTTGTAGCTGAGGTTGCCGTGAGTCAGGATGGCACCCTTCGACACACCTGTGGTACCGCCGGTGTATTGGATCACGGCGATGTCGTCCATGCTGATGTCGACCTGCGGCGGCGTGGCGGCCGAGGACTTCAGCAACTTGCGGAAGAAGTGCACGCCAGGCTCCGGCTTGACCTTGGCGATTGCGGGTGGGTCGTTCTTCTTCAGCTTCAGCGGCGCCAGCTGCTTGACCGGGAACTTCAGGTACTCGGGGATCGAGGCGATGATGTATTCGCGCACCCCAACCTTGTCGCGCATGGCGCGGACCTTCTGGTCCCACAGGAAATCCATGGTGATGGCGACCTCGACTTCCGCATCATTCCATTGATGTTCGATCTCGCGCGGCATGTACAGCGGGTTGGTCATCACCGCATGTGCGCCGAGGCGTTGGATCGCCAAGTAGGCAATCGCGGTCTGCGGAATGTTCGGCGCCTGCACGGCAACGCGAGTGCCTTTACGGACACCCAGTCCAGCCAGCGCGGTCGCGAATCGATCGACCTCATCCTTGAGCTGGCGATAACTCAGCCGGCAATTCAGGAAGTGGATGGCGTCTGCTTCGGGATAGCGACGCACGGCCCTTTCGAGGTATTCCGGAAGCGGAACATCCTCGAAGTTAATGGTGCGAGGGACACCATCCTCGTAGTGGTCATACCAACGGCGTTCGTCCATAAGCCAAGCATAGCAAGTGCCTTGGAGGTGCAAACGAGAACGGGCGCCTTCCCTGCTGGGAAGACGCCCGTCATTCGGGATTCGTAGGTTTCCCTACTGAATCGTGCCGCTGATGATGTTACTCACCTGGCCCGATTGGATGGCCTGCATCCAGTAGTTGATGCCGGTCGCGGAGGACGGAGGCGTCACCAGGTAGGAGGTGTCACCAGAACCGCTGGTGGTCTGCATCGAACCGAGCTGAGATGGGTTCGCCAGGCCGAGGGTCACGCCAAGCGCCGGGATGTTGAAGCTACCCAGACCCGTGATCGAGTAGGCGAGCCAAGTCGAGGCGTTCGGAGTGGCGTTGCTGATGTCGATCGAGCTGGAGGCGCCGCCCACGAGGGTCGGGTTTGCCAGCGTCATCGAGGTGGAAGAGCCATCGTGACCATAGACCGTCAAGGTGAAGTTGGTCCAGGTACCGGTGGTGCCTGCATCCTCATCGCTCACATGCACGGTCCAGTCGCCCTGCGAGCTCTCGCCCCAGTGACGCATGGAAGTGAAGATGAAGTTCGAGTAGTTGTTGGTTCCATCCGAGCGCACCTTGGTGAGCTGCGAACCCTGGCCACTCGGGCTGGTCAGCTTGATGTCGAGGTCACCGACGTTGTTGTGGCTGATGTTCATCTTCAACTCCACCGACTCGATGATGATGTCGGTCGGGATGTTGACGATGCGATCGATGCCCGTGGTGTTGTTATCCAGGATGGTCTGGTTGACGTTGACCTGACCGCTGGTTGCGGACTGCTCCGCAGGGAAGTTGACCCAGGTCTGTGCCAAAGCGACTGCTGCATCCGCATCGATGGCACCGAAGCCATAGTTAATGTTGACGTCGTAGCCGGCCGGGTTCACCTGCCAGTTGCCGTTACCGCCATCGTTCTTGCGTGCCGATTCGATCAGCACACCCGTGACGTCGCGCCAAGTGAGCGCTGGGTTTGCTTCCAACACCAAAGCGGTGACGCCTGCGCCGAGCGGACAGGAGCTCGAGGTTCCGCCGAAGTTGCTGGTGTAGCCGCCGCCACCGGTGGTGGTGTAGATGCCGCGGCTGTTGCCATCAGAGTGGGAAACCACAGTCATGGAGCTGCCCTGCTCGTTGTACCAAGAGCGGGTGTCGCCATCACCAACCGCGCCAATCGCGATGGTGTAACGGCTAGATGCGTAAGGATCGTATTCGACGCGGTCGCCGGTGCCGCCGTTACCTGCAGCCCATGCGAAGATCTCGCCGAGTCCGCCGCGGCCGGAAGCAATCGCGGTTTCCAGTGCGGAACGTTCTGCGCTCGACATGTAGGAGATGGTTCCATCATCCCAAGGACCCCAAGAGTTGGACTTGATGTCGTTGATGTCGTTGCGGTGACCGAAGGCATTCGCCGTGGTGCTGGATCCGCCGTAGTAGAGCTTCGACCACTGCGCGCCGTATGCAGCACCGACACCACCGGCACCGTTGTTACCTTCCGCTGCAGCGACGCCGGCGCACGAGGTGCCGTGGTTGCTGTTACCACCCGAAGTGGAAGCGGTGGAGTTGTAGTTGTCGTTGAGGTCTGGGTGCGTGACGTAAACACCACCATCGATGATGCCGATGACCACACCGTCACCGGTGAAGCCAGCATTCCAAGCGCCTTCGAGGTTGGCGTCGGCGATGGTGTTGATGTTGTTCTTCAGGTGCCACTGATTGCCGAAGCTCGGATCGGTGGGCAGAGCGCGCGTGTTCCATGGACGCTCGACATCCATGTAGACCGCTTCATCACCGAAGTAGGCCTCGAGGTCGCGCGAAAGGGTGAGGGCATCGCGGACGCTGTTGGCGTGCACCAAGTGGAAGCCAGGAGCTGCGGTCAGCGGCTCAGTCCAACTCGGGACGATGTCGCTGGCGATGGCGGCCAGCATCTCAGGCGCATCGGTTTCGACGATGACCGTGGAGGTCAGCTCATAACCAGGAGTCGGCTCAGGGATGATGCCTTTCTTGGAGATGAGGTCGTCGTTGATGCGGGTTGCGGCCGAGAGCTCGGCGTCGAGACGATCGACCTGGAACAGGGCGCGATCGAAACCAGCATCGACCCAAGTCAGGGTCGGCTCTTGGGAGATCTGGCCACTTTGGGCCAGGGGAAGTGCAAGGAGAATCAGGGTCTGGAACATGTCTGTTTAGGGTCTACACCTAAGAGGTGCGCAGAGGGGAATCTGTTCCAACATTAGTCCCCAGAACCTCATTGGTGACTCCCTCAGCCTCAGAGAAGATTATGATGGGAACGTGCATCCCGCTGAAAAATCCGCCGAAGAGCTGGCCAAGGAGCTCAAATACGAGGCCACGCGTTCGCGAGGGCCCGGTGGACAACATCGAAATCGCGTCGCAACGGCGATTCGGGTCGAACATTTGCCCTCAGGCATCCAAGCCATGGCGACGGAGAGGCGTTCTCAGCTAGAAAACAAGGTCGAGGCATTGTTTAGACTGCGTTTGAAGCTCGCGCTCCAGATCCGATCGGAATTGGTAGACGCAGACTTCATCCCCCCTGGCGCCTACAAGCCGTCAGAGTTGTGGACTAGCCGCCTGCGTGGGGGTCGCATTCGCGTCAACCCAACCCACAACGACTTCCCGGCCATCCTCGCCCAGGTCCTCGACCGCCTTCATCTGGAAGAAGATGACCTCGATCGCACCGCCACCGCCTTCCAGGTCAGCAAGAGTCAGTTGATCAAGTTCCTCGGAACCGAGCCCGCCGCCCTCCACGCCCTCAATGAGCGACGCAAGGCCAAGGGCCACAAGCCGTTGCGCACTGGCCGTTAGGCATGGTTGCAAAGCACGTCCTCCGCACCCTGTTGCTGACAGGCGGATTCCTGTTCCTGCTCCTGGCAGTGATCGGGACCCTGCTGCCCGTCATGCCGACGGTCCCCTTCCTGTTGCTGTCGATGGCCTGTTTCTCACGCAGCTCCGAGCGCATGCACCAATGGATCCTGAATTGGCCGGCGGTTGGGCCGGAGCTGCGCGCCTGGGAAGAACAGGGCGCCGTTTCGAAGAAGGCCAAGGTTTGGTCGACGGTGGTGCTTCTAGGCCTCGGCGCCGTTCCGATGCTATTGCGCGACATTGCCGTTTGGATGAAGATCACTTCCGTCCTCATCGTGCTGGCCATCATCGTCTTCCTGCTGACGCGGCCATTGCCACGGGAAGCCCCGACCGACGGCGATTAAAGCGCGCGCGCCAGCCACACGCCGGCGAAGAAGAGGCCTAGGCCAAGCACCACATTGGCGCCGATATTGAGCGCTGCAGCACCGAGGTCCCCCGCCTTCAGGAAATCGCCGCTTTCAAAGGCGAAGGTCGAGAAGGTGGTGAAGGCACCGAGGAAACCAACCATGATCCAAGTGGCGGTTTCGTCTTCCAGAAGTCCCTTCTCGCTGGAGAGCGTCAGAATCACGCCGAACAGCAGGCAGCCGAGTCCATTGACCGCCAGAGTGCCCCACGGGAAGCCCGATCCAGCCCATTGCCGGACCCAGGTACTGAGACCGTAGCGCGCCAATGTGCCGGCAGCACCGGCGGCGGCGATGAGAAGCAGACGAGCCATGGAACGCCTATTCTATGGGGCTCGATAGCCATGGACGACCCCACCATTTTTCCCCCACTGAACGCCACCCTCAACGGGCTGGCGGGGTTGCTCCTTGTGATTGGTGTGCTCCAGGTGAAACGCGGCCAGGAAAGCGCGCATAAGAAGTTCATGTTGGCGGCCTTTGGTTGCTCGGTCGTCTTCCTGATCTCCTATCTCTATTACCACTTCCACTTTGCCATTCAGGTGAAGTACCAAGGACCCGACTGGGGACGCTACCCCTACTTCGGTCTGCTGCTTTCCCACACCGTGCTTGCTGCTGCGGTGCCTTTCCTCGCAGTGCGCACCATCTTCCTCGGACTGAAGGAACGTCGGGAGCAACACAAGCGTCTGGCCAAGATCACCTTTCCGATTTGGCTTTATGTTTCGATCACGGGCGTAGTGATCTATCTGGTGCTGTATGTCTTGACCGACTCCGGCAGCCTCGCAGTTTCTGCACTACCGAGCCAAGCATGAGTCTGCCCAAAGCCGACAGGATCGCATTGGTCGTCGTTGCCGTCGCTGCGGCAGCTGGCTTAGGGCTGACCTTGACCAAGCCTTATTACGCGCCCGATGCCGAACCGATCTACACCCTCGATACTGAGGAGCAGGAAGTCCTGTTCAACTTGATCGGCAGTGAGTTCGGTGCCTTCACCCAGCCGATGGTCGACATCAGTTGGTACGACGGCCCCTTCGCCGACTTGGACTATGGGCGCAAGGTTTATGCAGTGAACTGCCTGCATTGTCATGGCGGGGATGGTGGTGCGGATACCCCGACCGCCGCTCTCCTCACACCGCCGCCGCGCAACTTCAGTCTCGGCGCCGCCACCCACCAAAGCACACCGATCGGGCGCCCTCCCTTGCGTTCGGATCTACGTCGCACGGTATTGGAAGGGGTGCCGTCGACCTCGATGAGTGAGTTCTCTGCGCTCAGCGAAGAGGACCGGCATGCGGCTGTGGATTATGTCTACTACCTGATGATTCGCGGGGCGGTCTGGAATCGCGCCTTGTCGCTGCTTGGCACTCACACTCCGGCGGAGGCTTTCGTCGCAGCGATGGATATCGAGAAGGAGCGTTGGACCAATCCCATGGGCGAGGAGGTGCAGTGATGGAAACCGGCACGACCTACTTCCCGTGGCTGCATCGCCTTTCCATCGCCGGATTGGTGGTGACCATCGCGCTCACTTGCGGCATCGGCGGCACCATCACCAGCGCGGAAGTCGGCATGGCCTATCCGACTTGGCCGGACATCAATGGCGGTTCGCTATTCAACATCTTCTACGGCAAACTCGCCAATGCTTTCGGGCTTGGTTCGGTGGTCGAGCATACGCATCGTCAAGCTGCGAGCTTGACCGGCCTGTTGATCCTGCTGCTGTGCCTGACATCCTGGTTCACCAAGCAGGTCCCCTCCCGACTACGCATGCTGACGACGGCTTCCCTGCTCATCGTCACCGGCCAAGGTCTGCTTGGCGCGAGCAGGGTCTTGGATAATGATTATCTCGTCGCCATCCTGCACGCCGTAGGAGCGCAGTTCGTGGTCCTGTTGTTGGTGATGCTGTGCAAATGCACCGCCCCAACCTGGCATCGCCCCTCCGACGCCTTCCCCGCACATCGCGTCGCGCGGCTCAAGGTCTGGAGCGTGGTCGCACTGGTGCTGTTGTTCCTGAACCTGTTCAGCGCAGCCAGCCTGCGCCATAAGCAAGGCGCTTTTGAAGGCCACTTGGTCCTCGCCATCACGACTTCGGTGGTGGTCCTGTTCCTGATTCAACAGACCATGACCAAGTTCCGTGGTCAAGAACGCATGACCAAGACCGCGCGTGGTTTGGCGCATGTGCTCGGCACGCAACTCGCACTGGGTGTGGCGGCTTGGGCCTTCTTGATGGGCCCGTTGATGGGCAGCTTTCAGGATGAAGGCGAACGCTTCCTCATTCAAAGCATCCTTGCGACCGGCCACTTGGTCTGTGGTGTCCTGGTGCTGTCATATGTGACGGCCTTGTGGATGGAAGTGCGGCATCGCATTACCGCAGAGGAACGTCGATGAGCCTGAGCGGAAGCCCGAAGGATTGGGTCGATCTTGCGAAGGCGCGCATTCAGATGCTCGCCTCGCCGGCGGCCTTATTGTGCTACTGGATCGGTGGAGATGGTGCATGGTCTTGGTTGGATGCACTGCACTTGGTGATCGGCCTGACTCTCACCAGCTCGGCTTCGGCGATCATCAATCAGATCATCGAGGTGGATATCGACAAGCGCATGCCGCGCACCTGCAACCGCCCTCTGCCTACGGGACGTGTCACGGTGAAGGATGCCAAGCTTGTTGCGGCACTCACGGCGATCGTCGGAGTGTTGTGGTTGTGGCTGTTCTTGAATCCACTGACCGCGTGGCTCTCCTTGGTGATGATCGTGCTTTACGATTTCATCTACACGCCACTGAAGCGCATCACGCCGATGAATACCTTGGTCGGCGCGATTCCTGGAGCCCTGCCACTGCTCGTTGGATATGCCGCGGCCGGTAATGGCCTCGACATCATGGCGGGCGTGCTGTTCCTGATCCTGTTCCTGTGGCAGTTACCGCACTTCTTCGCCATCGCTTGGTTGTACCGCGAAGACTATGTGCAGGGCGGGCTTCGCATGCTGCCAGGAGTGGATCCGACCGGTGCAGCTTCCGGCCGTCAGTCGGTGCATTACGCCATGATGCTGGTTCCAGCCAGCATGTTGCCGACGGTCTTCGATGCCGCAGGAAGGATCTATTTCTATGGCGCCTTCACCATGTCGCTCGGATTCTTGGCAACGGTCATCTTCTTCGGCATGAAGCGGCGGGACAAACGCGCGAAGACCGTGTTCTGGGCTTCGATCATCTATCTGCCGGCGCTGTTCGCGCTGCTGGCGATCGACAACCGCATCTAGACATCGGTTAAGGTGGGGTCATGTCCGACTCCCACGACTACTGGTTCCCGTCCAAGCGTTATGGCTGGGGTTGGGGATTGCCGAGCCACAAGATGGGTTGGGTGACCTTGATCACCTACATTGCCGTGGTCACCGGCAGCGCCTTCCTGATCGATGCGGAAGAGCGCATGGGCATGTACATCGGATTCGTGGCGCTGTGCACCATCGCCTTGATCGCGATCTGTTGGATCAAGGGCGAACGTCCAGAGTGGCGCTGGGGCAAAGACTAATTCGCCCACTGACGTATTTGCTTGGCCGCGTGATGTCCTGAAAACATCGCGCCATGCACGGTGGCGGAGTAATCCGGGTCGGTGTGTTCTCCAATGGATGTTTCAGCCTTGTTTCAGGGACCGGATTCCGCCGTCGGCAGAGGGGCCGGCAGGGATACAATCCTGGGTTCATGGAACCCATCCTCCGCATTGAAGGCGCCTCGAAGAAATTCGACGAAGTTCAGGCACTGCAAGGTGTCGGCTTCGAGGTCGCGGCCGGCGAGGTCGTCGCGCTGCTGGGCCCAAACGGGGCCGGTAAGAGCACGCTGATCCGCAGCATCATGACCTTGGAGCAACTCGACTCCGGCGCTCTGTCGGTCGATGGCATCGACGTCGCGACCGACCCCAGAGAAGCCCGTGGTTGCATGGGTTATGCCGGACAAGAGTCGGCGCTCGACAAGGTTCTCACCGGTCGTGAGTTCTTGCGCTTCCAAGGTGGACTGGTCCACCTGAAGAAAGCGGAGATTCCAGCACGTGTCGAAGAACTGCTGAACCGCTTCGGTCTGGAAGATGCGGGCGACCGCGCCCTCGAGGGTTACTCCGGTGGCATGAAGCGACGTCTCGATCTTGCGGCGTCGGTGATGCATAAACCGAAGCTCTTGATCTTGGATGAACCCTCCACCGGTTTGGATTACGACGCACGTCGGGAACTGTGGCAGTTGCTGTTAGAGCTGCGTCAAGAAGGCACGGCGTTGTTGCTGGCCACGCATGATTTCGAAGAAGCGGATGTGCTTGCCGATCGCGCGGTGATGATGAGTCATGGCGAGGTCGTCGGATGTGGCACGCCGGATGGATTGCGCGGAGAGCTTGGCAGCTGGATCTTGAGTGCGATGAGCCATGAGCATCGCGTCGAAGGTGACCGCGAGGCCTTGCGCGCCTTGATGGCGAAGGTGCCCGGGCAGGAGATGCCGCCGGCACCACAGTCTTCCGAATTCGCCAAGGCGATCGCGCCGGGGCAGGAGGACAAGGATGGACGTCCTTGGAGTGAGTGGCTGCGCGGAGTGGCTGCCGATCAGGGTGTGGAACTCGTCAGTGTGGGCATGCGGCGCCCGACCCTGCAGGATGCCTACCTCGCCGCGACACATGGCACGGAGGTGTCGGCATGAGTTCCCCCTTCTGGCAAGAGACGCGCGTGCAGACCTGGCGTTGGTTCCTGCACTCCAAGCGCCGCCCGATCGTCGTGATCAGCGGCTTGATGCAACCGATCATCTGGATGACCTTGTTCGTCCTGGTGCTGAAGGATTCCATGGGCGAGGTCCTGGGTGGTGTCGACTACATGGACTTCGTCACTCCCGGCGCCTTGCTGTTCACGGCCTTCAATGCCGCGCTGAATGCTGGCGTGCCGATCCTGTTCGACCGCGAACTCGGATTCCTCGACCGCATCCGCGCGGCGCCGCTGCATGATCGCTTCAGCATCGTGCTTGCGAGTGCGATTCACATCTCGGTGATGACGCTGCTGCAGTGCCTGGTCATCGTTGCCGCGACTTCGTTGTTGGGCGTGAGTTTCGCCGGCGGCTTCATGGGCGCGATGATTGGCTTGCTGGCATTGCTGCTGGTGATCCTCGGCTTCACTTCGATCAGCTTGGGCTTGGCATTCCAGTTCAAGCGCCACTTCGAGATGTTGGCGGTGATCATGATCGTAACCTTGCCGATGATCTTCCTGTCGAGCGCCTTCGCACCGTTGGGTCGCCTGCCGGATTTCCTCCGCAACCTCGTGGTGCTGAATCCAGTCACCATGGCGATCGAGCCACTGCGGATGGTCTACACCCAAGCGGATTGGTCGCTAACGACCGGTCTTGCAGAGACTTGGGTCGGCACGCTGCAGGCTTGGCACTTCCTCGTTGGACTGGTGTTGTTCAATCTGGTCGCAGGCCGCTGGAGCCGCAAGGTGCTGGCGAAGAAGTTGGCTTAGGCAATCTAGCTCTGCACAAACCATTCGATGAAGCCTTCTAGTTGAGAAGGTTTCATCGAATCTTCTTTTATTGTCTGCGCGAATAAGACATACAATGCGCGGTATGAGTCTAAACCAGCGCGAAAAAGGGTCTAGAAGCTACCCGATAGTTCCGTTTCAATATCGGGAGCCACCTGAACCTCGCCTAGATCCGCGATGGATTGAAAGGTGTATCGGCCGTCTTCCTTGACCCAAATCAATAGAGTCGCGCGATACTGACCAGGAAGCTGTTGCGCGAAGGTCTTGCGAATCGCGGTAGCCTCTGCGGCAAGGTGCAGTCCTCGATTCGGGTCGTAACCCTCGGTGGCGGCAGCATCCGTGGGTTCCAGGACCAACCGGTACCGGCGTTTGTCCTGAGAAGGGGTCGTCGTCAGGTGAACACGTAAAGACCCCATCGCGGGCACCACAAGATCGTATTCCTGAACCCCCTCTTCGAGAAAAAGGCTTCCGGATTGTCCGCCGATCGTCCACTGGATTTCACAATCATCCTGGGGCAAGGAAGCGAAACGGAAAACGCCTACTTCCTCTTGCACTGGATAGTCTATTTCGTGGGAAACTCCGAAACGAAGATCTGTACCGTCCACCCTATTCCCGAACGGATCGGAAACTCGAATGACAACTTCACGAGGCTCCCGCAGCACAATCCGGATTTCATCCCCCTCCGTCGGGAGCAAAAGGGCCTCCTTCCGATAGGTTCCATATCCCTCGGCTTTTACATCCAAAAAGATGGACTCCACCGCGATGGCGCCAAAATCGAAGCGGCCCTCCTTATCGGTGACATCACCCCTCCCAGTGTTTGCGGACCCCCACACCATGACATGTGCTCCAGGCAAAGGGACGCCACTTCCATCAACCACTCTTCCCTGAAGGTGCCTTGGCGGGAATGGCGAGACCAAATTCAGTTCCAAGTGAGTTGCGTCTCCGAGAACGACTGGTGTAGAGGAGACGAAGGACTGCCCGAACTCGTCTGCGATTGCGCAAGTGATGGGCACACGCGGTTCCAATCCCCAAATCTCCAAAACATCAGCTTCTTCTGGGAGATGGAACTGGGCATATTTCCCGCCACCCTTCTTCCCACCTCCTTGACTCATCAATACACCAAGCCTCCTGCGCATGGAGCCTGCCTTAAAAAAACGATTGCCTTCTTCAAAGACTTCCCCCTCACTCATGAGCCTAAGTTTCCAAGAAGAACGGTCGACGGATTCAGGCAACTGAAAACGGACAGTCAGGCGATTCGTCGGGGCGAGAACCACTTCGGCTGAGGCCTGCCCTGGCGGGATGGGGTCCGTCATGGTGGTGCGGTAACCAGCCGCCATGACGGGAATCTGCTGCTCACCATTTGGAAGGGAAACGAGAGTGCGTCCCTCGACATCCGTCGGCTCGCTAATGGCATTGCCTTCAGCAACCGCGCCGGCGATCGGTTCCCCGGTTTGGGTCAAGACCCGAAGGCTCAAGATGCTGCGTTCTGCAACAGGAATATCACCGACTACCCACGGATCCTCCAAGGATGTGAGGTCCATCTCCACCTCAGCTCCTGAATAGTGATCGGTACCCAACAGGTTCATCTGAATTGAGAAGGGATGCCTGTCGGATTCACCAGCGCATACTGCAGCTGCCTCTAACGCGGTTTGTACTGGAAAGGGAATCCGAAAACGACCGCCGTCCTCCGAGACCACGCTCAGGGAGCGCCAGTCATCCAACTCTTCAGTCAAAGCAATCGTTACGATCATGCTGACATTGGCAATACCTGCCTTCCCATCGGGTGTCACGACTCGGCCAGTGATCGAACGCATCGGGGTTAGTTCCAACTGCAGACCCCTTGAAGCATGGAGGTTGC
>JBMYYH010000001.1:0-149138 GCA_049609225.1 Planctomycetota bacterium | reverse complement strand
GATTTCGAGTCTTATTGTGGAGGCACTCCTTATTTCATGCGTACCCCACAGCCATGAAAAAACTTCTCGTAACTAGTCTCACCGCGGCAGGCCTCCTCGCCTTGTCCGCACCTTTGTCGACGTCCATTTTCGTCGCCGACTTGTGACCCGGCAGCGGCCACGGCGGACCACCACCGCCACCTCCTGGCCTCAGCTATCCAGTTGGAAAGCCCACAGTGAACGGTCCTTCCGCTCCGCGTTCTGCAGGAACCGGACGCGCCACCCGACCGACCACGCCCACGCGCCCGACCTCGCCGACGAGCCCCGGTTCGCCACGCGGTCCAGCCACTCCGGGATCGCCCGCAGCTCCAGGTGCACCCGTCACTTTGGGTGGCGCACCCTTGCCCCTCGAGCACGGCCGGACGGCCAAGACCTTTCTGACCATGCGTTGGGATTATCCGGTGCACGCCTTCTTCACCAAGGAACGTTCGCAAGCCTTCACCGCAGCCAAGGCCTATCAAACCGCCTTGCCGCGCGCGGAAGCCTTCGCACGTGTCGCCGAAGAAGACCGACGCCCGCTGTTGGTGTTGCGCGAATGTCACACCTGCAACGGCACCGACGATGCCCTGTTCTCACACCCGACCGGTAACGAGCGCACCTTGATCATGGCGCGTTGGTTCCACGTGGTGAAGCTGCCGGTTTCCGTGATGCATCAGGATCACATCTTCCGCAACCTTTTCCCTCAGGATGATGCGCCGCACGTCTTTGTCTCGAGCTTCGATGGTTCGAACGTGATACCGCTAGAGGGCGACGCGACGCCCTTGCAGGTGCAGAAGGCGATGTTCAAGGTGATGGCCAAGGATTATGAAGGCAGTGCGAAGAGTGCCGTCAAGCGGATCGAATATCTGGTCGCACAGTACGACATGTTGGATGAAAAGATCACCCGCCTCGAACGCTCCTATGAAAGCGAAGTCGAGAAGAACGGGGAAGAGTCTCGTAAGGCCGACAAGCTGTTTGCCGAGAAGCAAGAGCTCGAAGCCGAACTCGCCGAACTACGTTTGGAAGAGAAGCAGGTCTCGGCATTGGAGCTGGTGCAGACCGAAGAGGTCTGAACCGCACCCTCATACTCCATCACGGCGAGCAGGTTCTACTCCAGGACCTGCTCGCCTGCTTTTAGGGGGTAGTTACAATCTGCCCCCATGGCCCAGACCACGACATCCCCTGCCCGCATCGTCCTCAAGCCCGGCGCGCAGCCGAGCATTACCGGTACCGAGCTGAACTGTAAGGATTGGCAAGCGGAAGGCGCCCTGCGCATGTTCCTCAACAACTTGCACGCCGATGTGGCGGAGCGCCCCGAGGATCTGGTGGTTTACGGGGGTACCGGCAAGGCCGCGCGTGACTGGGAGTCGGCGCAGAAGATCGTCGACACGCTGCAGCGCCTTGAAGTGGATGAAACCATGTTGGTGCAGTCGGGTAAGCCCGTCGCCGTTTTTAAGACGCACAAGCATGCGGCCAAGGTCTTGATCGCCAACTCCAATCTCGTCGGCAAGTGGGCCAACTGGGAGCACTTCCGCGAGCTCGAGAAGAAGGGCCTGATGATGTACGGCCAGATGACGGCGGGTTCGTGGATCTACATCGGCACCCAAGGCATCCTGCAGGGCACCTATGAGACCTTCGCAGCTGCCGCGAACAAGCGCTTTGGCGGTACCTTGAAGCACACCTTGTCGGTGACGGCAGGTTGCGGCGGCATGGGTGGTGCGCAGCCATTGGCGGTCACCATGAACGAAGGCACTTGTTTGATCGCGGATGTCGATCCGGCGCGCATCGAGTTCCGTCGTCGTACGCATTTCGTCGATGAAGTGGTGGATGGAGTCGATGCCGCCATCGATCGGGCACTCGAAGCCAAGGCCGTTGGAGAAGCGGTTTCGATCGGGGTGGCTTGCAATGCCACCGAGCTGCTCGCACGTCTGATCGAACGCGACATCACTCCAGAAGTGCTCACCGACCAGACTTCCGCGCACGACCCATTGGGTGGCTATGTTCCCGATGGAATGACTCTCGCCGCCGCCGACGCCCTGCGCGAAAGTGATCCCGAGGAATATCAGAAGCACAGTTTCGCCACGATGGGGCGTCATGTGAACCTGATGCTCGAGCTGCAGAAGCGCGGCTCCGAAACCTTCGACTACGGCAACAACCTACGTGCCTTCGCGCAGGAAGAGGCGGGCGTCGAGAATGCCTTCGATTTCCCAGGTTTCGTGCCGGCGTACATTCGTCCGCTGTTCTGCGAGGGCATGGGCCCCTTCCGCTGGGCTGCTTTGAGTGGCGACCCGGAAGACATCCGCAAGACGGATGAAGCGATCCTACGTTTGTTCCCGCATAAGAAGAGTCTGGTGCGTTGGATCAAGATGGCGGGGGAGCAAGTGGCCTTCCAGGGGCTGCCGAGTCGCATCTGCTGGTTGGGTTATGGCGAACGTCATATCGCCGGCCTGGAGTTCAACCGGATGGTCCGTGATGGTGAGCTGAGTGCTCCGATCGTGCTTGGTCGCGATCACTTGGATTGCGGTTCGGTGGCGAGCCCCAACCGCGAAACCGAAGCGATGAAAGATGGCACCGATGCCGTTGCGGATTGGCCGTTGTTGAATGGCATGGTCGCGGTTGCGTCCGGCGCGAGCTGGGTCAGCATGCACCACGGTGGTGGTGTAGGTATCGGGTACTCGCAACACTCCGGTCAGGTTTGCGTCTGCGATGGCACCGCGGAAATGGATGAGCGTCTCGAAGCTGTGTTAACAAACGACCCCGGCATGGGAGTGGTGCGACACGTGGATTCGGGCTACGAAGAAGCGGAAGAAGTGCGCCAGGATCGTGGTGTGGATATTCCGTAGGCTTCGGATCTACGCCATCAACTTCAACGCCAGGTACGGCGCCAGGTTCAAGGTTAGAACCAAGGCCTTGTACTGCGCGAGATAACGGAAGTACGCCTGGTTGAGGGCGTCGTCATCCATGGCGAAGAGGTTGGCGTGTGCCTTCATGACCGGCCGCTTCATCACGACGATGAGGAAGGTGGTCAGGCATAGGATGCCGCAGTTGATGACGAAGGACCAACCGAGGAAGGGGGCGAGTGTTTCTTCATCTTAGCTTCTTGAGGATGATTCAGGGGCGTTCCCAGGAGCAGCCTTCATCACAGTTTCGATTGAATTGGATAAAGCGCATCAACGTCGACTCGAAGCCTCTCAGTCCATTGAGACGGCTACCGTGGGGGCTGAGGAAGTGCACCGCATCCGTTTTGGCGAGGAAGCAGAAGATTGGGGGGAAACTCGAGGGCCATGCCCTGATTGCCCAACGACTTTGGGCATGTACCACGCGGTTGGCTGTGATGTAGAGCGGTGCCCTCGCTGTGGCGGGCAGCTATGGATGGGCTGCGAGTGTGGTGTTGAGTGAACCCCCATTTGCACGCGTCGAATGGAGCCCAAGGTAGGGTTCGCCCGCGCCGGTTCAGAGTAGGATGGGGCACCCTCTTGCGGCCTGCATGAACCCTGCCTCCTCCCTTCTTCGGCCACGCAACCTTGCCCTGCTGGGTGGCCTGACTCTGGCGTTGCCCCTTTGGTCGGCAACCCAGGAAGACGAAGTCCGTTACGGTCGTGATATCCGACCCATTCTTTCGGAATCTTGTTTCCTTTGTCACGGGCCGGACATCAGCACGCGCGAAGCGAATCTGCGGCTGGATACCTTCGAAGGAGCTACCGCCGATCTTGGTGGTTACGCTGCGATCGTTCCGGGTGACCTCGAGAACAGTGAACTTTGGTATCGCCTGACCACCGACATGCGCGATGATGCGATGCCGCCGCATGACAGCACGATGAAGGTGCTGACGGCGTCGCAGAAGGAACTGATCGGGAAGTGGATTGAGCAGGGTGCGGAATATGAGCCGCATTGGGCGTTTGAGACTCCGGTGCGTCCGGAGACTCCGCAGGTCATGAATGCGGAGTGGGTACGCAATGAGTTGGATGCGTTCCTGCTTGCGGGTATGGAAGGAGCGGGATTGACGCCGTCGGAGCGGGCAGCGAAAGAGGTGTTGTTGCGTCGGGTGTTCTTGGATCTGACTGGATTGCCGCCGACGCCAGAGGAGCTGAACCATTTCCTCGATGACTCACACCCGGATGCTTATGAGCAGTGGGTGGATAAGTTGCTGCGGGAAGAACCCTATGTCAGTCGTTATGCGGAGCGGATGGCCACGCCTTGGCTCGACGCGGCTCGTTATGCGGATACGATCGGGATTCACACGGACGCAGGGCGTCAGATGTGGGCATGGCGGGATTGGGTCCTGCGTGCACTGCGCGACAACATGCCTTTCGATCAGTTCGTGGTGGAGCAGTTGGCCGGTGATTTGATTCCGGATGCCACGCTCGATCAGAAGGTGGCGAGTGGTTTTCATCGCAACCATGTCGTGACGGATGAGGGCGGTGCGATCAACGAGGAATACCTCGTCGAATACGCGGCGGACCGCACTGCCACGACGGGCGCTGTATTCATGGGGCTGACAGTGCATTGTTCGCGCTGCCACGACCACAAGTTCGACCCCATCAGTCAGGAGGAGTACTACTCCATCTTCTCCTACTTCAACTCCAATGAAGAGCCGGGGCTGTACTCGCAGTTGCCGGATCCGCGCCGCGCGTACGAACCTTTCTTATCGGTGCCGTCGGCCGAGCAGGCGGTGGAGCAGCAGCAACTGGAATCCTCGCTGGAACAGTTGCGTACCACCATGGCCAAGCCCTCCGCGGAAGACGCTGCTGCCTTCGCGGCATTCCTCGACCAGGCGCAATCGCAGTACGGGGTGCAGTGGTCCCCAACACAAGTGCAGGCTGCGGAGCACTCGGAGGGTTATCCGATGCAGTTACTGGAAGATGGTTCCGTGCTCGCGACAGGGGAGGTGCCGGCGCAGGAAGACCACACCATCACCTTGCATCTGGAGGGAACGGGTCAACGCTTGCTCCTGCTGGAAGCTTTGCAGGATGCCTCGCATTTCGAGAACCGTGTTGGACGCGCAGGCAACGGCAATGCGGTGCTTTCCTATATGGAGGCCGAGGCGATCTCCATGACGGATCCAAGCAAGCGCCAAGCACTGTCCTTCCAATGGGCATGGGCCGACTGGGAGCAGCCGAATGGGGACTATGACGTCGTCAACATTCTCGATGGATCGGCCGAACGTGGTTGGGCGATGGATGCGCACAACGAAAACGGCGCACGTCATGCGTTGCTTTTGACCGATCAAGAGTTCGGTTATGCAGGGGGTACCGAGTTGCGCGTGACCCTGTTCTATCGTTCGGAGTTTCCACAACACAGTCTTGGCCGCGTGCGCTTGACGGCCGGAAGTATTCGTGACGAAGGGCTTGCCGCCCTGCCGGTTGCGGATTCTCGTTGGTATGGCACCTGGCCCTATGATCCGCCCAAAGGCGAGAAGGGATATGACCATGTGTTCGGACCCGAGGCCGATCCGACCATCGACTTCGCCAAGAAGTATGAGCCGAGCTCCTACAGCTGGGTGCTGGTGCCGCAGGTTCTGGAAGGAACGGTGAACAATGTCTTGCCGCAGGGGCAGAAAGTCAGTTTCGTCGGCCGACGCCTCTTCGTACCGCAGGCGCGCAAGTTGGATTTCTCGATCGGTTCGGATGACGGCGTGCAGATCTTCCTTGACGGCGTGCAGGCCTTTGAGAATCGCGTGGATCGTGGTGCTGCGCGGGACCAGGATCGCATCACGCTCGACCTCACGCCTGGGCTCCACACACTGGTCTTGAAGATCGTGAACACGGGTGGCACCGGTGGCATGTATTGCGAAGCACGTCCGCCTGAAACGGAACTTCGGGATACTTTGGTTTGGAGTCTTGCACCTACGCATGTGCGTGATGGTGGTGCCTCCGATCTAGCCGCGCGGGTCTCGGAAGATTGGCGCACGCGTCATTCGCCGGCTTATCGTGAAAAGCTCGCCAAGCAATCCGATCTGCAGAATCAACTCGATACTCTCATGGCTGCGATTCCGCGCACCATGGTGATGAAGGAGTTGGAGCAACCACGCGAGACCTTCGTCTTGATGCGCGGTGCCTATGACCTTCCCGATCGTGAACGCCCGGTATCCCGTGGCGTGCCTGCAGCCCTCGGCAAACTTCCGAAAGACGCACCCAACAATCGTCTCGGCCTCGCGCTTTGGCTGACGGCGCCGGAGAATCCGCTGCTTGCCCGCGTGACCGTGAACCGCATCTGGGAAACCATGTTCGGCACCGGTTTGGTTTCCACGCCTGCCGACTTCGGCTTGCAGGGTGCATGGCCGAGTCACCCCGAGCTGCTGGATTGGCTGGCTGTGGAGTTTCGCGAGAGTGGTTGGGATATGCGTGCCTTGGTTCGCTCGATCGTCACCAGCGAAACCTATCGCCAATCCTCTCGACGCAATCCTGAAGCAGCAGCCGTCGACCCCAATAACCGCCTGCTTTCCTACTACCCACGCCGACGCCTCGGCGCAGAGGAGATTCGCGATCAGGCCTTGTACGTGGCTGGCTTATTGGTAGAGGAGTTCGGCGGACCTTCGGTGAAGCCTTATCAGCCGGAGGGGTTGTGGAAGGAAGTTTCGATGCTTGCTTCCAACACCCGCGACTTCGAACGTGATCAAGGTGATGCACTTTGGCGACGAAGTCTGTACACCTACTGGAAACGGGCGGTGCCGCCGCCGTCGCTGTTGTCCTTCGACGCACCGACGCGCGAGTTCTGCGTGACGAGTCGAAGCATCACCAACACACCCTTGCAGGCCTTGGTGTTGTGGAATGATGAGCAATATGTGGAAGCGGCGCGCGTGTTGGCGCAGCGGACTTTGGCGGAACCTCTTCCTCGCGTGGAGGGTGTGTCGGATGAAGTCGATCCCAATCCACTGCGTATAGCTTCCATGTTCCTCCGTTGCACCGGCCGCACCCCAGAGGTGGAAGAGATGGCTTCTCTCTACGATGCACTGCTCGGCTTCGAAGCACGCTACCGCGAAGCCCCAGAAGACGCCGCCAAACTTCTCGAAGCCGGGGAAGCCATGCTGCCCGAGGAATACGATCCCGCAACCCTCGCCGCTTGGACTCTTCTCGCCAACGCCTTGCTCGCCCTCGACGAGACCATCACTCTGCGCTGATTCCATGACCCCGCACGATTCCCGCGACCCACTGCGCGAACATGACCTGCTCATGACGCGCCGTCGATTCTTCGGTAAGGCGGCGAAGTCCTTGGGCGCAGGCTTTGGGGCTTTGGCCATGCAATCTCTGCTCGGGCGGGAACTGCAAGCCTCTGCCTCTGGCCTGATGATGCCTTCGGGTGCGACGGGCCCGCACTTCAAGCCGAAGGCCAAGCGCGTGATCTACATGCACATGGAAGGCGCGCCGAGTCAGCTCGACCTCTATGACTACAAGCCGGGTTTGCGTGCACGTTTCGATCAAGACCTGCCGGAGTCCATCCGCGATGGTCAGCGTCTTACTGGCATGACCAGCGGGCAGCAGCGCTTCCCGATCGCGCCGTCGATCTTCCAGTTCTCGCGCTATCGCAATCACCAAGATGGATTGTGGTTGTCGGAACTCCTGCCGCACACCGGCAGCGTGGCGAAGGAGTTGTGCATGATTAAATCGATGCACACCGAGGCCATCAACCACGAACCGGCGATCACCTTCTTTCAGACAGGTAACCAACAGCCGGGGCGTCCGAGCTTCGGTTCGTGGATGTCCTACGGACTCGGCAGTGCCAACGCGAATCTTCCGACCTTCGTGGTGATGATCTCGCAGGGCATCGGCAACATGCAGGCCTTGTCCGAGCGTTTCTGGGGATCTGGATTCCTGCCGAGTGAACATCAAGGCTGCAAGTTACGCTCCGGCGGCGACCCAGTGCTGTACTTGCGGAACCCTGAAGGCGTGTCGCGCGAGGATCGCCGACGCATGCTCGACTTGGTGGGCGAGATGAACGAACGTGAATACGAGCGCAGTTTCGATCCTGAAGTGCAGGCGCGTATCGCGCAATACGAAATGGCCTACCGCATGCAGATGTCGGTGCCCGAACTGACCGACTTCTCCAACGAGGACGAAGCCACTTTGGAGATGTACGGCCCCGAGGTCCGCACTCCCGGAAGCTTCGCGGCAAACTGCCTGATGGCCCGACGTCTCGCCGAGCGCGGTGTGCGTTTCATCCAGCTCTATATGCGTGGTTGGGATGCTCACAACAACCTTCCTACCGAGATCCGCGCCCAGTCCAAGGCTGTCGATCAACCCCAGGCCGCATTGATCAAGGATCTCAAGCGTCGCGGTTTGCTCGACGACACTTTGGTCCTTTCCGCTGGGGAGTTCGGCCGCACTGTCTATAGCCAAGGGCAGCTCACCACCGAAAACTACGGGCGGGATCATCACCCACGTTGCTTCAGCGTCTGGGCTGCCGGCGGTGGCATGAAGCCTGGCATCAGCTACGGCGAAACGGATGACTTCTCCTACAACATCGTCAAGGATCCCGTCGAAGTGCATGATCTGCATGCGACCATGCTGCATTGCCTCGGTTTCGATCATGAACGTCTCGGCTATCGTGCCCAGGGCCGCGATATGCGCCTGACCGACGTCGAAGGCCATGTCATTCCAGGACTGCTTGCCTGAACGCTAGATGGAAAACTTCGCGGACATCCTGGCCGTCTTCGGACGCATGCACCCGATGGTGCTGCATCTTCCCATTGGCCTGCTCATGGGTTTGGGAGTGATGGAGTTTCTCGCCGCACGCAAACGCGGTGGTCCAGCAGCGCGCGGTTGGTATCTACTCGCCGCCATCACCGCATTCATCGCCGCGGCAAGCGGTTGGCGTCTGCATGAAGAGGATGGGTTCGCGAGTAGTATCACCATGGAAAGGCATGAGTGGGTGGGTATCGGCACCATGGCCGTCGCCATTGCAGCCTGTGTCTTCCGTTATCGCGGCAAGGTGAACCAGGCACGCTGGGCCTTGGCGCTTGCCTGTTTGTTGTTGCTGCCTACTGGACACCTCGGTGCCGAGATGACCCATGGCAAGGGATTCCTGTTCGAGCCACTGCAGGAGGAAGTCGCGGGGGATCACTCTATCACCGATCCCTTTACCACCGATACGAGCGATGGTCCGCTCATGGCGAACTATGAGGAGCACATCGCGCCCTTGCTCGCCGCCCGTTGCACCAAATGTCATGGCTCGCGCAAGGTCAAAGGCGAGTTGCGGCTCGACACTCCGGAGCACATTCTTGCCGGTGGAGAAGGCGGTGCCATTCTTGCTTCGCCTGCCGAGGATGCAGAGATCTACCGTCGGCTGCGGCTCCCCTTGGAGCATGATGACCACATGCCGCCGGAATCGAAGACGCAGTTGCTCGATGCAGAGATCGACTTGCTACGCCTTTGGGTCGAGGCTGGAGCACCCTTTGAGCAGGGCTTTGCCTTAGGAGAAGAAGCGCACCTCCCCGATGCGCCCACTCAAGACAAGGACCAAGGCAAGGACCAAGACCAAATCGAGGATCCTTCCTCCCAAGATTTGGCCTCCGCGCAGAATCCTACCGACGATCCCGCCTATCAAGCCGCGCTCGCCACACTTCATACCGCACTCGTCCATGTGCAGCCCATCGAACCCGGTTCGCCCGAACTCTGGATTGACTTCGCCGCCATCGCAGACCAAGCGGAAGACGATTTAGTCCTCGCCCTGCTTTCGCCGCTTCACGCTCACATCGCGGAACTCTCCCTTTCCCGCTCCGCCATCACCGATGCCAGCCTGGAGTGGATTGCAACTCTGCCTGCACTCACGCACTTGGATCTCGCGAGCACTTCCATCACCGATGCTGGCCTCGGCCATCTCGCGCAGCACCCAAGTTTGCAGCAACTGAATTTGAGCCGCACTCAAGTGAGCGCCGAATCCACCCCACTTCTACAGGAGCTTCCAAGCCTCACGCATCTTTGGCTTTGGGAGTCTGGCTTCACCCCGGAACAGATTGCATCTCTCCGCACGGCTATCCCCAACGTCCTCCTTGTCGCAGGCGATTCTTTTGAAAATACACCCCTAGAGGTTGAACCTGACCTCGTCTTCACCAGCGATGCGCCCTTGATCGACGCACCGCCGGCATCTGCAGAAACCAATTTTCTGCAGCCGCAGAACACCCTCTGCCCTGTCTCCAACAAACCTGTCGATCCTCGCTACAGCATAATCCACGAAGGCAACGTGATCGGGTTTTGTTGTCCCAACTGCCCGAAGACCTTCTGGGATAATCAATTGAGATGATTGGAGCAGAAAAAGGGAGAGATGAGCTGCTGCTCACCTCCCCCTGCCAAGAGCCAGGTTCTGAGGCCATCCTTTTGCTTGCCTCTTCCCCTGTTTGGTTTCCAGGGAGTGTTTAAGCCTTAAGGTCGGCCAAGTCGGCTCCGTGATTGATGTGGAATGGCGACCCGTCGAGCACCAAAGCGGGAACCGACTTTACGCCGGCAGCTTCCGCTTCTGGAAGTCTAGACGCGTCTTCGCCAAGGTGTACGATTTCGAGGTCGAACCGACCGCGATCAATGGAATCGGCAACGGAGCGTTCCGCATCGACACAAACGGGGCAACCGGCGTGGTAAAAGGTGGCTTTTTGATTCATTTCGTTTTCTGAGGGAATGATGGTGGTTAGAAATCCTCTTTAGCCATGTAAGGCTGACTCCAGAGGATGGTCGTGAGGAGCACGGCCTTGCGCCATGCTTCAAACATGCCGTCAATCTCCGATTGGCTGTGGCCGCCAATGGCAAGGAATGGCTTGAGCGTGGTGGTAATCGGATAGTGAAGGGCTACAAGATGACGGAAGGGGATGTGGTCCACCGCTTGAATGCCATCTGTCTTGTTCTTGTTGATACGGTGATGGCGCAATCCGATTTCAAGTTGACGATGAAGCCATTCTTGGTCGAAATCGGCTTCAGCAGTTGTCAGGACCCAAACGCGAAAGCGCTTCCGCACTTCCGCCAAGTAGTGCATGTTTGGTTCGCCTGAGGTCGGGTGCGAAAAATAGTAAAGCAAATGTGGATTGGAGCCTACGAAGCCGTACCAGACATCGAGCAGATCCTCCACTTGGGGTTCAAGAACCTCATATGACATTCTCAGGTAATGAACATCCTCCTCAGTGAAGAGCAATGACTTTTTTAGATCAGAGAATTCGTCAACAGAGATGGGGCGGAAGCCGTGGTCGGCCGCTGGAGCTGCGCAGCTGGTTACAAGGGGAAGGAAGACAGCCAGGCCAGCCAGCTTCGAAAGTAGACGAGGGGAGAGTCTGGGAATGGAGATTGTGAAGTACATTTTTTTAGGAGTCTTGACTCATGGGCATGCCGGTGAGGAATGCCTCCAAAAGGTGCGGCCTTGCGTCGGCCGCTGCTGGCTCCATTTCTGCGCAATCAATCCGCAGGTCGACATTCGCGATTGGCGAGTCAAGAAATTTGCAGTGATGGGGGCGATCCTTGCCTTGATAACGGTTCGGTTGAAAGAAGCGACATTCGGTGCACATGCGTGATGTGGGAATAGCTCCCTTCTCCTGCATGTTCATGATCAATCCAATCAGTCCGCGCAATAACCCGGACTGCTCTTCTTGTGGCAACTCCTCTACAGAACCTACGATGACTTCAGGCCATTGCATCGATAGTTGGGCTTCTCGGCGGCCTTTCCTGGAGAGCTGGAGCATGACCTTTCGGCCGTCTTCCGGATTGGGCACCTTGGAAAGGAGTTTCTTTCGCTCCAGCGTGGAAATGGATTCGCTTGCTGTTCCCTTCGTGATCGCCAAGTGTTGCGCCACCTTAGAGACTGAGGTCCCTGGGCCAAGCGTTGTCATCAATGTGAGGATCTGGGACTGCGTGGGAGTGAGGCCGCGACTTCCCGAACTTTGCCATGACAAGTGGCGTAAGGCCAATGCAAGCTTGAACAGGCCAGCAGCAATCTGAGTGCTAGAGGGGTCTGAAGAGTCCGTCGCCATGGGGATAGTTTGGACTCCGAACCAAAAATGTCAAGCCTAATTACCAGGCAAGCTAGCGGAAGCCCCAACCTCCTTTAGGACAAGGGATTAGGCGACCTACTGATTGCCGACTGTGCAATCCAAGGCATTGGTCAGGTGCCACACGCCACCGCCATCAAGCGATGCCGCCTGCGCACTGAACTGCATGCCAAGGGTTGGGTAGCTTGCTGGAATCGGGATGCTGAAGGCACTGCCTGGATTCGTATTCCAGAAGGTCGCGTAGAAGGGGCGAGCACAGAGCAAAATACCTTGCACGCCGGCCGCCGTGAGATTCACTTGGTTGAAGGAGATCGCGAGTACATCAGTGGTCGCCGTCGGCAGGAAAGTCGCATGATCCACGCGCGGTTCCCAAGATAGACCAGCTTGTGGTGGACCAGTCTGCCCAGGCAGCAAGGCTTGCGGGTTCGCCGGTGAACCAAGGCGGACGGTCTCCAATGCCGGGAATGCCGCACCGAGATTCGGGCGCCAATGCACCATGATGCAGCGCATGCGATTCACTTGTTCCGGCGTGAACTCCCACATGCAATCATCACTGGAGTAATCCATGTAGTTGTGGATCGGATCCGGGCTACCGCAGGAACTCTTGGAGCTTGGGCATCCGTTGGTGGGGTTGGCTTCCCCGTTGGTGTCGCAGATGAGATCGCCGGTGCCGTAACAGTTGCTGGAAGAACCGCAGCCTGAATCAAAGGTGTGATAAAGCCCGAGGTAATGTCCCACCTCGTGTGAAGCCGTACGTCCGCGGTTCGCCGGCCATCCAGGCGTGCCATCACGGCCGACGGCGTCGTACCACAACACCACGCGGTCCTCCGTGGTGCCGACGATACCCGTCTGCGGGAAGTCCGCGACATAGCCGTAGCAGCATGGCAAGGCATTGGTGTAGATGTTGAGGTAACGGTTCGTATCCCAAGCCAAAGTGTTCCAGTAGTTGCCGGAATCCTGGAACCAACTGTTGTTGGTCGTATAGGTAATGCCCGACGTCGGGGCGCCGGACGGATCACTGGTCGCCAAGTGGAACCGAATCATGCCGTTATTACCTGGCGCTCCAAGAGAGCCTGGAATCGCCTGGAAATCCTCATTCAAGACATCGATCTGTTCCTGGATCGTCGCAGCATCCAGATAACCGGTGCCCGACGAATTCTGGATGACATGAAAGACCACAGGGATGTCATAGAAGAACGTCGGCTCGTACTCCGGCTGCGGCGTGTTGGTCCAGTAACCGCAATCGCTTGGCGCGACGGTCACACCGGATTGCAGGGGAGCGCGATCCTGGGTGCCGCATCGGTTGCGCTCTTGCGCATCGGCGGCATGGGTGAACAGGAGGAGGGCGAGGCTAGGGAGCAGGATGCGGGGGGACATGGGGTATCCGGGTCAGAGTCTTAGGGTCCTGGAACCTAACACAACTTACTCCATCTACCTTCGCACCCTGTCTGGGCACGCCTGAAAGCATCACGCCTCGATTTCGTGCGCCGGGCCGGATCCCTTAGGCACACGAATGTCTTCGACCAACTGTTGGATCGCGGGCGACGGCGGCGGCGCCAACTTGTGCACCACTCCCGCCACCAGGAAGTTGAGCAGCATGCCGAGCGAACCGATGCCCTCGGGTGAAATCCCGAACCACCAATTCTCTGGCGTCGACATCTCCGGATGCAGGAACTTGAACCAAAGGATGTATCCGGCAGTGAATCCAATGCCGCAGACCATGCCCGAGATCGCACCGGCGCGATTCATGCGTTTGGAGAAGATGCCCATGAGCAGCACCGGGAAGAACGACGAAGCCGCCAATCCGAATGCGAATGCCACCACCTCTGCTACAAAGCCCGGTGGGTTGATGCCGAAATATCCGGCGATGCAGACCGCAACGCCCGCGCTGATCCTTGCCGCTCGTAATTCACCCTTCTCGGAGATGTTCGGCTTGAAGGTGCGCTTCAACAGATCATGGCTGACTGCCGTCGAGACCACGAGCAACAATCCTGCCGCCGTCGACAAGGCCGCAGCCAATCCACCTGCAGCAACCAAGCCCACGACCCAATCCGGCAAGCCAGCAATCTCGGGATTGGCCAAGACCATGATGTCCTTGTGCACCGTCAGCTCATTCGCCATCGTCGCATCGGGGCCGACGTATTGAATCAGCCCATCCCCATTGTGATCCTCAAAGCCGACCAGCCCGGTCGCTTCCCACTTGCTGAACCACTCGGGCATCTCTGCATAAGGCTGATCACTCACCGTCTGCAGCAGGTTCGTGCGTGCGAAGGCAGCAAGTGCCGGAGCCGTGGTGTAGAGCAGTGCGATGAAGACCAAGGCCCAGCCCACACTCTTTCGGGCATCGCGCACTTTGGGGACCGTGTAGAAGCGCACGATCACATGCGGCAATCCTGCAGTGCCCACCATCAAGGCAGCCGTGATGAACAGCACATCCACCATGGCGCGGGAGCCGTGGGTGTAGGAAGCGAACCCAAGATCGGCGTGCAGTCCGTTGAGTTTCTCGAGTAGTGGAGTGCCGTCGGCGAGGGCGCTGCCTAGACCGAGTTGTGGAATGGGCGTGCCGACCAACTGAATGGATAGGAAGATCGCCGGCACCATGTAGGCGAAGATCAAGACGCAGTACTGCGCCACCTGCGTATAGGTGATGCCCTTCATGCCGCCGAGTACCGCGTAGAAGAACACGATGCCCATGCCGATAAGCACTCCGGTAGTTGTGCCGACTTCAAGGAAACGCGATAACACGATGCCGACGCCCTGCATCTGCCCGCTCACATACGTGAACGAAACGAAGATCGCGCAAATCACCGCGACCAGTCGTGCGGTGGAGGATTCGTAACGATCACCGACGAAATCCGGGATGGTGAATTTGCCGAACTTGCGCAGGTAGGGGGCCAGCAGCAGCGCCAGGAGCACATAGCCGCCAGTCCAACCCATGAGGTAAACCGAGCCATCGTAGCCCAGGAACGAGATCGCACCGGCCATCGAAATGAAGGATGCAGCGCTCATCCAGTCGGCAGCCGTTGCCAATCCGTTCGCCATCGGCGAAACACCACCGCCAGCGACATAGAACTCTTTCGTATTACCCGCCCGACTCCAGATGGCGATGCCGATGTAGAGCGCGAACGATAGTCCGATGAGAACGAAGGTCCAGGACTCGACCGTCATCCTTCATCCTCCTCGGCACCGAACTCGCGATCGAGCTTGTTCATGCGATGTGCATAGAAGAACACGATGACGATGAACACCAAGATCGATCCCTGCTGGGCGAACCAGAAACCGATTGGGAATCCGCTGCCCGGCAACATCCATTGATCCAGCCAAGGGTGCAGCAGAATGCCACAGCCAAAGGAAACCGCAGCCCAAATCAGCAAAAGCCCCAAGACGAGTCTGAGGTTGCGTCGCCAATACTCCGCACGCTTCTCTGGAGTAAGGCCGCCAGCGGGAGGACGGTCGAGCGAATGCTTGCGAGGTTCAGGAGGTGTTGGGGGAGCGGCCATGCCTTGATGCAGAATAGCGGGCGTGTGATGCATGCCCAAACCCCTGCCCATAGCCCTCATCAACAGTTTTCGCCTGCTCCGCAGGATATTCGAAGACACCCTCGATGAATAAGGTAGCCAAGAAAGCCTCGACTTCTAGAATCTCATCATGTTCGCCATATCCCTGCTCCTCCTCACCGCCATGCCCATGGCACCGGCCCAAGAGTCGGAAGCCCCGCCTTCTCTTCCAGCCGTCGACTCCAAGGAAGTCGCGGAGAGCCACGCTGCCTACACCGAGTGGTGTGCCGCCGCAGTCGAACGTAAGGTGATCCCCTTTTACCTCACTTATGAGGTTGCGGCTTACATCAGTATGAGTGAGGGCCCCGATGATATTTTCGGCGTCGAGGGTGACCTCACCGCAGAGGGCAATCTCGGATTCCGCTCTGGCGAGGAACTTCAGCATTCCGTATGGATCAAGATGGATGCAAGAGAAGAAGGTTCAGGTGCATTCGATCTCGATCTGCTTATGGATGGCAAAAAGATGTCCGTCTATGTCCAATCAGACTTTCTTCCGATGGTGGAGAACGGATATCGCGTTGAGGTGGAGCAAGACGTACTCGAAACGGTCTATCAGACCTACCTCGACTTAGGTTCAGATTTCCTCTCTGCTTTGGCAGAGGAAGGAGATGCGGAAGCCGAGTCCACCAGGTTGATCTTCGATGCAGCTGACGGGTACTTCGCACCCGATTTCGTTTCGTTCTTCCACCCAACGATCTACTGGAACACTTCCAACCCGTATCTCATCTGCCGCAGCTTCCACAAGAAGGATGACCTCGTCGAGGCCGTGTTCACCTTGGATACCGGCGAGGATTCCGTCCTGCTGGCAATGGTCCAAATGTTCATCGCGGAGGAAATGGGGGGCGAGCAGGCCGAAGAAGAAGTCGATGCCATCATGGAGATGGTCCATTCCTTCATCGAAAGGAATCCCGTTTCCATGAGCTTTGATGCGCATTCCGGCATTCCACTGGCGGTCGATTTCGATTGGAGCTTCCGCGGCAGGGAGTACGGTCTTGAGGAGGACTACGATTTTCAGCTTCGAGCCAACTACCGCGCAACCCTGCAAACGCCGAAAGACCCCAATCTCGTCCATTTCCATCCGCAGCCTGAAGCGGAGGGTTTCATGGATGCTACGCCTTTCGTCCATATGTTCCTGTCCGAACTGCAGGGCCTGGTCGATAGTGCCGAGGCCGAAGACGACATGGATTTCTAAGACCGTGCTTCTGAAACTCTAGGCTGGATGATGCATCCTGCGACCCACCTCCTGTTCGAGGGACTCGCTTACTTCGTGGCGTGGAGGGTCTATCGCAGTCAACGGAAGACGCTCGGGGATCCCGTCCCGAACAACACACGAACGACGGTCCTGGTTGCGGCGGTTTTGGGTGCGGCCATCGGGTCGAAGCTGTTGCATCATTTGGCATCGCCTTCGGAGTTCCTGGCCTTTTGGGAAGGCCACAGTCCATTGGAGCGAGTGCTTTACTTGGCTGGGGGGAAAACCATCGTGGGGGCACTGCTCGGCGGATGGTTCGTGGTGGAGGCCGTCAAAAGGATCTACAACATCCAGTCCCGCACGGGTGACCTGTTCACTTTCCCGCTGCTCATCGGCATGGCTATCGGGCGCATCGGCTGCCTGGCCGCCGGTTTGAACGATGACACGCTTGGTGTCCCAACGGATTCCATCTTCGGCATCGATTTTGGCGACGGCATTCCACGTCACCCTGCACCGCTTTATGAAATCTTGTTCCTCGTGGCCTTCGGTTTCGCCCTAAAGGCTTACTTGCAGAACCCCACACGTCGTTTTCAGCGCGAGGGTGACAGTTTTCGTCTCTTCCTGTTCGGATATCTCGTTTCCCGTTTCCTCGTCGACTTCCTGAAACCCTATGAGGTGTACGGTGGTCTACGTATCATTCAGATGGCGTGTCTGATCGGTGCAGTGATTCTTCTGCGTGATCTCATCCGCGTTTCCAAGGCAACGGTATGACCCGCGTCCGCGATTACCAGTACTACGACTTCACCTTATCCATCTGCTCGACCTGCTTGCAGCGCGTCGATGCCAAGATCCTGTTTCAGGATGACAAGGTATGGATGCAGAAGCATTGCCTGCAGCATGGAAAGGAGCGTGTCCTCATCGCGGACGACGTCGCGTATTACAGGCAGGCGCGAGAGCGTTTCCTGAAGCCGTCGGAGATGCCGAATAGCTTCCAGACGCCGGTGAAATATGGATGCCCTTATGACTGCGGCTTGTGCCCGGATCATGAACAGCATTCCTGCGTGACCTTGATCGAGCTGGGGGAGCGATGCAACTTGAGTTGCCCGGTCTGCTATGCCGAGAGCGGTCCGCATACAGGTGGATTTCATGACTACGACAAGATCGTGCGGATGCTTGATGCCGTCGTGGCGAGTGAAGGTGAACCGGATGTGGTGCAACTATCCGGTGGGGAGCCCACGTTGCATCCGGAGTTCTTTCGCATCATGGATGCGGCACGGGAGCGACCGATCCGGCATTTGATGATCAACACCAACGGCTTGCGGATTGCGCAGGAGCCTGGGTTCGCCGAACGTTTGGCGGAATACATGCCGGGCCTGGAGATCTATCTGCAGTTCGACTCGCTTGAAGAGGAGCCGCTGCGACAGTTGCGTGGGGGAGATCTTCGCGACGTCCGGGCCAAGGCCTTGGAACGTCTCAATGCACTAGGTTTATCCACGACCTTGGTGGTGACCTTGGTGAAGGGGCTGAATGATCAGGAATGCGGGCGCATCATCGACTACGCGATGCAGCAACCGGCCGTCCGCGGCGTGACCTTCCAGCCGATGCAGGACGCCGGACGTGTGGATCTCAGCCATGGGGCTCCACTGCATGAGGCAAGCCCCGATCGCCTGATCCTCACCGAAGTGCGTAACAACATCCTTGCGCAGACCGATGTCTTCACCCCCGACGACATTATGCCGGTCCCATGTCATCCCGATTGCATCGCGATGGCCTATGCCTTGAAGACGGAACAGGGCCCGGTTCCCCTCACCGGCCTCTTCGATCCGCAGATGCTGATGGATCATTCCCGCAATACCATCACCTTCGAGGGTGATCCGCGACTACAGCAAAAGCTGTTCGACATGTTGTCGACGGCACACAGCCCCGATTCCAGTGCGAATAGCCTGGCTGACCTGCTTTGTTGCCTGCCGCAGTTCGAAGTGCCCGATGACCTCGGCTACGACCGTGTTTTCCGAGTGGTGATCATGCGTTTCCTCGATGCACATGATTTTGATGTGCGCTCCATCAAGAAGAGTTGTGTGCATGTGGTCCACCCGGAAGATGGCCGCCTCATTCCCTTGGAAACCTACAACCTGTTCTATCGCGGTGAGCTTGAGAGGACAGTCCTGGCGAAACTGCGCGGCTTGAGGGAGGTGGAGGAAGTATGAATGAGGAGCGGGGAGAGAGTGTCATGGAGCCGGAGCCAATGGACTCCAGCACAGTTGCCGCCGGTGTGAAGAAGGCCATATTTTGGGCCCTGACTCTGCACCCGGTCCTGGCGATTCTATTCTTCACCCTAGACTTCTACGTATTCCATTTCAGTAACCTGGAAGAAATCCTCGTCGTGGTCCTTTTTTTCCAAATCGGATGGCTGCAGTTGCTCTACCTATTCCCATTGGCTTGGCGCCTAAACCGAAGGGGGGAGCCATTAGCCGCAAAGGGAGTTCTTTGGGTCTCAGGCGTGCTTTTCCTGTTCACGAGCTTATGCAATGCGGGCGCTGCCATTGGATGAGTTTTCAGAGGATGGTGAACCTCCGAAGCAGGATCTCGATAACTTCTTGAGTGGGTTCCTAGGCGCCATGTTCCTCATGATTGCGGTGCAGGGTGGCCTGTTTCTCTTGGCAGGTTCGATGCTATTCCTGCAGGAGCCGGATACCTTCTTCATGGGAATGGTCCTGGCTCTGGCTGTTGGATGGACCCAGCTCCTCTATATGCCACTCTTCATTTGGCGCTGCCTACGTATTGGAAACCGCGAACAGGCGAAAGGTGCCACCTTCCTGCTTTTGTTAGCCTTGATAGGTACCAGTCTCTGCGCAAGCAGCATGTAACCCGGGACTGCCGTATGGATCGACCACCGAACGACAAGGACAGAGCAAACAAACTGGACGGTTTCAGCCAGGGTGCTGGGCTTGCCGTTTTTATGGTCATCGTCTTGTTCTTTACCTTCCTTACCCTAGAGGGCGGCGGCGTCGATGACCATCTGGTGGTTAATGCCCTCTTCTACCTCATGGGCTTTGTCCAGTTCCCTTTCCTTATGGTGACCTCGATCATCCTACTCATTTTCAAGAAGGAACAGATGGCCAAGGGAATGATGATGGTTTCGGGAGGCTATTTCCTCCTCTCAGGGCTGTGCGCTGCCGTGGTCGCGGCAGTTTCTATCTAATTAGATTCTGAATCCTCCAGCACACCTTCGCTCGCGGATCCCCACAAGCTGCTGCCCCAATCAGCGAGGGTTAGGAAGTTTCTTTTAATAGGATGTTGCAATTGGCGGGTTGCTGCCCTTAAGCTCCACGAAGCTTAGAGATTCTTTCCCTCGCCGATGCCCCACCATCACACTCCTTCGCCGCAGGAAATCACCGCCTTCGCACAATGGCTTTGGCCAGGGTTGGTGCGCTTGGATTCGCGAAACCGCACTTTGGTGCGGTGGTTCGGAGAGCCCAAACCCAAGATCTTCGCCCCGCGAACGACCCTCGATGATGTTTGGCTGGTCCTACGCGAATTCCGCAACAAGGGAATCCTGCGCAGCTTTTTTGCGGAGTTGGAGGTGCAACTCGGGAAGTTTGGTTTCCTCGACGGTTGTCTGCGGAACGAGCCCTTCCATGAACGAAATCTGGGTCATGGAGCAAGCCTCTTGCCGTCGCGGTTTCCGGGGGGCCTGTCCTTTCGGAAGAGGGTCGATTTGATTCAAGGATTCCTTGGCGAGGACACTATCGTCAATCTCAAGGAGAATATCGAGTTGCAGGCGACGGCATTGGAGAACGCAGGAATTCGAGCACGTGCTGTCGCGACTCCCTTGGTGTCTTCCGGCAGATCCTATATGCTCTCCGCTTGTGTCTCGGAAGAGTGTTTGCGCAACTGGTTACGTCGGTTCTTGCACGTGCTTTCTGAATATGATTACAAAACGCGCAAGTCCATCGCCTTCAAGCATATCTTTCATCTCGAAGAGCAGACCCAGTTAGCTGCGTCCCAAGCTTCCAAGAGAGTGTTTCAAAGAACCCTCCAGGAAATGGAAGGGCAGATCAAGCGTCAGCTTGTCCGACAGTATGGGGTGGTCTGGTCTGGCTGTGGGTTGGATTTCCTGGACCTGCAGGCGAATCAAGATTGGTTTACAGAGCGCTGGGAAAAACTGGGACTGCACCTGAATCCCTATCTCTACATGGCAACTTGGTTGGAACGGTACGGCGTCGGAAGGCACGCGATGGGGCTCGCCGGACGTTACTTCCACGCATTGCCCATGAGTCAGCAGCGGGTTCTGGTACTGCATGAGGTGCGTCGGTGGTCCTATTTGCAGATTGAAGAGCAACTGGACATGCCAGAGAACTCCGCGAAGGCAGATGCCAAGCTGGCGATGCGACAAGTGCTTGCCCTCATGCGCCAGTGGGGAGAGGAGAACGCGATTCTGTCGGCCTGCACGCATGCAGCACTGGCCGTCATGCGTCAAAGCCAAGAGCAAGCGCGCGAACGCGGGTCGGAATCCTGATCGACCGCGCGCGAAATCTAATTCGCGAACAACTGCGAAGGATCGCGGAAACTCTTGAACTCCAGGGCATTGCCACTGGGGTCGAGCAGGAACATGGTGGCCTGCTCGCCGACCTCTCCCTCAAAGCGTAGATAAGGGTCGATCACGAAATCCGTGCCGGCTGCAGTGAGCCGCTCTGCCAGTTGGTGCCAAGCTTGCCACTCCAGGACTAATCCGAAATGGGGGACGGGCACGGCCTCTCCGTCGACAGGATTGTGGCCTGCAAGATGCGCTCCATCCGCCGCAACCACGAGGTGCGCCACGATCTGATGACCGTACAGATCGAAGTCCACCCACTCCGCACTGCTGCGACCTTCCGCGCAACCCAGCAGCGCACCGTAGAACTCTCGTGCCGCCGCAAGATCATGCACCGGAAAGGCCAAATGGAACGGAGGACGTTCAGGCATCGACCACTGGGAAGCGCAACAAGGTATTCAACTTCTCAGCAGGCACCCGCCGTGGATCGCTCATATAGATTTCATGATGCCAACGATGCGGACGCACTCCCTGCTCTTCGCAGAACGCAATCATCGCTGCACCCGTGACCGCTTCCTCCTCATAAGGTCCAAGGTGCAACATCTGCACGCAACGGCCCTCTTCGATGGCCTCCAAGCGCACTGCGCCGAAGTCCTCGGTCTTACCTTTCTTGCGCAAGGCCTCCCGCGCCGGCTCCATATCTGCCTCCGTGACGACCTCAGGCATGCGAATCATCATGGTCCATTCCCACTCCTCCTTGGGACGCGCTACATACTCTTCCATCGGCACTCCCTTGGCATAGAGCGCCTCCAATTTGCCCACGACGAAATCCTCATCCCGATCCTTGCAGGCGAACTTGATGGTATAGGCCATGCCATAAAGCGCTCCGACGGCATCCGCAAAGGCATCCTCGCCAGGACTTCCCTTGCCATCCACGGCGAGGTATTGCGCATCGCTGACGTCCAGAAGCTTGCACTTCTTGGCAGTAGAGAACTCCTCTTTGAGTTCCTTGACGAGATTGATCTTCATTGGACCTTGAGGGGGATGCAGATTTCAGTAAGGAGGTCGTCGGGTTCAGTGGTTTCCGGATCGTTGAGGTAGAACTCCAAGCATGCTTCCTGCGCCGGTTTATGGCTCGACTGCGCCAGCCAACCACCGAAGAGTTTGGCATAGGTTTCGCCGAGTTGCTGATACGGGCCTTCGTGGATCGTGGTCGCGAAGGTGCCACCGGCTTCTTCGCGCGTGCTGATATCGCCTTCACCCTGCACCGAAGCTTCCACGGTAAGACATGCCTCATAACGAAGCTTGTCTGCCGGAGTGACATCCGGATCATCGTAGGAAGCGCCGAAGATGAGGGTGTCCTTGCCGAAGTGGTCGTTGCGGGCGGCCCAATCGCAGAGCCGCTCCCAAGCCGTACCGACCTGGTCATAGGGGCCGACATGGCGCAGGAATGCGACGTGCCGCGAGGGGAGTTCCTTGATTTGGACTTCCATCTGAAATGCTTTGTGTTCGAGGGGTGTGAATTGAAGGGAATCGCCATCGCCGTGGTGGACATTCACCGCCGCCTCGATGCGAGGCGGGCGATGCGCATCGCGGAAGGCGCTGGGCGGGATGTCGAAGGCGTGCTTGAACGCACGGGTGAAGGATTCGTGCGTTTCATAACCGGCTTCGAGTGCGAGTTCGAGCACCGTGCGATTGGTGTGCTTTAGGTGCCCTGCCGCACGTTCCAGGCGTAGGCGTCGGATGTGTTGCTTGACGGACTCGCCGACCATGCCGCGAAAGATGCGATGAAAGTGATAGGCCGAGAATCCAGCGATGCGTGCAAGCTCCTCTAAGGGCAGCGCGGCATCCAAGTTCTGCTGGATGTGCACAAGCACACGCATCACGCGTTGCGCGTAATGATGGGCGGAAGGTGCGGATCCAGTCTGCATGGGGGCGAGGATAAGGCCTCTGATTTGCGTGTGCTTGACAGTCTTTGCGATTCCGAAGATTCGCACAAGTTCTTGAGAAACATCGGGATAGCGTCAATCGGGAGCCAGGCGCGGCAATCGCGACAGAAATAATTAGTTAACCAAATCGAAATAGGGCCCTATTGAAAATACAGGATTTCACAGAACCTGTAGTCGTGTACTCCAAGGGGTTGGAGTCGCGGCAATTGGAGAAACGGCGGTTTTTTCTTCAGCGTTTACCGGACACCCGCGTAAGGGAAAGGAGAAGACGCTGTTCGAACAAGCACACCGTCCTCCAGGCAGCAGTCGTCGTGATCATGGCGGCTGCCGCCACCTGGGTCCTCAAGGGGATCCCGTGTCTCGATCCCTGATCGAACATTTTGAGCGGAACTGCACATTCAGAGGGATAGGCCCGTGACCATCTCGTGTAGGGAGGCTGGGCATCTCTGGTTAAGAGAACAAAGGGGTTCTAAACCAGAGGTGCTCTTGTTCGACCCCGGAGCCGAGTGCGTAATGGCACGGCCGTTACACTCGATACATGATCCGCAGTCGCATCGCGCTTCTCCTCGCCTGCCTCCCGTTGTTCGCATCCACCACGGACCTGTCGCCGTGGAAGTACAAGGAAGTCGAGCTGGAAGGTTGGAAGATCCACGTCCAAAAGAAACTTTATGCCAAAAAGGATCTGCGTGAGGAAGTCCTCGCTTTGCTGCGTATCGAGTTGTGGGAGATTCGTACTCGCTTGCCGCAGCCGGTAGTCGAGCGTCTGCAGGAAGTGGAGATGCGGTTTCATCTGGACCGTCCGGAATGCCCCGGTGGTGTTTACCATCCGTCGGCGCAGTGGTTGACGGATCATGATCTACCGGCGAACTGGGCGGAGGGCATTGAGTTTGGCGTTGCTGCCAACTTCCTGTCGTGGTCACGCAACCAACCGGACATGGTGCTGCATGAACTCAGTCATGCATGGCATCATCAAGTGCTCGGATACGATCACGCCGGCATCCAGGCGGCATTCCAAAAGTTGACGGAATCTGCTGCCTTGGAGAACATCCTCTACATCACCGGCGGGCGTCAGAAGGCTTATGCGTTGACCAACCCGATGGAGTTCTTCGCCGAGATGAGCGAAGCATGGTGGGGGGTAAACGATATGTACCCCTTCGTTCGCGGCGAGTTGATGGAAGCCTTCCCAGAAGTGGCAGACCTCATGCCTGGCGCATGGACGATGCCCTAAACGATTGCGACAGCACTAGGCCGGATCGCAATAAACCGTCACCGCCCCATGCGCAAGTAGGCTCGTTACTGGCCAAGCAAGATCCGCACTGCCTTGCCGTAATACTTGCAGGGCCTCTTGCTTCGCTTCCCCAAAGGCCAAGACCACGATCTCCCGAGCCTCCAGGATCGTGCCGATGCCGACCGACAGCGCCTTCTCCGGTCCTTCCTTCACGCCACCAGGGAAACCAGGTCGCGCACGCGTCGTGTCTTCCAGGGTGACCATCCGTGTGCGGCATCCCCATAAGGTGCCAGGTTCATTGAAGGCCAAATGGCCATTCACTCCCACGCCGAGAATCGCCAGATCGATGCCACCAGCATCCGCCATCGTCTGCTCATAGGCCGCGCACTGCGCCACCACTTGGTCCACCGCGCAGGCTCCATCAAGGAAGCCAATTTGTTCTTGGCCTAAGCCCAGCGGAGCAATGAGTTCTTCCTCCATGAACGTCCGAAACGAAATCGGACTCTCCGCTGGGCAAGGCCAGTATTCATCCAAGTTGAAGCTCTTCCATGCCGATGCATCCAAGGCACCGGCAGCCGCGCGTTTGCGTAACTCCGCATACAAAGGCTTCGGTGAAGACCCCGTCGGCAGCAACAAAGCACCACGTTCGGCACCCTCCGCACGCGCTTCTGCCCAAGCACAAACCTTGCCGGCGACGTCCTCCGCAGCCTCTTCCGGCGTTGTCTCAGTCCAACGCATCAGCCGCGCCCGGTCCATCCGAGTTCCTCAGCGTAAGGTTGCAGCTGTGGAATCAAGAACTCCACCCATTCCTTCACCTCCATATCCAGCATCGCGCACCCAGCCCGCACCTCTTCCCGTTCGACGCCCGCCGCGAATTTCTTATCCTTGAATTTCTTCATCACACTCTTCGCATTTAAGGTCGCGACGCCTTCCGGTCGCACCATCGAGCAGGCGCCCAGAAATCCGGTCAGTTCATCGCAGGCCACCAGTGCCTTGTCCATCAAGGATTCATAGGGCACATTCCACTGGGTGTAGTGCGCCGAAATCGCATGCGCCAAGCGCATTTCCTCCCGTTCGCGCAGCCACGCGACGATGCGATGGGGGTGTTCCTCCGGCCAGGAATCGTAGTCGGCATCGTGAAGGAGTCCAGCCAGCCCCCAGAGCTCTACTTCCTCTTCAGCGCCGAGCTTGACCGCGGCTGCGCGCATCGAAATTTCCACCGAGCGGCCATGGCGGCGCAGGGCTTCCGACGGCGTCCAAGTGCAGAGATGGTCCCAGGCTTCCTCACGAGTGAGCGACATGTCGGGGATTGTAGGCGGTCCGCAAAAAAACCTGAAAGTCCTGTCGCGCAAAGGTGGGGTGGCGCGTCAATCTTGTAACCATGCTGTTCTTCCTCTTCCTGCACACCGATGCCGAAAGCTGCACGCCCAAGTCCCCTGAGGACATGCAGCAGCAGATGGCAGCCTACGATGCCCTTCACGCCGAGATGGAGGCCGAAGGCGTTTTCGTGGCTACCCACGGACTGCAACCACCGTCCGCCTCGACTTGCGTGACGATGCGCGATGGCGAACCCATCACTTCGGATGGTCCCTTCGCGGAGACCAAGGAACACATCGGCGGTTTCTACGCGCTGGAACTACCCGACATGGATGCGGCCATCGCCTGGGCCAAACGCATCCCTGCCGCAGCTTCAGGGACCTTGGAGATCCGTCCGGAGATGCACGGCATGCGTAAGCAAGACTGAACCAGAATCAAAACCGCAACCCGAATCCCCGCAGCCAACCATGCTCTACTTCCTACTCATCCACGACGAAGAATCTCTCTTTGAAACCATGTCCGAACAGGAGATGGACCAACTCATGTCCGACTACAACGCCTTCGGGGAAGAACTCGAAGCCGCTGGAGTCAAGGTCGCGGGCCATCGCTTGCAACTCGTCGCCACGGCAACCAGCGTGCAAGTGCGCGACGGCAAGGTCCTGCACACCGATGGGCCCTTCGCCGAAACCAAGGAACAACTCGGCGGCTTCTACGCCATCGACGTCCCAGACCTCGATGCAGCCCTGTCTTGGGCCGCAAAGGTGCCTTCTGCAAGAATCGGTACGATTGAAGTCCGCCCGGAATGGGTCTGAACCCCGCCGCAACGAGCACATCCCGCAAAAACCACCGCAACCACCAACCCTCATGAACCTCACCACCAAGCTACTCCTCGCCGCCGCAGCCTTCCTCGGTCTCGGCACTCTCGTCACTTCGCTCACGCCCCCAGAGGAAAAGATTGGCCTCGAAGCCCTCGATGGTTTCGCGGGCACTTGGGTGGTGGCCGATGAAGAAGGCAATCCAACCGAAGAAGTCCTCTCGATCGTGAAATCCACTGCAAGTGGTTCGGTCTTGATGGAAACGCTCTTCCCGGGCGCCGACCATGAAATGATCACGATGTACTACACCAAGAATGATCAGCTCATGCTCACGCATTATTGCGGTTGCACCAACCATCCCATCATGACCGCGTCGAAGGATGAAGAAGGCAACCTGCGTTTCGATTGCATCGGCAAAGGCGAGAACTTCGATGTCTGCGCCGATACCCCGCACATGCACGATGCGGTGATCCGTCGCGATGGCAACAAGATCCACAGCACTTGGCGCATGCTCGAAAATGGCGAGATCGGTCACGTCGCGGATTTCCATCTGGTCAAGGTGGAAGGCATTGCCGAGAAGGCCGCCAACGCCAAGGCAAAGATGAAAGACAAGGACAAGGCCAAGCTCAAGGGCGTCCGCTAGATCCTGATGCCGCCGACCGGTGGCAAACTCAACGACCTGCTCACGGAACTTCACCGGGAGCAGGTCGGTCTCCTTTTGGCCTCCTTGATGCCATTGGCGCGCAATGACCTCGCCGCCGCGGAGGACGCCGTCCAACTTGCCTTCACGTCGGCGCTGGAACATTGGCAGAAGGAAGTGCCGCGGCAACCCGTCGCGTGGTTGCGGGTGACGGCGCGGAATAAGTTGTTGGATCACATGCGTCATCAGGGGCGCATCCGGCCTGAACAGGATGCACCGGAAGGCATCGAGAGGGAGCAAGGATCCGAACGTCAGGATGACGCCGTCGATTCCGGCATCCCCGACGACCGCCTACGCCTGCTCTTCACTTGCTGTCATCCCAGTCTCAAACCCGAAGCGCAAGTTGCCCTCACCCTGACCACGCTGGGCGGTCTACGCACCGATGAAGTTGCCCGCGCCTTCCTCATCGAGGAACGCACCATGGCCCAACGTCTGACACGCGCCAAACGCAAGATCCGCGACGCTGGCATTCCCTATCGGATTCCATCCTCCGACGACCTCCCCGAACGCCTCCCCGGAGTCCTCGCCGCCCTCTACCTCATCTTCAATGAGGGTTATTCCGCATCCTCCGGCGCCGCCCTGCAGCGCCAAGATCTATGCCGCGATGCCCGACGCCTCGCCCGCACCCTCACCGAGCTTCTTCCCGAGCAGCCCGAAGTCCGCGGCCTCCAAGCATTGATGGCCTTTCAGGATTCGCGTCGTGCCGCCCGCTGTACCTCCGACGGCAAGTTCCTCACTCTCGCCGAGCAGGATCGCAGCCTCTGGAATCAAGAAGACTTGCAGGAAGGCAGACTCCAACTCGAGTTCGCATCACGTTTGGGGGCTCCCGGCACCTACACCTTGCAGGCTGCCCTTGCTGCGGAACATGCAAGTGCCATCACCGCCGCCGACACCGCTTGGCAACGCATCGTGCGCATCTACGACATCCTCCTGCAAGTCCAAGACACGCCCGTGATCCGTCTCAATCGCGCCGTGGCCGTGGCGGAATCCGGCAAGGTGGAGGAGGCACTCGCCATCCTCGAAGACCTGCAGCACAACCCAGCCCTCAAGGACTACCTTTGGCTGCACAGCACCCATGCCGATCTCCTCGAGCGCCTCGATCGCAAGGAGGAAGCGCAGGGTGCCTGGCGTCGGGCATTGGAGCTCGCCGGCACCGACACCGAGCGCGATTTCCTATTAGAACGCCTGGACCGTCCGTAGAATCCCGCGCATGGGAATCTTCGGAACCCTCATCGGTGGCACGGTAGGTGCCCTTTTCGGCGGACCTCTAGGTGCCGTCCTCGGTGCCGCAATCGGTTCCAACCTCGGGAGTGCTGGAGCCGGTAACTTCGGCGGTGCTCCCGGCCAGTTCGGCCAAGGCAACACGGGGGGTGGGTACACCGGCACGCGCAATGCGCCACGTTCCGCACAGGAACTGCAGCTCGCCTTCGCCGTCGCCCTGACCAGTCTTGCGGCGAAGGTCGCCAAAGCCGATGGCAAAGTCACCCATGATGAGATCCAGACCTTCGATCTGTTCCTGAAGCAGTCCTTGCGCCTCAACACCGAGGACCGCCGTGTGGCCGCCAAGGTCTTCAACTCCGCACGCGATTCCCAAGCACCGGTGCGCGAGTTCACTGGGCAAATCCGCAGCCTGTTCCGCGCCGAGCCCTATCGCCTGCGTGACATTATCACCATCCTGCTCACCGTCGCCTTAGCGGATGGTCATCTGCACGCGAAAGAGGAGCACTTGATCCAAGAGATCGCGCGTGAGTTCGGCCTCAGTGCCGCCGATTACCAATCGTGTAAAGCCGGTTTCGAAGCGACCCACGGCAAGGCCAACACCACTTCGCCCTATGAAGTGCTCGGTGTTGCGGCCACCGCCACCGATGCCGAGGTGAAGAGCGCCCACCGCAAGTTGGTACGGGAATACCACCCAGACACCATGCAGTCGAAAGGCCTGCCGGAAGACTTCCTTGAGTACGCCAAGGAAAAGATGACGGCCATCAATGATGCATGGGCACGCATCAAGAAGGAGCGCGGCATCTAGAGCCGCCCAACTGGCTTACTCGCCAGCAGCTTCTTCGTTCTCGCCATCCACCGGATCGGTGGTGGCTTGCGTTTCTGTCTGCTCCGCCTGCGCACGCTGACGACGCCCGCCTTCTCCGCGCTTGTTTGCTTTCGGTGCGACGGTCGCGACCAATTGCGGCGTGGCCATCACGACCAGCAACAGCAGAACGGAAAGGACGAAGGTGTCGAGCAGGAAGCGGCGATCCCACTTCTTGCGCTCCTTGTACAGCCCCATGATCTCATCGCGGGAACGGAACTCGCCACGCCAGGCGTAACGTTCGCGTTCACGCTCGACCATGGCCTGTTCACGACCCTCTTCGAGCATCTCCTCCAACAGCGCCGAACGATAACGTTCGATGAGCTTCAGCTTGCGCTGGGCGATCTCCTTGTAGGTAACCATCAGACGATCGTGACGAGGAGGCGCATCAGGTAGATGGCGATGAGGCAGGAGATGGTGCCGATTACACCACCGATGCCGAGGAACAGGAGCAGACGCACGACGCGGCCGGGCATCTTGTCGAACAAGGTGCCTGGTGCAGCGCTCAAGTCTTTGCGCGACACGGCTTCCGCATGAAGCGTTTCGAATGCAGCGGCGCGCACATCGATCTCGATGCCTTCGCGCACGTGCGGTGGAATCTCCGCGAACTCAGGACGATCAGCGACCTTTACCACAGGGCTTCCTCCTGCGAGAAGCGCACCTGGTTCAGGACCAGGACCACGCAGATGGCGAGGGAAAGGCCGAGGACTGCAGCAACCAGCAGGTTGACCCACAGAATCGGCAGGTACGGCGAAGACGATTCCGAGGGATACTCAGGAATCTGCAGGAAGTTCGCTTGGCGCTCAATGTAGATATTGAGTTCCGCATAGCGATCGCGGTAGTTGACCAAGGTTCCACGAAGGTTCTTGATCTGCGAATCCTTGGCTTCGAGTTGCGCTTGCAAGCCACTCAACTCGATGCGACGGGTCTTGGTGGTGGCGAGCGAATCGGCGTGCAGCTCGGCCTCCGTGGTCATCGCAGCGACACGCAAATCGAGGTCGTTGAGACGACCTTCCAGATCCTTACGCATCGTGTCTGGAGCGATGGTGGCCGATCCTTGGATGGTGGCCTCGAGAGTCTTGATCTCGCCTTCCAAGGCAGCGATCTCAAGATCCTTCGCTTGGATGGTGGGGTGGTTGTCCTTGAACTGCAGGCCCAGGGTGACGCGCTCGCGCTTCACCGTACTGAGGTTGCGGTTCAGCTCTTCGAGCTGCGGGTTCTTCACCATCGTCGAGGAGGCCTGCTCGGTCTCCGGACGTGCCTCGAACTGCTTCACCATTTCGGTCCGTTGCTCGCGTGCGGAGGCAAGGTTCGTGGTGATGTCGTTGAGCTTGTTCTCGTACTCGCTTTGACGCGTGGTCAAAAGGCTGAGTTCGCTGATGAAGTCGATCGCGCCATGCTCCTTCATGAAGGCGAGGCGGTCGGCTTCGAGCTCGGTCAGCTCGCCCTGTGCACGCGCGATGCCATTCGAGAAGGTCGTCCGACGTTCTTCCGCTTGCGCAGTCGTCGCCTGATTCAGCTTGTTCTGGAAGGTGTCCAGATAAGTCTGCGCGATCTGGTAGGCCATCTTGGCATCTGGGTCGTATGCCGTGATGGTGATCAGGTTGAAGCGGTCGACTTGGAACTCGACATTCTTCTTCAGGTACTCGCTGTCGACTCCCTCGATCTTGGAAGCGACCAGAAGGCGCGTATCCTGCGCAGCCAACACACCCATCAACGAAGCCTGGAAATCCGGGTTTGCCGTGGGCAGCAGTGGGCTGTTCGGAATGTTGCCCGCCTCTTCATTCAACGACATCGTCGAAGTGTCGTTCGGCATGTAGCAACGCGCCTGCGAGCGGTACTGCGGCGTCATGGAGTTCGTGATCAGGTAGGCGGAAATCACCGCCACAGCCGTCACGATCACGATGACGTACAGGTACTCGTAGAAGAGCTGAAAGGGACCTTTGGTCTGGTTGCTCACAGTCTTCCGGGATTAACCGTTCTCATCCAAGTCGCCTTGCAGCGCCTCGGTGGTGCGTGGGCCGTTGAGGATCACGCGCTCGGCGAAGGTCGCGGCGCGCAAGGTCTCGGAGACCAGCTCCATCTTCTGCAGGTAGACCGAATCCCAAGTGCGCAGGACGTAGATCACATCGCCATTCTGGACGTATGGGATCTCGGTGCGCAGGTTCGGATCTTCCGGCGAGAAGAGTCCATCGATGTCGTAGTGACGGACGGTCATGATGCCATCCACCCGACGTGCGATGAGGACACCAGTGCGATCTCCATCGGTGCCGATCCCGCCAGCGCTGGCGATGACGTCGAGCACCGTGGTGTCTGGGCTCGTAAGGGTGAGCACCGAAGTGCGTTCGATCTCACCGAGGATCGTGACCTTACGCGTGGGGGAGTACTCCACATCGACGGTCGCGATCGGGTCGACTAGGTACTCGTTGTAGGCCTCCATCAGGCGATCTTCGAACTGCTCGCGCGTGCTTCCTGCAGCTTGAACGCGGCCCACCAAAGGCGCGATGATGCTGCCATCGTTGCGCACGCGGTAGGCGCGGGTCAGGTCATCGTGGAGGTGGAAACTGACCGAGATCTTGTCTTCTGGGCCCAGGAAGAACTGCCCATTGGCAATTTCAGCCTGGAAATCCAGGGGCAGGAGCTCGGGGTTCTCGCCGAGGCTAGGGCCATCGGTATAAGGTGACACGGAACAAGCCACTGTGGAAAGGGCTAGGACCAATGTCGGAAAACTGCAGCGGCGAATCATTGCGGTAGTGCGTGCTCCTACGCGAGCAGATGTATCATAGCGCTGCCGGGGGCCTGATGTAGAGGTGAGGACCACCTGCCCCTACCTGCCATGACACGCTTAGCCATTGTCGGAATTGACGGAGCCACCTACGAGATCATCCGCCCGATGATCGAAGCAGGGGAGTTGCCTCACATTGCTCGCATCCTGAAGGAAGGGGTGTCGGCAGATCTGGAGTCTGAGAAGCCTCCGATGACGCCTCCAGCCTGGACTTCGATGTTCACAGGGCTGAATCCGGGTAAACACGGCGTCTTCCACTTCATTCGACGGGATCTGGGCACGTACCAGAACCTGCTGAATGACTCGCGTAACTACTTGGGCAAGGATGTGATGTCGCTGCTCAGTAACCGCGGCTGGAGTGTGGGCAGTTTGTCGGTACCGATGACTTATCCGCCCTTCCCAGTGAAGGATGGCTACATGATTTCGGGCATTCCGATGCCGCTTTCGGGGGATACGATCGCCTGGCCGCAGGGCACGGTGGCTGAGATGGAGCAGATCCTGGGGCGTCCTTATGAGCCGGATGTCGATTACTACCCTTACGACGGCGACACCGAGACTCCTTCGGACGACATGGCGATGTACGCCAAGTTGCGCGATCACCTGTTCCAGATCGAACGGGATCGCCTGAAGTTGCAGGCGCATTACCTCAAAAACAAGCCCACGGACTTTTACTTCACCGTGGTGTCGGTCACCGACCGCTGTCAGCACTACTTCTGGAAGTTCCAGGATCGCAGCCATGCTGGTTGGACCGAGGAGGGCGAAAAGCTCTACGGCGAGGTCATCAAGGATTCCTACCGTCTGGCGGATGAGTTCGTCGGCGAGGTGCGCGAGATCCTTGGGGATGAGGTGCCGGTGGCCTTGGTGTCAGACCACGGCTTTGGTCCGCAGAACTACGACTTCCACGTCAACAAGTGGCTGGAAGACGAAGGCTTCCTCACCCGACGTCAGGTGCCGTATTGGGCAGTGGGCAAGCTGAACGTGCGCAACGCCTTTGAACGCATCGGTTTAGGGAAAATCGGGCGGGCACTTGGCCCCCTCGGCAACATCCCGATTCTGCGCCCGAAGAAACGCACCGAGGCCACGGCCAACGACATCGTCTGGTCTAAGACGCGGGCTTTCGCTTCTCTCCATGGCATTTGCGTCAACCGCAAGGGGCGCGAGCCAGAGGGCATCGTCGAAGGGGAACAGGGCTATCAGCAGGTCATGCAGGAAGTCCGCGAAGCACTCGCCAAGGTCGCTTCTCCCACGGGAGAGGGCCATGCCACCGACTTCTCGATCAGTAAGGAAGAGACTTACGATGGCCCACGCACGGGCGAAGCGCCGGATATCCAGTTCCAGATGAATGGCCTAGCCACCATCACCAAGGAGAGTTGGGGCGAATCCACCCTGTTTGCCGAGCGCAAGAACGCCATGATCTCCGGTCAGCACCGCTTTAACGGCATTTTCGCCGTGAGTGCCGCGGGCATCGAGGCCGGCAAGGTCCTGGAGGGCATGCATATACAAGATACGGCGCCGACCCTGCTGTACCTTGTGAAAGAGGCCGTTCCAAAGTGGATGGACGGCCGCATCCGCGGAGATCTCTATGAGAATCCCGCGGAACCCGTATGGGATGAGTCCGACGAGCCCGATGCGGGCTCAGGCAGCTCTCCTGACGGCTCTACCCTCGATGATGATCAGAACAAGGCCATCGAGGAAAGTCTTCGCGGTCTCGGTTACTTGCAATGAAACGCTACCTTCTCCTCATTCCTCTCCTGCTTCTGGCGGTCTCGTGCGCCCAGAATCAGAAACGTGATGGCGGCTGGGCCAAGAACCGGCTGCCCAAGAATGGAGGGAAGGAACGTCCTGGAAAGGATCAACCAACGGAGCAGCCGAATCAACCCGGCAATACCGGTGGTGGCAGCCAGCCCGGCACTAACCCCGGGAACACCGGCGGGACTCCGTCGGATAGTGGTTATGGCACCCCGCCCGTGGTCGGCGCACTTCCGGATAACCCGCTACTCGCATTCTCCACGCTCAACGAGGGCGATGATTTTGCGATCGACTTCAACAACGTCGGTGCGCCGATTCCGCCGGGCTTGATCTATGGCATGAACGATCTGCGTAATGCATCGCCAGGTGCATGGCGCGTGTGGTCGGATGCCGTCACCCCAACGGGAGGCATGCTGCGTCTGTGGTTCAAGTACTCGCAGGTCGCCGTGGACCAAGGGCATATCGATACCGCATTGCGCGCCAAGGCAGCTGGCCTGACCACCATGGTCACGGCGGTCGGAACTTCGACGCACAAGGAGACCGGCATCAAGACCGGTGGAGCACATGTGCCGGAACCACCGAACATTGAGGATTGGACGCGCGAAGTCATCCGCGATGTGCGTCGTCTGCAGGCTGCCGGCGTGGATGTCACGCACATTGAAATCTGGAACGAACCGAACCTCGGCGATCCCTGGCCTGAATCGATCGCCAACTTCGGCAACTGGTTCGCGGATGCCGGCCTGGCTCTGCGTGAAGAGTTCGGCGATACCATCCAGCTCGGTGGACCTGGATTGGCCGGAACCCTCGGCGATAAGCTCGAATGGGCAAAAGAGATGTTTGCCGCGTGCAAGCGCAAGGGCTTCGAGATCGACTTCTACTCTTGGCACCACTACGGCAGTTATCCCTCCGAGCACGACATGCTCGACGTGCCGAATGTCATTCTTGCCGAAGCGCAGGCCGCAGGCATTCGTCCGCCACAACTGATCCTGTCGGAATGGAACATCGGCCTTCCCACCCCGCGTTTTGAAGCGCTGGATGATCAACGCGCCGCGCATTACTACATGGCGACGGTGATCTCGCTGGCACAGACCCAAGTCAGCCACGCATCCTTCTTCTTCCTGCAGGATGCACCATGGGATACCAAGAAGGAGTTCGCCGGGGAATCCGTCGGCGTGTTCAGCTTGGCGGGAGCACCGAAAGCCCTGCTCAGCGGCATGCGCATGATGGCGACGGCCGGTGACTTGCCAGCCGCACCGGTCACGCGCCTGGGTGCACCTTCCAACATCTCGATCTTTGCATCGAAGGAAGGGCAGAAAGGCTATGTGCTCGGCATCAACACCTTTGGTGGTGGACTCGAGCGCCATGCCACGCGCCTGTTGCGTCGTGGTGGGGTCGACCTCAGCAGCCTGAAGCGCAGTCAGAAACAACTGCAGGCCTATGTCTACGGACGCGCCGAACGGTCCTCCCTGCGCAAGCTCAACCTCGATGAACTGACGATGTCGGTGCTGGACACCGTCCGCGCGGAGATTTCGGGGCAGGAGATCGAGAAAACCAAAGGCAACCGCCTGGTCAAGATCAAGCTGGAGGGCAAGCCACGCAGCATCGCGTCGGTGCAACTGCTCGACCGCGAGCACGGCAACCCACTGACCGACGATGCCTTCCGCCGCGCCCACGCACCCTATGCCAATGGCCTGCAAGGAGCTGCCGTGGAGGCAACCCTGACGCAGTTGGGGGATGAGGGCGTCGCTCAGTCCGAGCTGGATGCCCTGCGCCGCAACATGAAGGGCAATAAAGGCAGCACTGCGGGCATCAGTCGTGAGACTTCGCGTCGCGCCCGCTCGCTTTTTGATGGTCACATGGAGCGTCTGGCCTCCGAGGTGCCCGAAAGCCTGGCCAATCTGTCCTGCACCAACGCGCAGATGGTCGACGCCGAGGATTGGGTGACCCTGCGTGGTGATATACTGGAGCTACGACTGCCTCTCGAGACTTCTGTGCTCGTGGAGCTGCGCTGGTAGCGTTTTCGACTGTCCATGAACACCGCTGAATCTCAGGCCCGGATCCGTGATTACGGGCCCGTCGGTACCGCGATTCAGGCTGTCGTGTGTTTGGCCCTAGGTGGTGGCTTGGGCTACTTCGTGTACCAGGATGGTTTTGCCGCCCTGCGCAACACCTACACCAATCCGCTGCGGATCTTCTTCGCCGAAGGTCATTACCTCAACACGATCATGCTCGGCGCACTATTCGCCGCGCTGACCTTCTGCGCTAGCATCGTGCACCGGATCTGGTCGGTCGACCGCCTGATCCTCCTGACCACCGCCCTCCTGCTCGTCGCAGACGTCATCCCCGGTCTCTCGACCCTGTTGGCGATCCTGCTCATCGGCAAGTTATGCGGGGATATCCTGCGCAAAGGCGATGCCTATTGGCCGCTCAGTCCGATTGGCCTGATGACCCTGTTGGTGCTTGGCGCCTACGCCGTCACCTTCCTTTCCACCGAGAGTCCGGTCTCGCCGCTGGCGAACTTCCTGCCGCGTCTTCCGTACATCATCCTGGCGCTGTTCCTGCCGATTGCGGTGAACACCACGGGGCGTCTGGAAACGCTGATCGATTATCTGATCCTTGCTTCGTTGTTCTCGCTTGGCGTGGAGCTCTTACAAGGTGTCGGTTCCGCGGCCACCGGTCAGATCCTGACTTTCGCGCCCTCCGGTTTCGAGACCTTCGATGCACCTTGGGGCCCGACCGCGCGTCTGACCGGCTTGATGACGCACCCCAACCGTTACTCCAACGTCGCATCGACGGTGGCGGTCATCGTGTTGTGGTTGGCTCTGCAACCCAAGGAAGCCATCTCCGCCCGACGTCGCGGCATGATGTTCCTGGTGTTCTTCCTGCTCGCAGTCGGCGTGTTCTTCAGTTGGTCGCGTTCGGGTTGGTTGTCCCTGGCCATCACGGTCGGCGTGTTGCCATTCTTCCGTTGGCCTCACTTGTCGCCGCTGTTCCTGATGGGGGGTGGCTTCATCGGCTTCCTCGGTTGGACCACCGGCGCCATCCAGGCCGCCTACATCTATGTGCGCGACCTCAGCCGTGGTTCGGCCGACTTCCGTTGGCACATCGACCAGATCGGTCTGCAGGCATTCTTCGAGAACCCGGTCTTTGGTGTCGGCGTAGAGGGCACCAAGGATTACTTCAACGCCTATGAGCTGCAGGTGCACAACGCGCCGCTGCAGGTCATGGCTGACCTTGGCCTCGTCGGCATCGTGGTGTTTAGTGCCTTGATGATCACCATCTATGGCTGCCTGTTCCGCGTCATCTGGGCCAAGGATGTCGACCCTCGTCTGCGCACCCTCGCCATGGCGCTGACCCTCTCCACCCTCGTGACCCTGATCCAGGGCATGGTGGAGGTATTCCTATGGTTGAAGTTCCTCTGGACCTTCATCGCCGTTCTCGCCTGTATCCATGTCGCCCATGTGGAGGCGCAGCGCCGCAAGGAGCTCGTGCCACTGGCAAACCCTGAACCGTCCGGTACCCTCGTACGTCCATGAACCAGGCCTCCTCCATCCTCGGCGCCATTTACCGCCGCACGCACATCGTCCTCCTCGTGATGGGTGGAAGTATCGGTGTTGGCCTGTATCTCAACGCCACCCAGCCGCCAGACTTCATGGCGACGGCCGAGATCATGATTCCGGAGCATGCTTTGGGGCTGTCGATCAGCACCGAAGGCGGCAACGTTCCTGAATCTCCTTTGCTGCCACTGCAGGATGAGGGCCGCTTGATCGGCGTGACTTCCTTGTTGCGCAGCCGTGCCGTGGTCTACCGCGTGTCGGAGTTGTTGCCCGACACCGATCCGCAACGACTCAAGTCGAATGTACGTGGCGATGTCTCGAAGGATGGTGTGGTCGAGTACACCGGTTATGGGCGCACTGCAGAGGAGTCGGTAGCCGTCGCGAATGCTGCGGTCTTGGCTTTCTCGGAAGTGCTCGAAAAGATGTCGATGACCGGCATGGAGGCGAACCTCAAGACCTTCAAGGACAATGAAGAGGGGGCTCGCGAGAAGGTCGTCGCTGCATCGGATGCCATCACGGCGTATCTGGTTTCGCTACAGACTCCTGATCTCAGCGCCGACATCGATCGCTGGTTGGAGGAGCGCAACAGCCTGGAGCGTAACCTGTTCGATCTCGAAGGGCAGAAGCTGCAGTACGAAGCGCAGCGTCCGATCATCGAGAGCACCTTGGCCGAGCGCCCAGAGTTCGTGCTCACCCGTCAGGAGTTGCAGCTTCCAGGAAGTTACAGCAGTTCCTTGGAGCGGATCTCGAACCTGTCGTCGCAATTGGCGGTGGCGCGTTTGCAGTACCGCGATGCGCACCCTGAGATCGTGCGTCTGCAGACCGAGCTGGATATGGCGCGTACCCAAGCCACCGGCAATGCGGATCTGGTGCTTTCGGCATCGACCATGAGCCAAGATCGTCAGGTCGCTGCGCTCGCCGAGAAGCTGGTCGACATCGATATCTTCGATGCGGGCTACACCGCGCAGAAAGACATCTACGAGAACCGTCGCACCGAGCTGGATGGCTTGTTGGAAGGTGTTCCTGGATATCGCCAAGAGTTGGGGCGTCTGCAGGCCGATTTCAATCAGGCACGCAGCATGGCGGATCGCATCACCTCGCGTCGTGAAGAACTCGAGTTTCACCTCGCGCATGGTCTGAAATTCTCGGTTATCGATGAATATGCGGCGGCCCATGTCGATCGCGCCAAACAGGTGCCTACCCAAACGGGCATCCTGATGTTCACCAGCTTCTCCGGATTGCTGCTGGGCATTTTCGTCGCACTGCTGACGGCCACCTTCGGCCGCATGCGCGCGACTCGACCTTACTAATGCAGCGTATCGCCCCATTAATGCTCGTCGGCCTGATCGGCTGCACGAGCCCTGGTCCTGTGTCGGTCGATTCCACCAAGGAATCCCGCGCCCTCGCCCCGCTCACGATTGGAGAGCACACTTTCGAGCGACGTCAGCTCGAGAACGGTTTGCGGGTGGCTGCAATCCAGGATGCAGGCGAGAGCATGACGGTGTTCTTGTCGGTCGCTGCAGGGAACCGCAACGAGACCGCCACCACCACGGGTCTTGCGCACCTCACCGAACACGCCATGTTCGCCGGTACCGATCACACCGATACCGACATGCATGAGAAGACGGTGGTCGCTTGGGGTGGAGAGTCGAATGCATATACCCGCGACGACTACACCATGTATTACGACCACTCCTTCCCACCTTCCGAGTTGGAAACGGTGCTGGCGATGGAAGCGGATCGGCTGCGCAACCTGCACATGAAGTCGGCGCCGGTGTTGCATGAGCGTCATCGCCTGGAGTTGGAAGAGGCGCATAGTTACCGCACTTCCGAAGGGCGCGCCGAACAACTGGAGGCTGCGGTCTATGGATTGCACCCTTACCGTTATGGCTTGCGCACCGAAGCTGGGCATACGCGCGGACCAGGCCTCAGCGTGGACCAAGTGCGGGAGTTCTACGACCGCCATTACCATCCGAACCGCGTAGCCATCGTGGTCGTCGGCCCGGTGGATCCGCAAGTCGCTTTGGATGCGGTGGAGGAGGCCTTCCGCCTGCTACCGACCGGACCGGCCGCGCCCATCATCTCGATGGAACCAGTGCCGACTCATCCACGCACGGTCAGCCTGCGCTCCGGCCTTTCCACCGACCGTCATGTGCGCGTTTGGCTGACGCCCGCATATGGCCAAGCACCGCGCGCCGAACTCGACCTGGTCGCATCCCTGCTGTCGCGCGCTGAGTTGCCTTCCGGCACACCCCTGACTATTTCAATCGGCGGGCGCATCGACCGCGATCTTCTCCAAGTCGGCTGGTCCGGCGGTCCAGAAGTCGAAGCCGAAGTGGATGTTCTGCTCGCCAGTCTGCGTGATGGCAGTTACTTCGACGACGAAGCCCATGTGGAAGCCCTCGAAGAAATCCAGGGCCTCCTGGCCGACGCCCATGCCGAGCAGCCTCTGCGCGCGCGCCCTTACTTCGCCAAGGCAGCCACCTTCGCGGCCTTTGAGTCTCTCGGTTTCGCCGAAGCCTACGCCACCTACGGACGGGATCTTCAAGACCTGAGCGCCCACGACCTGGTCGCGGCAGCGCGTCAATGGATGGATCCAGAGACCTGCACCACGGTGGTCTTCCTCGGCACCGGCGTCGAAGAAGCGCCTCTTCCTGAGGATGTCGAAGGCCTGCAGGAAGCGGCGATGCAAGCTGCGGAAACCGGCAACTTCGATCGCGCCATCGCGGCTTACGGCAAGTTGTTGGAGATGGGCCCGAACCGCATGAACACGGTGATCTTCTACTACGAACGCGGCGCCTTGCTGCTCGAGCAGAAGAACTTCGACGATGCGATCGCCGACTTCGAAGCTGCGTTGAAGGTGGTCGATTATCCGGCCGTCCGCGAGATCCTCGAAGAAGCCCATGCACGGAAGGCACGGGCCATGCGCGGCGACTTCGGCGACGAGTAATCCGGCGAGAAGCTTTCGCGGTTCCCTCTACCAGGGAATCGCTTCTCCACTCCAATCGACGAAACGCCCACTGTTGGAGAGGTTGGTCTCACGAATCCGTTCGAGCATGCCGCGGACGGATTCCTCCACCTCCAACGGTGCGGTGCTGCCACCCATCCGCGTGCGCACCCAGCCGGGATGGAGGAGTACGGTGGCGATGCCGTCGGCCTGCCAATCCAAGGCCAGGCTGCGGACGGCCGCGTTGAGCCCCGCTTTGGCCGAGCGATAGAGGTAACTGCCGCCGGAGCCATTGTCGGCAATGCTGCCCATCCGACTGGTGAGGAAGGCTATGCGCGGGTTGGTGCCCCGCTTCAGATTCTTGTGCAAGGCCTGCGCCATCATCAAAGGGGCGACGGTGTCGACATTCAGTACCTTCTGCCATTCCTGCTCCGGGAGCTCACCCATCTGCAAGCCGTGCGGCCCATAGATCCCCGCGTTATGGATGACGAGATCGAAGGGCAGTCCATCCAACTCCTCGATCAGGGCCGCGCGAGAATCCGCGCATGCGACATCCAGAGTGTGCTGGTGCAGCCGGGGGTGGTCGGCGAGGGCGGCGAGATCGTCGTTGTGCTGGAGGTCGCGGGCGGTGAGATGCACCTCGTAGACCTCGCGGTCGAGCAGGGACTGCACGAAGCCGAGTCCAAGTCCGCGGCTGCCTCCAATGACAAGTACTCGTTCCATTTGACGCGAGTTTATCACGTGTCGATGGCCACCCCCGCGCGTCGTCCTTTACGGATTGGTATCCTGCCGTCCATGCACCATGTTTCCTGCTCTCGCCATGCCTGAACCGCCGCCTAATTTCAGCCGGCGTGTGGTCTATGGTTACCTGGAGAAGTACTTCGGGCATGAAGAGTTTCGTCCCGGGCAGGCGGATGTGATCCGGTCGTTGTTGGGCGAAGAAGAAACGGTGGCGGTCCTGCCCACGGGCGGCGGTAAATCACTCTGCTACCAGTTGCCGGCCTTGTTGCTGCCGGGAACCAGCCTGGTGATCTCGCCGCTGATCGCGTTGATGCGCGATCAGGTCATGGCCTTGCGCCAAAAGGGGATTCCGGCCGCCAGCCTCGATAGCAACCAGGATTCTTGGGAGCGGCAGCAAGTGGAGCAAGACTTCGCGGAGGGTCGTTTGAAACTGCTGTATGTTTCGCCGGAGCGTTTGGCCTCGCCGCGCTTTTTGGAGTTGCTGCAGCAGGTGGAAGTGCCTTTTGTGGCGGTGGATGAAGCGCATTGTGTGTTGCGTTGGGGCCACGAGTTCCGCGAGGCTTACCTCGGCATCAAAGGTTTTCTGGAGGAGCTCCAACCGGCACGAGTGGGGGGCTTCACGGCCACCGCTACCCCGCAATTGCGTACGGAGCTGGCAGAAGCCCTTGGCCTGGAGGATCCCAACATCTACGTCCGAGGATTCTTCCGCCAGAACCTCAACTTGTCAGCGGAGAAGGCCGTGTCCGAATCGGATCGTCTGGCGAAGTTGATGGAAGCGGTGCGGGAGCGGGAAGGCAAAGCGCCGGCCTTGGCTTATGCGGCAACGCGCCAAGCCACCGAAGATGCGGTCGATGTGCTGCGGCACGCTGGCCTGCGCGCGGCCTTCTATCACGGGGGATGCGAGCCCGAGCATCGCAGTCAGGTGCAAGATGCATTCTTGGCCGATGAGCTCGATTGCTTAGTCGCCACCAATGCATTCGGCATGGGGATCGATAAGCCGGATATCAGATTGCTGGTGCACTTGAGTTTGCCGCGCTCCTTTGAGGATTATTACCAAGAGGTCGGGCGTGCCGGGCGCGATGGCTTGCCTTCCGAAGCTTGCGTGTTGTGGCGCGGTAAGGATTACCGCACCCAGGATTTCCTCATCGAGCAGCAACCGGATCAGGGCTATCGCGAAGCAGCCAAGCGTCGCTTGAACCGGCTTTACGATTGTTTGCGCGGGGGTCGATGCCTGTGGGTGCAGATCCTGGAGTACTTCGGTGATCCAGAGGTCGCGGCCTTGGCGGAAGATTGTGGCGCCTGCGAGCGTTGCGCCGGCGGTGGCCAGGTCATGCGGGTCTTGGAAGGGGATGAGCGTGATGTCGGATTGGCGGTGCTGGGATGTGTGCGCCAATTGGATGGGCGCTATGGCCGCACCAAGATGCTGAAGATCCTGAAGGGCAGTGGAGCCAAGGGCATTCCCACTTGGCCGGCGGCTTATGGCATGTTGGGGCCGGTACCGATGGCGTCGCTCGAAGCGATGGTGCAGGCGATGCTGGATGGGGGGTACTTGAGCACAGTGGGTAGCGAATACCCCATGCTGGGTTTGGGGCCGAAAGCGCGTCAGGTCCTGGATGAAGAGTTCGATCTGGAGCTGGCCCTGGGGTCGGATCTGCCGGCGCCGAAGAGGAGCAAGGCGCGGAGTAAAGCGGCGTCGGAGGAGGAGCTGAACCTGGAGCCAGAGGCGTTGGAACTACTCGAGGCCTTGAAGGCCTGGAGGCAACGCAGGGCCTCGGAGAAGGGGGTTCCGGCCTACTGCATCCTGTCGAACAAGTCGCTGGAAGGGGTCGCGCGTGTACGTCCTGCCAACGAAGGGGAACTCCTGTCCGTACATGGGATAGGGCCCAGCAAACACGAGGAATTCGGTGCCGAATTGCTCGCGATGGTTGGGTCGGAATAAGGGTACGCGTCGTCCCTTACAATACCCTCTAGCCTCTCCGGCTTGATCCCATGAATAACAACCCCACCCTACTCCTGGGCGCTGTGCTGCTCTGTGGCGGTCTCCTCGGTTTCGTGCTGATGCAGACCATGTCCGACAGCCAGGAAGGTGCGCAAGGCCAAGCCGAGCTCGCCACCCAAGTCGCCACCATGTCGGAATCCCTCGAGCGCCTTGGGCGTCAGATGGAGTCGATGGAAGAGCGTTTCGACACGATGCCAGCACCTGGTCCGGCCAATGCCGTTTCGCGCGGCATCGATTCCTCCGAGATCGATCGCCTGGTCGCCGAAGCCATTGCCCGCGAAACCTCAAAGTTGGTTGCAGCCGTCAACAGCCCCGATGGAGATCTTGAAGCTGTCGTCGATGCCGAAACGTCCAAGGCGCAGACCTTGGACCGCAGCATCGGGCGCCTCCTGGATCCTTCCCTCAGCGATGAGGATCGCGAAGCCCTATGGGATGAACTCAACGAGCTCGGTCTCATCGAGGAAGCCATCGCGCAACTCGAAGCGGAGGTCGAAGGCGATCCCGGCAACAACGATCTCATGAACCAACTCGCCTACGCCTATCTGCAGCCCATCATTCGCGGTGGTGCCAGCAGCATGGAAGCCGGCCGTTGGTCGATGAAGGCCGATGGTGTTTGGGATCAGATCCTGGAATCCGATGACCACAACTGGGAAGCTCGTTTCAGTAAGGCCATCTCCTACAGCTTCTACCCGCCCATCATGGGTAAGGGTCCGGAAGCCATCCATCATTTCGAGGTCCTGGTTGGGCAACAAGCCAATCAAGCGCCGCAGGATGGTTTCGAGCAGACCCACCTGATGCTCGGCAACATGTACATGCAGGCTGGCGATACCGAAAAGGCCAATGCCGCATGGCAGGCGGGCGTCGAGCGTTTCCCCGAGAACGCGGAACTGCGCGAGCGCCTCGGCCTCGACTAGGCCATCAACTCTCTAGAGTTCGCGGATGAACAGGTTCGCGAACTCTAGGGGATTGCCGTGGTGCTGCAGCGCAATCTTGCCGCGTGCCGCCACACCAGGGAGCTGTGCCCCCTGAAGGACCGTCTTGCCGTTCAGGACCACGGTCAAACGATCGCCGATCATGGTGATGTGGAAGCGGTTCCATTCGCCTAGAGGCGCATCGGCCACTTCACGCGGCGTCACGCCAGCGCGCACCTCGGCAGACATCGAACCATCGGTGCGATAACCATAGACTTCGCCGGAACCGATCGGCCAACACCAGATGTTGACTTGGCTCTTGGAACTGCCGCGAAGATAGATGCCACTGTCGCCGGCATCCTGTACCGTGATCATGCGGTCACTTCCATCGGCGTTCTTGGCGATGTTGCCATCCAGCTGGATGACGGGTCGTTCCGTCGGCACAGCCTCGCCGGTCCAACGCCAATCGACCATCATCTCGAAGTCACCGTATTCCTCGGTGCTCCAGAGGTCGGTGGCCTTGCCGTCGTAGGACAGGCGCCAATCATTGGCGACCCAATGGCCCTCATGCTCGGCATTGAAATCCCAGCCTTGGAAATCACGGCCGTTGTAGAGCGAAGTGAAACCACGCGCTTCCGGTGCGATGAGTTCCTCCTCAAGGCGCATCTCTGCCGGCAGTTCTTGAATCTTCAGGTTCTTGAAGTGGACTTCGGTGCCTTCGGATTCCAGGCATAGATAACCCATGCGCGGGCGGATGTCGTAACCGCCCGAGACTTCCTTACCGTTGACGGCGAGCTTGATGCGGCCATCGATGGCGGTAATGCGGAAATGATTCCACTCTCCAGTTCCATTTGCGCGACGCTCGCTCGGCAGGCAACGCATCCACCCGGCGGGGTGGGGGCGATCCGGCGTCATGCTGGCGCCATGGATCGCGAAGACATCTCCATGGCTGGTGTAGTTCTCGGTTTCCCAGCCATCGATGACTTGGACCTCGATCGAGCGCGTGAAGGGGACACCTTTGGCCGGCAAGGGATCCGACCAAACAAAGAACCCAGCATTACCGCCGGTCTCCATATGCCGGTACTCGAACTCGGCGATGAAGTTACGGTACATCCGCTCCGACCGCATCACCGCAATCGGCTTGCCGCTGCAGATGATCATGCCGTCACGCACGGTCCAGGTGTCTTCCGAACCATTGATGTTGACCCAGCCGCTCAGGTCCGTGCCATTGAACAGGTCCACGGAAACAGCATCTCCTTGGCCGGCGCCGGGAAGGCTGCAGGCTCCGATGGTGAGGGGCAGGGCAAGAATGAGGCGCGGCAGGGTCTTCATCGCAGGCAAAGCCTAGCACCTACCGATCTCTCGCTACCAGACGCAGCTCTCGCGCATTCGCTTGGCGCTGATGTCCGCACTTTCCGAGGGATAACACTCGACGCCCACCGGCTTGCGGTAACCCAGATCCCAGGCTTCCTTCAAGACGCGCCAATACGCGATCTCTCCCGTGCCAGGCTCCCGACGTCCGGGATGATCGGCGAGCTGCAGATAGCCGACTTGATCGAAGCCTTCGCGTAGGCGTCCGCAGAGGTCGCCTTCGGAAATCTGCATGTGGTAGAGGTCCCAGTTGATCTTGACGAAGGGGCTATCCACCTCGCGGCAAATCCGCACCGCATCCGGAGATCCATAAAGGCAGTGCCCCTTGTGGTCGCGCCGGATGTTCATCGGTTCGAGGATCAACATGACTTCGTGTTTCTCCGCGATCGGAGCGGCCAACTTCAACGCGGCGATGATGTTGGCATGCATTTCCGCCTGGCTCATGCCGGGTTGATCATTGCCGCCGACGACCGTCATCATCGGGATGTTGAGACGCTTGGCCGTGAGGCAAGAAGCCTCGATCTCCGCGACCACCTTCTCATGATTGGCCGGATCGTTCATGCCCGGAACGAATCCCCAAGCCGTGAACTGCGTAGCCTGCATGCCGGTGGCTGCCATCGCCTTTTCGATCGCATCCAAATCCTTGTTGCGCCACGGCCAAAACTCGAAGTGCCGGAATCCCAACTCCGACGCCTTGTGGATGCGCTCATGGAAGGGCAGGTCGCCGAGCCACATTTCCAGGTTCAGCGCGAGGTCGGTCTTGAGCTTGCGCGGCGCGGGATCCTGTAGCTCTTGGCTTACGCTGGCAGCATGCGCCACTCCGGAAGTACCCAAGGCACTTGCGGCAAGCGCGGTAGTGGAACGTTGCAGGAAGGTCCGGCGATCGAGGCTCATGCGTCGAGGATAACCCCGCTCCGCTACGATGCCGACGTGTCGTTGCAGCCCCTGCTAGGAATCGCCGTCCTGATCGGTCTCGCCGTCGCCTTGAGCGAAGGGCGAAAATCGATCCGTTGGCGCACCTTGGCGGTCGGATTCGCCTTGCAGTTGGTCCTGGCCTTCTTGGTCTTGCGCACCACCTTCGGCAAATGGTTCTTCGAGGGGGCGCAGGCTTTCTTCCAAGGCCTGATCGATATCGCCAAGGAGGCCGGCCGCGGTGTGTTGGGGGATGGGCCGCTTGGATTCGGCGGTCAGCCCGGTGTGCTCGGTGCCATTGTCCTGGTCACGGTGATCTTCTTCAGCGCGACCTTCGCCCTGTTGCATCACATCGGTGTCGTGCGAGTGATCGTCGGTGCGATGGCGCGGATGATGGCGAAGTTGATGGGCACATCCGGTTCCGAATCGACGGTAGCTGCGGCCAACATCTTCGTGGGCCAGACTGAGGCACCTCTGTTGGTGCGCCCTTATCTCGCCAAGATGACGCGCAGTGAAATCGGCACCATCATGACCGTCGGCTTTGCGACTGTCGCCGGTGGTGTGTTCGCAGTGTATGTCGAGATGATGCAGGCTTCCGTTCCGGACATCGCTGGACATCTGCTCGCTGCGACCGTGATGTCTGCACCGATGGGGCTGGCCATCGCCAAAGTCGTGTTCCCTGAAACGGAAGAATCGGAAACGCTCGGAAAGGATATTGCGCAGCCGAAGTCGGAGTACGGCAATGGCTTGGATGCTGCGGCCAGTGGTGCTGCCGATGGCATGCGCTTGTCCTTGAACATTCTTGCGATGTTGATCGCCTTCCTAGGCTTGCTCGGTCTCATCAATGTCGTCCTCGGCGCTGCCAGCAATGACACGCTCACCCTGCAAGGCATCCTTGGTGGAGTGTTCGCACCCTTCGCATGGTTGTTGGGCGTACCCGCCGATGAGATGGCTTCGGTCGGGCGGCTGCTCGGAACCAAGATGGCGGTGAATGAATACGTCGCGTTCTTGGAGTTGCAGGATCTGCAGGAAGCGGGCTTGAGTGAACGCTCGCGGGTGATTGCAAGTTATGCGCTGTGCGGTTTCTCGAACTTCTCGAGCATCGCGATTCAGATCGGCGGCCTTGGCACTTTGGTCGCTGCGCGGCGGAAAGAGTTCGCCAGCCTCGGCCTACGCGCGATGTGCGCCGGTACCTTGGCCACGTATTGCACCGCGGCGACGGCGTCGATGTTATTGAGCTGAGCGAATCGAAGCGCCGAAGCTTCAGCTCTTCCGCAAGCGCGGCGCTACCCACAGCTTCCATGCATGGAAGGTTAGGAGTGCCGACAGGATCAATCCGCCGAGCGTCGCGACGATGCCGTGCTCCATCTCATGCACATGCGGGACGACTTCGCTCAGGTCCAAGTCCAAGGCCGAATAGAGAGCATTCACGCCCCAGCCGATGGACAACGAACAGACCACCAAGGTCGCGAGGTAAATGCGTAGGACCGCATTACCCAGGAAGCGTCGGACCACCAACATGGTGGTGATGTTGGTCGCTGGTCCAGCCAGCAACAGCACCACCGCAGCACCTGGATCCAACCCCTTTGCGATCATCGCTGCTGCGACGGGAGTGCTTGCCGTCGCGCAGATGTAGACCGGAAGACTGAGACCCAACATGGCGACCATCGACCACCAGCCTGCAGGCAGGGTGTCGCCGAAGAAATCATCCGGCACCAGCACCGTGATCAAGCCGGAGATCAGGAAACCGAGCAGGAACCATGGCGTCAGGTCGGCCATCAACTTGCCGAAGGCATAACGGACGGTGGCTTGGAGGCGCTCACCCCAACTCGGCTTGGCAACTTTGCCTGCACAACACGGGCGCGGCGTTTCCGGTTCCGCGGGTTTCTCAGCAGCACAACTTGCGGTCGGGGCTGCATCCACATCTTCCGCGGCCTGATCACCGCCAGGTGCAAATCGATTGACCATCACGCCGGACATCACCGCGGTGAAGATCGCCGATACCGGACGCAACACCGTCATGATCGGATCCATCAACGCCCATGTCACACCGATCGAATCTACACCGGTCTCGGGTGTGGCGATGAGGAAGCTCGTGGTCGCGCCTTTGCTCGCACCGGCATCACGCAATCCAGCTGCGGTGGGGATGACCGAGCAACTGCACAAAGGGAGTGGAGCCCCGAAGATGGCCGCTTTGAACACGGATGCGAAATCATCTTTGCCGAAATGGCGGAAGACGCGTTCCTGTGGAATCAGGTTCTTGAGCAGGCCTGCAATGAGGAATCCTCCCAACAGCCAGGGCCCGGACTCCGCCAGGATGCCCCAGATCGCTGCCCACCAGGTTTGGAGGAACTCCATGTCAGCCTTCTAGCTCATGGATGACCGCCATCAAGCCGATTCCCACGATCAAGAGCGAGATCTTGATGAGGATGTCTTCCTTGTGGTGGAAGACCTCGGGCAGGAGTTCACTCAGGCACACATAAAGGAAGGTGCCAGCAGCCAGAGCCAAGGCGATGGAAAGGCCGGCATCGCCGATCGTGTCGAACAACAGGGTGCCTGCCCAAAGACCCATCGGCGTGCACAATGCGAACAGGCCGATCAAGGTTAAGGTGCGTTTGCGCGGGAAGCGCGCCAACTCGAACACCGACATCAGACTGAAGGCTTCGAAGGCCTTATGCGCAATGATCGCAAGGAACACCGGCGCCGCAACTTCCGCAACCGAAGCGGCGGCCAAGCCCACGCCCGTCGTGAGAGCATGGATCGACAAGCCCGCCATTGAGGCATAACCCACCGCGCGGTGCCGATGGAGATCATCATGGTCGTGGGTGCGGAAGACCAGGGATTCCAGCAGGTACACCGCAAGCACGCCGACCAGGACGAAGGCCCACAGGGTCATGGCGTCGGCGTGGCCGTGGCCAGCATGTGCATGGCCATCGGAAGTGGCGCCGGAAAGCGCCGGCAACATATGCAGGAAAACAGCGCCGAGGAAAATGCCGGTGCTCAGCGCGAGCGCATTGTGCAGTTTGCGCTCATCCCATTTCGTGAGCAGCGGTAGCAGACCTCCGGCGAGGCCGACCAATAGGATCAAGCCACCTTGAAGGAGACCGTCCTCAGCCATGAGGGGCGGCATGGCTGCGTTCGAAAGGGCGGGAGACACCACGTCGCCCAGATTCTAACGCAGCCGTTCAGGCCGCAGCCTATTCCGGGAAGTTGTGGGTGACGCTGATGTTGCCGTTGGACGTATCCAAGTTCAGCACGCCTTGTCCCTGATCCGGGTCCAATTCAGGACCGAAAATGTGCGCTTTGCCATTGCTGGTCGAAGTGCTCAAACGCGCATCGATGACACCATTGCAACGCAGTGTGATCTTGCCATTGCTTGACGAGACCATGCCGCGCCCAGACCAATCACCCTTGAGCTCGACCGTGATCGAACCATTGGAACTATCGAGCTCGAAATCTTGCGAGCCGCCGCGATAGTTGACATTGCCGTTGGAAGTGTCGACGAAGATCCGACCTGATCCCGCGACATCGATGTTGCCATTGGAAGTATCGATGTGGATGTTCTCGAATCCAGTCGGCACCGTGACGTTGCCGTTACTGCCATCGATCACGATGGCCCAATCCGCCGGCACGGACAAGGTCTTGATCTGCGCGCCGCAGTTGTTGCTGCCGCCACTCGGCTTGGTCAGGACCAGCAGGACCTTCTCGCCGTTTTGGCTGAACTGCAGTTCCATCTGATTGAGACGCTCAAGCGCCTGCTCTTCGGTCTTGCCCTTGGCCCAAACCGAAGCAGTGCCGCTGATGCCTGCGCCAGCTTCGGAAACGGCGAGAGTGATGCTGCCGTTATAGGAATCGATCTCGAGCACTTTGGCTCCAGCAGTGGGGGCGAAGCTGAGTTCGGCTTCACGAGTGGCCTTTTCCGTCATGCCACCGAAGGTGATGGAGCAGGATGTGGAGGCGACAAGAATCAGTAGGGGGGCGAGCGTGTTTCTCATGGCTGGTAGGATGTGCCTATGTTTGAGGAGTGCACGAAGGTCGACGCACTGGTCGAGATTTTGAACCGTCAGCATGGCCAACCGCCGGAAGTGGCGGTCATCCTAGGGTCTGGATGGAAGGACCGTGCAGCAGGACTGCTTGAGGATACGGACCACGTCGATCTCCGTGGGCTGGATAATTGGCCTTCGCCAAAAGTTGATGGTCATGGATCCGAGTTAATTCTGGGTCGACTTTGCGGTACCGATATCCGCGTCGGCCTATGTAGTGGCCGCATCCACGCTTACGAGGGTTATGAGCCGGCTGAATTGGTGCGTGGCGTGCGCACCCTGGTGCAATGGGGGGCAAAAAAAGTCCTGCTTCTCAACGCGGCCGGAAGCCTGCATGAGGATCGTGCTCCCGGTTCCTTGATGCCTTTCTCGGATCACATCAACATGAGCCTGCCGAATCCGCTGCAACGCGGCCAAAACTGTGGGCATGGGCCTCAGTTCCTGGATCTGGTGGACCTCTACAGCCCGCGCTGGCGCTCTGACCTCATGGCCTTGCGTCCGGAGTTGAAGGCAGGGGTTTACGCAGGCCTTTGCGGCCCTTGCTACGAAACGCCCGCGGAGGTTCGCATGCTGCAGAGTCTCGGTGCCGATGCGGTCGGCATGTCGACGGTTCCGGAAGCCATCGCAGCCAAAGCCTTAGGTGCCGAAGTCATGGCGATTTCGATGATGACGAATCTCGCGGCCGGCATCGGCGGCAGTCGTCCGAGTCACGAGGAAGTGTTGGAAACCGCTTCGGAGCATAGCGCCAATGCAGCCGATGTTTTGAAGACTGCGATCCTCTGCAGCCGTCGCTCAGGCATCGAAAGCCAGACTCAACAGGCCCAGTAGGATCAAGTCGAGGAGCGCTGCAAGGCGTAGGAAGATCGGCCGGCATCCAAGCAACTCCATGAAGATCGCTTGGATGAGGAACAGCTTGATCGCGGCCATCGCGAACAGGGGAGTTGCGGACGACGTCGCGCCGTCTGCGAGAAAGTAGCTGGCCGTACTGAAGGCCATCAAGGCTAGCCAGACCAGGGTGATGCGATGCTGCTTCATGCCAGATAGAGCAGGGGAAACAGGACCACCCAGACCAGGTCAAGCATATGCCAAAAGGCGGCGCTCGATGCGACATTGCGCGTGTTGGCTTCGGTGGCACCCTGACGTCCGCAGCGCCATGCCATGACGCCGAGGAATCCAACGCCCAGCACCACATGCAGGTAGTGGAATCCCGTCAGGAAAAAGTAGAAGAAGAAGTAGCTGCTGGTGCTGAGGTTGATCCCCGCTTCAAACTTGCCGACGTATTCCCAAGTCTTGATGGCGAGGAAGATCACACCCAGGACCGCGGCAAGCATCAGCCATAGCCTGGTCTTGGCGCTCTCCTTCTTCTCGATCGACGCCACCCCGCGTGCTGCGAAGAAGCCACTGGTGATCAGGACCAAGGTGTTGAGGAATCCAACATCCGGGTTGAGCATGGCCTTGCCTTGCTCGAAGACTTCCAGGTTGCCCTGGCGGGAGAATGCAAAGGCGACAAAGAAGATGCCGAGAGTCAGGAACTCGGCGGTGAGAAACATCCACCAAGCCGCATCACCTGGTAGGGTTCGATAACGTGGCTTGGTCATGGTCGGAAGGGAGGCCTCGTTCGTCTGCCGTTCAGTCTTTTGCGATCTCATTCATGATCGCTTCGACGCATGGCTCGTTCGCGGCATTCAAACCTTCGAGCTGGTAGGCGATCGAACCATCTGCCTTCAGCACCGTGATCTTATTAGAGTGCGAGAAGTTCCCGTTCACATCCTTCACGTAGTTGATGCCTAGAGCTGCGGCGATTCCACGAACCGGATAGTCCTCGCCATGTAGCAGGGTCCAACGCTCGGTGTCCAAGTGGTTGCGCTTGGCGTAGTCGGCAAGGACCTCAGGCTGGTCACGCTCACTGTCCATCGACAGCAACAACCAACGTACCTTCGGCAGGTCCGATTCCGGAATCTTGGATTCGATGTCCTTCAAGTCCTGCAACATCATGGGACAGGCGTATTGGCAGTGGGTGAAGACCATTGCGGCAACCACGATTTCGCCGTGGAAGCTAGACAGGGTGCGCGCGTGACCGGTCTGATCGGTCCAGTCTCCATCGAGCAGATAAAGCGAGGTGCCGGGCAGATCGGCGGTTGCCATGCCAGCTGGTGCGGGTTCGTCGGCGCAGCAGGGCGCGACCTCGTCGGAGGCGGCACCGGCGCAGGCGAACAGGGGCAAAAGGGCCAGAGTCAGGAGTTGGTGGAGTTTCATGGCTTGGTTGGGGTCGCCGTCTCGGTGGAGACGGAATCAGCTGCGCAGCGGAAGCCGAGGTTGTTGACGGTGAAGTGTCCGTCGAGACTGCCGCGGAATGCGAAGCGCATGAAGGCGGCGTAGTCGGAGGGGTCGGCAGCGCCGATGGAACCGGAACCGCAGAACAAGTTGCGGTCAAGGCCCGAGTCACCACGGGATTCCCCCGTGCTAAGCGAGGAGTTGAAGTCGCCGACCCATTCCCAGATGAGACCGTGCATGTCGGAGATTCCGAAGTAGTTCGGTTCATGCGAAAGAACCGATTCGGGGTAGGGTGGGGTCGGCCGGGAGTACCAGTTGAGAATGCGTTGGTTGTAGCCCTTCTCATCACGACCGAAGGCCGCGGTCTTACTGGCCATGCCGACACTTTCCCATTCGGCAAGCGTGGGCAAGCGTCGCCCTGCCCAATGGGCATATGCGCGTGCTGCAAACCACGAGACATTGGTCACTGGAGAGTCTGCGGCTTCCACGGGGAAGGTCAGATCATCCGTCCAGTGATGGAGGTAGTTGGCTTCGGCCATGAGGCTCGCCACTTGCGACTTGCGCCAGCGTGGATTCGCTTCGACGAATGCCAGATATTGCGCATTGGTCACCGGGTGTTCTTCCAGTTGGAAGGCCGGGCGCGCGAACTCCGTAGGTTCGCCGGGGGCCGAGTAGAGGGGGCGGTAGGTCCCGGCAGGGATCGGGACCAACCGCGTGAGGATGGAAGTCGACACCTCCTTCTTCACGTCTTCCACAGGGGAGGGCGTGTCCTGACTCGTGGTGGAGCAACCGAAGATGGCTGCGCCGAGAAGGAGTAGAGGGAGGTGTCGTTTCATGTTCTTCCTAGTGACCGCTCTTGACTTCGCCGATCTCGTTGAGGGTGACGGCGTCGCCGCTGTTGCCCCACGAGTTGCGGATGTAGGTCAGGACGTTGGCGATCTCGTCGTCGGTCATGACGACCTTCGGCATCACACCGTTGTACTTCACGCCATTGACGGTGATTTCACCGCTGAGTCCTTCGAGCATGACCTTGATCGAACGCTTCTTGTCGTCCATCAGGTAATCGGACTTGGCCAGTGGTGGGAATGCGGCAGCAATACCTTCGCCGTTAGCCTGGTGGCATGCGAGGCAGTTGGTGTCGTAAAGACGCTTGCCCAAGGCCATACGCTCTTCCTTGGTGCGCGTGGATGGGACCTTAGGAGCATCGGAAGCCGGGATCTCTTGGATGGCTCCGCCCTCACCTTGGTAGATGCGGTCGTCTTGCTTGCCGGAGTAGACCAACTTGTCCTCAGGACCAGTCACTTTCAGCATGCCGAGAGCACCCTTGTTGAAGGTACGGAAGATGCTGTGGTCGACGATGATGAAGGTGCCAGGCACTTCCACCTCAAACTCGACGATGGCGGAACCACCAGCCGGGATCAAGGTCGTCTGCACGTTCTTGTTCACCACCGAGCCACCTTCCGGGTAGAGGGTATCGAAGATCTCGCCGATGACGTGGAAGGAGCTGACCAGGTTTGGTCCACCGTTACCGACGTAAAGGCGAACGGTCTCGCCGACTTCCGCGGTGATGGCCTTGTCGCCAACGAGGGCGCCGACCGAACCATTGAACAGCACGTAATCAGGAATCTCTTGCAGAGCCTTCTTCATGCTGAAGGGCTGCAGGCCTGGCTCGCCGTAAGCGCCTTCGGTGTAGAAGTCGCCTTGCATCAGGTAGTACTCCTTATCGACAGTACCGAGGCCCTTTGCGGGCTCGACCAGGATCAGGCCGTACATGCCGTTGGCGATGTGCATACCGACTGGCGCGGTGGCGCAGTGATAGACATACAGGCCAGGGTTGGTGACCTGGAAGGAGAACTGGGAAGTGTGACCAGGAGTGGTGAAACTCGAGGCAGCACCACCACCAGGACCGGTGACAGCGTGCAGGTCGATGTTGTGCGGCATCTTGCTCGACGGATCGTTGTTCAGATTGAATTCAACGACATCGCCGACGCGTGTGCGAATGAAGCTACCAGGCACGGTGCCGCCGTAGGTCCAGAAGGTGTAGTCGACACCGTCTGCGATTTCAGCGACGAACTCCTTCACTTCCAAGTTCACGATGAGCTTGGTCGGGTGATTACGGGTAATCGGAGCCGGGACATGCGGTGGTGCGGTGAGCACGGCGTTTTCTTCGCCGATGACTGCACCGAACTCCGACGAAACGGGCGTTTCACGGAGGTCGAGAAGACCCGTTCCGCTGCCTTGTTCGGCCTGCAGCAGGGTACTGGCCATTGCCAGCGGGATGAGAGTGGACAGGAACATGTTGTTTTTTCGTTAGTGGTTCAACAGAGGTCGCCATAGGCATTGACGAGTGCTTCAGGAAGTTCCGCAAGATGGGGTAGGAGCTTCCAGCCTCGAACCCCGAACATCACCGGCAGGATGCCAGCGCATTTCGGGTCAATGCCGAGGGCGTGAACGCCAATGTCCTGCGAAGCCGCTTCACGCACGGCTTGGCGGACGTCATGGACTCCGTAGTTGCCTTCATAGCGATCGAAATCTGTAGGTTTGGCGTCAGTGATGAGGATGAGGTGCTTATGACGTGCATCATGGGCCTCGAGGCTCGCGGTGGCATGGCGAATCGCCGGGCCAATGCGCGTGTAGCCTTGAGGTTTCAGCTGTTGCAGGCGCGCGGCGCCGAGGCGCCATGGTTCGTGCCAGGACTTGACGTCCCACATGCGACAGAGATTGCGGGTGTTCGAGGCATAGGCCATGATCTGCAGGGAATCGCCGATCTTTTCGGCGACTTCCCCGAGAACGAAGGCTGCATCGCGTTCGACGTCGAGTACCCGACGTCCGCCGACCCAGGAATCCGCGGAGAGACTCAGGTCCAACAGAACGGTCGTGGCGAGGTCGCGATCGATGCGCGGGTTGTGGCGATAGATGCGACCACTTGGGGTTTGTCCGGAACGCAAGGCCGCGTGATCCTCGACCACGGCGGCGAGGTCGAACTCATTGCCATCGAGTTGGCGGTCGAGCGAACGTCGCTCGGTGCGTTTGCGTTCGAGACGGCGCATGCAGGTGCGCACGGTGGAGGCCAGGCGTTGGCGTTGCTCTTCCGAAGCAGCATCCTCCGACGGCGGCAAGGTGGTCGGATAGACCGTGACCCAATCCCTGCGATAGCAGCGCGCCTTTTCATCCCACTCGTCGTAGGTGATTCCCTTCTCCTTCGGATCCACCGATGCGACGTCTGGAATACCTTCGGTATCCCCGATGTCCGCCTTGTAGATACTGTGGACTTCCGGTCCACCACGGATCAGTTCGCGCAGGTCCACGGAATCGAGCGACTGCTGTTGCTCATCCATGTCATCCTCGCCATCCATCCGACGTCTTCCACCCTCGTATTTCTCCGCGAAGGAGATCTTCTCGAAGGCATGATCCGGCATCGCCTCCTTGTAGGGATCGTCGTCCTCCAGAAGGATGCGTTTGACATGATCCTTCACCGGCGCCTCGACTTCCGAGGCATCCGCTGCGATACCCGCAGCCTTCTCTTCCTCCGACATCGCCTGCTCAGCGACATCCATTTCAGAACGCGGCAGGGAACTGCCGAACAGCAGGACCGCCGGAGAGGGCAGGCTCTTCTTGGCCTTGCGCGTGAGGGCGACGGACCAAGATGGATCCGGCTCCCAAGACTGCCCCTGCAGCACGGCAATCAAGGCGGAGCGTCGGGCCAGTTCAAGGATCTCGCCATGGCCGCGGTAGGTATCCACGCCTGGGCGTTGTTGCAGCTCCAAGCGTGCGCCTTCCTGCAGACGTTCCGCGAATCCGGGATGCTCCTTGCTCAAACTACATGCGGTGTCGACCGCGTGTTGCAGGAACGCGAGCTCCGGATGAATGGAGGGTGCAGCACTTTCTGCGGTCTGCTCCAGTTGCGACGCGATCATGGCGCCTGCCAAAGCCGCACGCGTGAACAGGAAGCGCCGGTTCACTGCGACCTCTGAGGACAAGGCGATGAGGCGTGGCAACAACACCACATGTGAGTGCACTCCTCCGGATCCTTCCGCCCGACGCACGACCACGTGGCGTCCGGCAAAGGCTTGTGCGACGGCGCCCAAGGAGGCCGCCATCGATTCGAAATGAGCACCCTGCTCTTCATAGCGACATACCGGACGCTTGCGGAATCGCTTCCACAAGGCACCAAAGAACTCCTCGGCAAAGTCGAGGTGGAGTTCCGGTGGTGCTTGGCGTCGGACCATGAGACTAGAAGGCGAGCGTGACGACTTCGCGTAGGGCTTCGAGGATGTCGGCTTCGTCCGACAGCGGTTCGCAGATCGCAGCGATGCAAGCGACACGAGGTGCCATGCCTGCTTGGATGAGGCGGACTGCGTCTACCAACAAGCGCGTGGATGCTTTCTCTGCCAAGCCGAGCTCTTCCAGGCCGCGCAACTTGCCGGCGAGTTTCACCAGGCGTTTGGCGAGGTCGACTTCACATCCGGTCTCGCCGCAGAGAATGCGGGTCTCGAGTTCGGGCGTGGGATAGTCGAAGCTATGCGCGACGAAACGTTGCCGCGTCGAAGGCTTCAGTTCCTTCCAACCCTTCTGATAACCGGGGTTGAAGGAGACCACCAACATGAAGTCGTCGATGGCTTCGAGCACTTCATCGTGGCGCTCCAAGAACAGACGACGGCGGTGGTCAGTAAGGGGGTGGATGGCCACGACCACATCGGGCCGGGCTTCCGCCACTTCGTCGAGGTAGAGGATGGCTCCCTCACGCACGGCGCGCGTTGCAGGGCCATCTTGCCATACGGTGTCGCCGCCGCGCACCAACCAACGACCGAGTAGATCGGAAGCGCTGGTGTCGTCGTGACAGGCGACGGAAACAAGAGGCCGGCCTAGCTGCTCTGCCATGTGTTCGACGAATCGAGATTTACCACAGCCAGTCGGCCCCTTGAGCATGAGTGGCAGTTTCTGCTGCCAGCAGTGCAGGAACAGATCGGTCTCCTGCGCGATGGGTTGGTAGAAAGGGACCAACCCCTTCTCTTGTTGACTTTCAGACATGACGTTGGTCCCAGACATTTCCTAACCCTCTATGCCCTCTTGGGCTGCCAAGACCTCGTCGTTCGGGAGGCCGTAGCTGATGAAGTTCTTGATGAACAATCCAATGCCGATGGAGAACAACGCCGCAGCAAGGACTAAGCCGAAAGCGTGGATTTCCAAGCTCTCCTGCACATCGAGGAAGTCCATGCCGGACTTACGCTCCATGTACACCTGGGCGACACCCATGACGGCGAAGGCGCCCGTCATCGAAATCATGCCAATGTTGCTGAGCCAGAATGCCCATTCCGGGATCCAACCCTTAAAGAGGTTGCGCCCAGTCATTTCCGGCAAGGCGTAGGTGATCATTGCCAGGATGAGCATCGCGTAAGCGCCCCAGAAAGCCATGTGACCGTGCATTGCCGTTACCAGCGTTCCGTGCGTCCACATGTTGACCGCCGGAAGGGTATGCGCAAAGCCAAGGAATCCAGCACCGACGAAACTCATGATGGCGCAACCAATGGTCCACGTCAGAGCGAGTTTGTTTGGATGATTACGTCCGCCCCTGCGCGCCATGACGATGGCGTACATGGCCATGCCGAGGAAGGCCAGCGGCTCGAGGGCCGAGAAAATTCCACCAACCATGAGCCAGTAGCCGGGAGCGCCAGTGAAGTAGTAGTGGTGCCCGGTACCGAGAATGCCGGAGAGGAAGGTGAAGCCGACGATGATGTACAGCCACTTCTCGATCACTTCGCGGTCCACACCCGTCAGTTTGATCAACAGGAACGAAAGGATCGCACCCATGATCAGTTCCCAAACGCCTTCTACCCAGAGGTGGACCACCCACCAGCGGAAGTAGGAATCATGCACAATGTTGTCGAAGGTGTACATGCCTGGCAGGTACAGCAACGCGGCCATGAGCAAGCCAAAGAACAGCACCATAGCTGTCGTGCTCTTGTTTTTTCCCGTCCAGATGGTCATCAGGAGGTTGAACAAGAAAGCCAACACGTTGACAACCACAAGGTAGTCGAGTGGGCGCGGGATCTCGAGGAACTTGCGTCCTTCCCAGTAGTTCAGGTGGTAGCCGATAAGGGCGACGACACCGACCAAGACCAAGGAAAGCCATTGGATCCAGGCGAGCTTTGGGCTCCAGATCTCACGACCGGATTCCTGCGGGATGATGTAGTAGGCCGAACCCATGAAGCCGGCCAAGAGCCACACGACGAGCAGGTTGGTGTGCGTCGCGCGTGCTGTGTTGAAGGGGATCCAATCATGGAGCACATCGAAGCCCATGCGGTCGAAGCCGAGGATGAATCCATAGAGGAGTTGCAGGGCGAACAGGCCCATGCACGTGGCGAAGAAGGTCCACGCGAGCTTGGTTGATTTTGCGTACATGGTCCTACTCCTTGAGGGTTCCTAGGTAGGAAAGGATTTGCTCGAGCTCTTCGCCTTGAAGGCCAAGGTTTGGCATGGCGGTGCCAGGCTTCACCGAGTTCGGGTCGGAAACCCACTTGCGTAGGTAATCTGGCTCATAGCGGTCGGCAACACCAGCCAGGTCCGGACCGACGTTGCCGCCGGCGCCATTGACGGCGTGACAGCTCGTGCAAACCGTGGAAAAGTATGTAGGGGCAGCGGACAGGGCGTCCGACTCGGTGACATCAGGAGTCACGAGCCGAGGCGAAGTAGCCATATCCGGCTCAGCCGGGAAGCCGTTGAGGTCGATCTTGCCGACCCATGTAAAGAAGGCGACGATGTCGTCGACGTTCTTGGCAGCTTCTTCCTCACCGACGATGGCAGGATCGAAGAAGTCGTACTTGGTCATCTTGCGGCGACCTGGGTACATGCGCTCCGGGTCCTTCAGGAATTCGGCGATCCAAGCTTTGGAGCGTCGTTCCATGACAAGGGTCAATTCCGGTGCGTAGTAGGCGCCTTCACCCATGATGGTGTGGCAGCCCATACAGTTGTTCTTGTTCCAGATATGGTGTCCGCGTACGACGGAATCCGACATCTGGTCCTGGTTCGAGCGATCCGGCATCTGTGCCAGCGTGTCCATGGAGAGGAGCACGAAGGCGATGCTGCACAAGGCTGTGCCGCCCAGGAAGAACGCTTTGGCGGCTGATTTGGTGAGCATGAGGTGTTCTCAGGTCTTGGGTTGGGAGGTTGAGCTCTTGGCTCACCGGGGAGGGAGCAAAAAGCGTGCCGAGATATTAATATCTCTAACTCCGAAAATAGAGTAATCTCCCGAAATTCGAGATTTTGAGGTTGTTTTTTCGACTACAATACCCGCTGTGAAAACGACAACTGATGTGCAAACGACAACGCTTTCGCTGCTTCCAGGGCTGCGGGATCTTGCCCAAGACCTCGTTTTGACCCTGGACCCCGAGCAGCGTTACCAACGCTTCGTGGTCGGCGTGCAGCGCTTGTTGAAGGCGGATGCCGTCACCCTGCTACGGACCCAAGACGAAGCCCTCATCCCAGTGGCTTCCCTGGGACTGGCTGACGAGGCCCATGGTCACGCTTTCCACATCTCGGATAACCCGCGGTTTTCCGTCATCTGCAAAGCCGAAGAGGCGGTGCGATTCCCTGCAGACTCGCCGTTGGCCGACCCCTTTGATGGTCTGCTTGATGGGCACAAAGGTTTCACAAGTCACGTCCATGCCTGCATGGGAGTGCCCCTTCGGATCGGAGATCGCTTGATCGGAGTCCTTGCGTTGGATGCCATCGCACCGGGGACCTTCGACAAGGTGCCCATCATCCTGCTCGATCTGCTCGCAGCCTTCGCCACCGCGGCACTGCGCACCGCCGATCTGGACGACGCCCTCGAGCGCGCGGCCCAGAAGCAAGACCTCATTGCCGACGCCCTGTTGGCTGAGGGGCCCAAGCCAACCGTGCGTATGGTGGGGCAGAGTGAGGCGATGTCGAACCTGCTGGAAGAGATTGCCCTGTTCGCGGGCTCTGATTTTCCAGTACTCATCACCGGCGAGACCGGCGCCGGTAAGGAACTCGTGGTCCAGCGCCTGCATCAGGAGTCGACCCGTTCGGCCAAGCCACTGATCTATGTGAACTGTGCAGCCTTGCCGGAATCCGTGGTGGAGAGCGAACTCTTCGGCCATGAATCCGGCAGCTTCACCGGTGCGACGCACAAGCGCTTGGGCAAATTCCAAGTTGCCGATGGTGGATGCCTTTTCCTTGATGAGATTGGAGAGTTGCCGATGTCGGTGCAACCCAAGCTGCTTCGTGCGCTGCAATCAGGAGAGATCCAGCGCGTGGGTTCGGACAAGACGCATCGTGTTTCAGTACGAGTTTTTGCAGCCACCAATCGCGTCTTGGAAAAGGAGGTTGAGGCCGGCCATTTCCGCTCGGACCTGCTGCACCGCCTCGACGTCTGCCGTTTGGTGGTCCCGCCTCTCCGCGCCCGACGCGAAGACATCGCGGTCCTGTCCGGTCATTTCTGCGATCAGACCCGACGTCAGTTAGGTCTAGGCCCAATTCGCCTCCACCCCGACGCCCTCGAAGCCCTACGTGAGTTCGCTTGGCCTGGAAACGTGCGTGAACTGGAGAACACCCTTTCCAGAGCGGTCCTCCGAGCGAGTGGCCGCGTATTGCGCGGCAACCTCATCCTGGTGCAACGCGCCGACCTAGGTGGCGACTTCGTGCCAGCGAATGTGTCGGAGAAGGAGAGTGCGTCGGTGGAGGTCCCACCGGTCAAGATGGAGACTCCAACCTCTGAGGAGGCCAAAAATGAGCCACGGCCATTGCGCGAAGCCGTCGAGGACTATCAGCGCATGCTCATTCGTGAGGCACTGCTTCGCCACGACGGAGTATGGGCCGCGGCAGCACGCGAACTCGGCATGCATCGCAGCAATCTGCATCACCTCAGCGTGCGGCTTGGCATCCGCGAAGCCGCTAAGGGCAAGGCCTGATGCGCCTTAGTCTTTGGTCAGTTCCCGCCCTTTGGTCGGCGGCTTGACCCAATCCGCTTCATAAAGCGCGATGAAGGTCGGTGCGGCGGACCAGGCGCGACGATCCAGTTGAATCAAAAAGCCGATGCCGCCTGGCTCGGGGCGGAAACGTCGGCTGTTCAACTCTGTGAAGCCGCTGCGACGTCCGAGTGCGAGCATCTCGAAGGCAACGAAGCTGCGGCTGTGTAGGTCGAAAGTGCCACTGCCGAGCATGGTGGTTTCCAAGGCATGCGCATGCATGTTCTTCGGCTTCCACAAGTTCTCGCCCAGACGCCACTCGCCATCTTCCGCAGCCGCCGTACGTCCGCGGAACCGAAGGTGCAGGTTGTCGTCGTCTTCGGACTCCCAACGCACTTCCAATTGCATCTGCGTGACATCCTCCATGTCGAAGGGAATGCACTGGCCGTAGACATTGTCGACGAAGGTGAAGCAGGCCAGCCGTCGGGCGAAGGCGCGGGGGAGGGGCACCCAATCGGCCGGTCGGTCCCGTGCATCCTTGACCAACTGTTCCACCTCCTCCTTGGAGAACCACAATGTATCGCGATTCCAACGCGTGGCGCGGGTGCCGTCCACCGTGCCTTCGACGGGTAGGTCACGCACGATGCGCGACAACAACAAACCTTCCGTCGGGCGGGAATCTTCCCAGCGCTCCTCACCCTCCAGTCGTGTATCCGACGCCAGATGGCGGCGTTCCTCCGGTAGTGCTTCCCATGCGGCCAGTCCTTCCTGCATCATCTGCAAGACGCGATCGGCCTTCAGGCTGTTCACGCGCGCCAGCACCTCACCCGAAGGCGCCATCACGTAGATGCCTTGGCGCGTGCCATTGTCGGTGATCAACTTGCCACCGTTGACCGCGCGCTGGAAGAACTGACATTCGGCATCGCCGCCGCGCTGCAAACGCCAAACCTCATCCGCCGCAGGCAGGAATGCCTTCGACAACTCTGCAATCCGTGGATCAGAGAACACGGACACACGGCCCGCGACACCATTGTTTCACGTACAGCCGAGCGGATGCCCGTTCATCACCCACAGCAGGAGCGGCAACTGCGCTTCTTCGGCGGCCTTCAAGCCATCCGCAAAGGTGGGGAGCCACGGAATCGCTTCAAAGGCTGCTTCCTCATCCGTCGGACGCAAGTACCTACGCCAAGCACGGTATTCACTGCGGTCCAACTCCGGCATCGCAACGGCGCCAAAGGGATCGGAAGCCTCCGAAGCCACATTCACGGATTCCGCGGAAGGGTCTTGCGGGGCTAGGGTCAGGGCAAGTGCCAGGAGCAACGGCATGCTTACGAGTCTAACCCTTCAAGTACGCCGAAACGTCTTTGCTCAGGGTCCAGCGGACACTGCTGAAAACGCAGAACAGGAGTCCACATGTTGCGCCCATCAGGGCCATTTCAGGGCGAGGTAAAAACGCAGAGCCCGCAGTGATGCCGATGCAGACTGACGTGTTGATGAGGATATTCCGGCGATAGGGCGGGAAGGCTACGTAGTACTGAATCTGCTTCCCCAGATATAGCAAAGTCATGCCACCGATTGCGAGTACGCGATAGTCGGTCATGACGATGTCGCTGCGCACAGCGTGAGCGATCAGGCTGGCAAGAATGCCGAGTCCCATGATGAACAACGCGTGCGAATACAGCACCACCAGGCCATTGCGCAGTCGCTTGGCCTGTCCGAGTCGGTTGAAGCTGTCGAAATAAATCCACCAAATGCTGCCCAGCATAATGAACCCGGAAAGGCCAGCGGACAGGCTCCACGGCGTCCAATTGTAATTGCGCAGGGCCGAAACCAAGTTAAGGACCGACTCGCCGAGCAAAATAATGGACAACAAACCGGTGCGCTCGATGAGGTGTTCTCGGTCGACCTCTGGCGCATCTTTATCCTTACTCCAAAGTGCAACACAAATCATCTCAAATGCGATTCCTGAGAGGAATAAAATTTCACGCCACGGTGAGGAAGGAAATAACGCTGTAGCGGAAATCGCGGTGCCCAGGACAACTGCCAAACTCATCTTACGTGCGAATGGTTTACACACGGCCTGATGCTCTGAGGCTTGTCGATAAAGCCAAGCCAAAATCATCCGCACCGAGATGTAGAAGGCCAGGAACATTCCCGTCTCTTGAGCCCAGGCGCCCCCAAGAAGGGTGGCTATGGTCGCCACCAACAGCATAATTATGAGATTGGCCAGGCGGTGATGGTGGCCGTCGGTGTCGAAACGATTGGCGAAGAGGGTTTGGGAAGCCCACACCCACCAGATGGGGATGAGTTCCTGGGGAAATAGCCAGGCATGTCCATGTTCGAGATGCCCGTCGTGGACAGCCAGGAGGTTGTGGGTCACCACGCTGATAGCAGCAACGAAAACGAGGTCAAAGAACAGCTCCAACCAAGTGGCATGGCGGTGCTCGGAATGAGCTAGGAGGTCAGGATGCTTCTGGAGTCTCATAGAGTGGGGGGGTGTCGTGCCGATCGTTTGTCATCCTATGAGGATTCCTTCCGAGAGTCGCATTTACTACGAAATCGTCCCGAAATTGAGATTTCTGGGACCCCTCCTAGAATGGCCTTCCCCGGGCTTCGCCCGTCCCCAATCCCAGAAATAAACATGGCAGTCCTCGTCAACAAAACCGCGCCCGATTTCACGGCTACCGCGGTCATGGAAGACGGCTCGACCAAGCAGGTTTCCTTGTCTGATTACAAGGGCCAGCCCGTCGTCCTCTTCTTTTACCCTAAGGATTTCACCTTCGTGTGACCGTCTGAATTGATCGCTTTTGATCACCGCATCGGTGAGTTCCAAAAGCGCGGCGCCCAGGTCTTGGGTGTCTCCATTGACGACGCAGAATCCCACGCCAACTGGCGTAACACCGCCATCGACCAAGGTGGCATCGGCCCGGTCAAGTACCCGCTCCTCTGCGACGAGGATCGTTCCATGACCAATGCCTACGATGTCCTCCATGAGGAGACCACCTTCGCGATGCGTGGCACCTTCCTGATCGGGAAGGATGGCATGGTCATGGTCGAGATGGTCAACAACTTGCCACTCGGACGCAACATGGATGAGATCCTGCGTCTGCTGGATGCCATGGCGTTCCTTGAGGAAAGTGGCCAGGTCTGCCCTGCCGGTTGGGCTCCGGGTAAGGCCGGCATGACTCCTTCGGAAGAAGGTGTCGCCTCTTACCTGGCAGAGAACGCAGACAGCCTGTAGGATTCCAGTCAGCTTGGGGCGTCCGACGGGATGCCTCTTGCCTTTCCCCTTGAAGCACCTCGACCTCGGTTGGGGTGTTTCGTTTTTGAGGCACTCTGGCCAGCGCATTTGCGAAAGGCTGTTATCCTTTCCTACCCACTTTATCGGGTGTCTTTTTCATGCTTTCTGCGCTTGCACTTCTTTTCACCATCCCCTTCCAGCAGGAGGGGTCCACCCTGCGTCAGGACCTGGAAGAGGTCCGCGCACTGATCGCCACGGAAGATGGCGCTGGCAGTCTCGCCCGTATGGAACAGCTCTTGGCCGATCATGCCGGCACCGAAGAGATCAAGTTGCACATGGGATCGGTACAGCGCGAGATGACGCAGGCCTTGTTCCTGGTGGATCGCGCCGAACGCGCTAAGCCGAGCTCCGGTGATGCCGCACCGCCTACGCCTTTCAGTGCGCAGGTCGAGTCCTATAAGGAGAAAGGCGGTAAGTACAAACTGCGTTGGGAAACCGAGGAGGAGCTTGAAGACTTCCAGTTCGATCAGGAGGGATTCCGATTCCCAGTCGATCTGGATTCTCGCTTTCGTTTCACGCTAGAGCTGGAAGCCTACCCGGAAGATGATCAAATCAAGTTCCTGTTGGAGAACTTAGAGGGTCGGCGGCTGGAAGTGGAATGCGGCTTGGATCGGGAAGGCATGCATCGCCAAGCCTTACGGGTCTACAGCGTGGTCGGGGATAAGCGCGAGTTGTTGCTGCGCGAAGATAAGAAGCTGCCGGTGCCGGGTAAGAAGGTCGACCTTTCGATTGAAGGCAAGGGCAGTTCGGTGCAGTTGTTCATGGGCAAAAAGAGATTCGCCACCTTCAAGCCTGGCAAGGCGGCTTTGGGCTTCCTTTCCGTAAGCGGTTTGGAGCGCAATCGATTGCTTGGTGTGGTGTACCATGGCAGTTTGAATCCCGAACAAGTCGGCGACTTGAAGGAGGAGAACCGTAGACGTCAGCTCCTGCGGTTCCGCGCGCGCGTGAATCTGCACGAGTACATGCCGAGTTGGTCGCATGCGCATCTTTCCGCTGCGCGGATGGCGCTGGAGGACTACGTCCCGCCTGGCATCGGAGAGGAAGAAGAGATTCCGGAGCTTTGGGAAAGCGTCCAACAGATGCTCGACTGGACGCGGCCTAGGCTGCATCCCATCCTGACCCTGAGCCACATCCAGGAAGTGGATGAAGAACAGGAAGGCTGGAATCAGATGTGGAATGAATACACATCCATGATCGTGGCTTTCGAGGGTGGTTATTGGGATTACGCCTATGGCCATGCCAACAATGTGCTGCAGCATCATCCGCAACATTCTGTCAGTCGCAATGTCCAGATCGAGGCGAGCGCCCGCATGGACTACAACGGCGACGATACTTGGGAGCTGGCCACCAACCGTTTCCTCGAGAATCCGGAAGATCCCTCGCCGATCCTGCATGCAACCTTGTTATTGATGGATTTGGGCATGGCCGACGATGTCCCGGCTTACCTGGAGGAGGGCAAGCTACCGGAAGATCTCGTTGCGCGTTGCAATGCCATCCTTCAACTGCAGGAAGGGCCGCAGGGGTCCAAGATGAAGGAGAAGACCTTCCCGCGCATCGCCATGAAGACGGATGTCGGTCGGGATGCCGCGGAGGAAGTGGGCGATTGGATCGCCCGCGAAGTGGGTCGCGCTGCATCCTTCCTACCGGAAGGAACGATTCATAAGGATGAACCGCTGAACATCTACTTGTTCGCCGATCGCTGGGATTACGAAGAGTTCGCCTTCGAGCTGCTGCCCACGGCGAATCCATCGGCAGCGGGTTTTTACTGCGGGCAACTGGATGCCGTCGTCGCATGGCTCCATCCGGTGACCGAGATTTTCCACGATTCGCTACGCCGCGAGACCATGATTCACGTCGGCAAGCGCATCCATCATGAGTACCCGGTCTGGGGTGGCGTCGGCCTTGCTGCCATCGTGGCGGACCGCAGCCTGCGCCCGGACATGGATCTTGAGACCTTGTCACCTGAAGCCATGCGCATGGTGAAGGTCTGCTTGAATGAGGAACTCATCCCGATGACGGTGATGCTGCGCATGACCGACCGGCTCTATTACACCCTGGAAACCGACCGTGATATGGCGTCTCAGGCTTGGGCCTTGAGCTTCATCCTCATGGTGATCGGCGATGCCATGGATTACGACGCCATGGATGCCTTGATCAACGGACCACGCACCGGCCTCAGCTGGACCGAATCCGTCGACGCACTCCTGGACCGCACCGAAGGTGGTGGCAACCTCGATCGCGCCTACCACTTCGTGATCGGTGAGATGGCCAAGTTGAAAGTGAAATGAAACAAACCCTGGTAACACTTCTCCTCTCCGCCGCAATGCTGGCGGGGGCCTCCGATCTTCATGCGCAGGATTCCGCAGCCTTTGAGAAAGGCATGGCATCCGTCGAGCGTGCGATGGATAAGGGTCAGTGGGGCAAAGCCTCGAACGCCCTGGTCAAGCTTCTCGGGGAGCACGAAAAGCAGCGTTATGTCTATGTCGAGAAGCAACGCATCCTGCAGGACATGGAGCGCATCGCATTGTTTCAGGAATATGAAGCGCCGGATGCGGATGACGTCCTCGCTGGCAAGGTGAAGAAATACGATGCCGAGAAGGGCAAGATCGAGATCCAGTGGGACCAGGATTCCCTCTCCGATTGGGAGCCGAGTGGCGATATCTTCAACTTGCCTGTGACCATGATGGGGCAATACACCATCGAGTTGACCGGGGATCACTACCCGACGAGCAATCCCGTTTCCGTGGTCACGGGGTGGGGTACCGAGCAGTGCCTCATCATCTCCATGGGGGATGATGGGCACCTGCCGACCATCGCTCTGCGCAAGGATGAGCGCAGCTCAGAGTTCTTGGATACTTCCGAGAAGCAGCCGATGAAGCTGAACAAGCCGTTCAAGATCCTGATCGAGGTCAAGAACAACAAGGTCACGGTGAAGGCGGATAAGAAGAAGCTGATGGACTGCAAACGTCAGAAGGGGGAATACGGTCGCCTCGCCTTCTACGGCCTCGATGACTTCGAGCGGGAATCCCTTGAGATCACCCTCAAGGCCGAGATCGAACCGAGTTGGGTCGCCGGCAAGATCGATGCGGTCATGCAGAATCGTCGCACCGAGTTCGAAACGAGCTACGACGCCAGTAAACATCTACCGGAGTGGTTGTTCGAGGAGATGGAGTTCGAAGACGAAACAGCTGACGATGAAGAAGCAGGCGAGACCGATGGCTCCCTGCGTGGCCGGGCTTCTTCTGGCAGTCGGGTTGCGGATGCATCCGGACCAACGAACTTTCACCTGTTTCCGGGAGAGGAGTTGGATGGCGTCAGCGAAGGGATCGCGGAAGACATCCTGATCGACTTCCTGGCTGGAGATATCGACCTGGAAGAAGCGCAGGGTGAGATCCGGGAAGGCGTGGTCGAAGGGGATTATGAACAGGTCGTCGCGGACTTCCTGAACCTGTTTGTATTCCGTCAGTATGGCCTGCTGGAAGACGCCGCCGCCGCGGGCAGGAAGGTGCTGGCTGTGGATCCGGATCACCAGCCGACGATCTTGATGCAAGCGATGTTGTTGGCACGCCTGCGGAATCTGGATGAGGCGCGCACCATGTTGGAAGATGCACGCAAGCGCTGGCCGCAATCCGGCGCCGTCGTCGAGAGCCTGGTGGATGTCGAGATCCTCGACCAGAAGTTGGAAGTCGCGCAACGTCTGGTGAAGGAAGCGCGAGCCGATGGGCTACTCGGCAAGGAAGGCGAAGCTCTTCAGGCGCGTTTGGATAAGGCCGTCTCCGGACCGCACTGGCCGAAAACCCATCGCCACGAGTCCCGCTACTACGATGTTCAGTCCGACATCAGTAAGGACATCTGCAAGGAAGCCGCGCGCATGTTGGAGAGTGCTTACAACAGTTACTCCATCCACCTGGCCAAGGTGAAGGGCCTGGAGAAGAACAAGTTCCGCGTGTTCCTGTTCTCGGGCGAGGCGAGCTATCACCGCTACGCCAGTGATTCCTTCGGCTCTTCGCGCGAGAATACTGCGGGCCTGTTCAGCCCGTTCTTGAAGCAGCTGCTGATCTGGAACGTGCCATCGCGGGAATCCATGATGCGCACCATCGTGCATGAGGGTTTCCACCAATACCTCGACCAGATTGCTCCGGAAACTCCACGTTGGTTCAACGAGGGCATGGCCGAATACTTCGAGCTCTACGAGACCGTCAACGGCAAGTTCACCGAAGGGCAGGTCAACCCGAACCACGTGGAGATGCTGCTGCAGAAATCGATTCCGTTGCGGCACTTCCTCAACATGCCTGCCGGCGCCTTCTACCGCGGCGATGTCTCGCTGCACTATGCGCAAGGTTGGGGTTTCGTGCATTTCCTGCGCAACTCCGGTCGCGAGGAGAAGCAACTCTTCGATGCCCTGTTCCAGGGATTCGCCGATTCTCCTTCCAGCGGCAAGGTCCTGGAAGAAGTCCTCGCGGATGTCGACATGACCGACCTCGAGCGACGCTTCCGCGATCACATCAAGAGCCTCCGCGGCAAGTAAGGGGGCGGGTATCCTCTTCCCATGCGCATCTACACACGTGGGGGTGATGAGGGGCAGACCGGCCTCTTCGGTGGTGCACGCGTCGGCAAGGATGCCCCGCGGATCGCTGCCTATGGTGAAATCGACGAGTTGAACTCAGTGCTCGGCTGGTGCGCCGTGCCCGCAGCCGGCACGGAGATCGCCCGCTTGCATCGAGTGCAATCCCTGTTGTTCTCGATCGGATCATGGCTCGCCACGCCCGCCGATGCTTCCGCTTCCACGCGTAGCCATCTGCCCGCCTGGCCAGAGCAAGCGATTCCCGAGCTGGAATCCGAGATCGACGCTTGGGAAGAAGCCCTCGACCCACTGGCCAATTTCATCCTCCCTGGAGGCAATGAGTTGGCTTCGCGCTTGCATGTGGCGCGTAGTGTCTGCCGTCGGGCGGAACGTGCCGTGACTGCTCTGGCGCAACTGGAACAGGATGCCGTGGTGGCGGAACACCTCGCCTACCTCAACCGACTGTCCGATTGGCTCTTCGTGTTCGCGCGTTATGCCAACAAGGTGGCCGGCGAAACGGATGTGCCGTGGACCGCAGCGAGCGCGGTACCCAAAGACGAGTCTTGAGCCTTACCGACGTCGGTCGCCGCGATCGCCATGCAGGCGTTTGCGTTGCGCCTTCGCGATGAGGTGATCGATCTCGCCACTTTCGATCGCTTGGCGCGCGCAGGTCTCGCCCGCGGATATGATCGGATCAGCGCGGTGGAAGTCGAATAGGCCAACACCGAAGACTGCGGGCTCCAACAACAACTCGGGATCCTCCGCCGCGATCTGGAACCGTGAGATGCGGTGTTCCATGTGCGTTAAGGAATCCGAGATGGAGGAAAGCAGGCCAGGTCGTTTGTCCTGGTCGGCACCCATGCGTCGGAGCAGGCGCTCGATGCGACCGATCTCACGCGCCTCTTCCGAATCGGAAGGCGCGAGTTCGCGATCCTTCTCCTCGAACACCATGTCGATGTTGTTCAGGTTCACCGCGATGACCGGTAGATTCGGGTGCATCTCGCGCGCGGCACGGATCGGTACCGGTGTGCTCACGCCGCCGTCGACCAGCCAATAGCCATCGACCTTCTGGGGAGTGAACACTCCAGGAATGGCGAAGCTGGCACGGATCGCTTCGACGATGCAGCCCGCATCCAACACCACCTCGGCGCCACTCTCCAAGTCGGTAGCGATCGCGCAGAAGGGCAGGCGCAATTCCTCGATGCGGACGCCACCCAGAAACTCATGCAAACGCTTCACTACGCGGCTTCCACCGAGCAGGCCCGAGCGCGGAATGACCGGATCGAGCATGCGCAACATGCCCTTGGCATCCATCTGACGGATGAAACCCTCGTAATGCTCCAAGCGTCCGGCGGCATGCATACCTCCGACGATGGCGCCGATGCTGGTGCCGGCAATACCGCGCACCCGGACACCATGTTCCTCAAGGACGCGAATGATGCCGATGTGCGCCAATCCGCGCGCGGCACCTCCGCCCAAGGCGAGAACGACCTCGAGGTTCTTGGAACTCATTGCTGACGCATCTCCCAAGAGCGCAACCAATCCGGCAAGTTCAGTTCCAGCCAGGCATATCCGCCAGGAACCGATGCATCCGGTAACAGCACGGCCTCGATCCATTCGGAATCCGCACCTACCTCACCCAAACGCTTCACTGCCACGCGCAGACGCCATGCCGGGCCGATATTCCCCGCGAACTCGATCGCGCCAAGGAAAGGCCCATCGCGGAACTCGTCTTCGTGACGTCCTTTGTTGCTCCGCAGCTCCGCAAAGAAGGCATCCTGATCCTCCAAGCGCAGACGTTCCTGTAAACGCTCCCACGCCAAGCTCGAATCGCCACGCTCGATCGCCCACCACACCTGCAGCAGGTCGATGCCATCGAGGAAGGCGTCGCGCACGGCACTCTCGGGGCTTGGGGCGTATTCCTCACCAGTGGCGAGATAGGGGCGGACATCCATCAACTCCACATCGTCGCGATAACGCAGTTGCTCAAGGAACCAATGCTTATGTCCTGCACCGAAGGTGACGAGGATGCGCTTGCCCGCATGCTTGCGAATCGCGATGTCGATCAAGGTGTAGTGCGATTCGTTGATGTAGGTCCAACCACCAGGACGCCCGATGACCGGCGTGAGATGCGAGGCATAAGGCCCAAGCTCGGACTTGGTGCGCAGGTCGAACTGCGGCGAGTGGAGGTAGAGGGGGTTGTCGTCGGCGTAATCGGGAGCGGTGGCTTCCGACCAGGCGCGGACCCATGCGGTATCGGCCTTGTAGCTCGCATGCGCTTCGGCGTACTCCTCCTCGGAACGGAACGCATCGAGCTTGGCGTTGCGGGCATCGGCCATGAAGGAAGACCATGCAGCGCAAGGTTCGACTTCAAAGTCCATGGTGTTCATGAGCGGCATCAACACCTCGACATACTCCGGGAACTTGAGAATGCGATCGTCTTCGATCCGTTGCTCCGCAGTCCAAAGCGCCTGCGCAGCCGGCCAACGATCCGGTGGAATCTCCACGCAAACCACATCCGGGTCCAGATTCTGGATCGTCTCACGTACCTGCTTCAGACCCCATGAATCGCTGTCATGATGACGGTCGTGCAGCATGCCCAAGACATAGACTTGGGTCTTGGGGATATCCGGCTGTTTCGGCGCGGCATGGCTGGCGGGCTGGACGCATGCGCCCATGCCAAGCATGAGGACGAGGCCTAGGAGACGGTGGTACATGGGCAGGATTCTACCTACGATGCCGGTCTTGGCGTACGACTCTCATCCGACGCTCCCACGGATCTTCCGCCTCGGGATCCTGTTACTGCTGCTCTGGCCTGCCGGGGCATGCAGCAGTGCACCCGCGGCCGGCAACGAACCCGCCGCGGGTGCCTGGGCCAAGCTGCCGGTGGAGTATGAGAACGAGTACTTCTTCGTGCCGCTCGCGCTCGAAGGCGAGGAAGATCGGGTTTTGTGGTTTCTCTACGACACCGGTGCCAGCATCACCGTGGTCGATCCCGATAGCCTCGCCAAGGTGAGCACCTGGGATTCTTCCCAGGGCAAGGAAGTGCGCTTTGGGCATATGCAGAGTGGCCCCTTGCGGCTGGGCGATCTGTCAGCCCGCGTGATGGAGCTGAACCACCTGCAGCATGCTGTCGGACGCAACTTTGATGGCATCCTGGGCTATCGCGCCTTCGACCAACTGATGGTGGAGATGGATTACCAGGCCCAAACCATGCGGGTCGCGGAAGGCGCCCTGCCGCCGCCCGATGGAGTCTCTGTCTTTGCTCTTCACGGGGATAACCGGCCGTACTTAGATGCCGTGATCGAAGGACGTCGACGTCGGCTGTTGGTGGATACCGGTTCGGGCATGGGATTCGAACTGCGCTCCGGCCCACGGTATGAATGGAGTGTGAAACCGGTCACCGTCGGATCTTCGATGACCATCGATGGTCTGCAGCGTTCCGAAGCAGGCCGTCTGCAGCAACCGATCGGTTTTCTTGGGCGGGAATATCGCAGGCCGCTGGTGCGGATCGCCAACAAGAGTGAGCTCGTCGGCACCGAAATCCTGCGTGACTATCGACTCACCTTCGACATCAAGAACCTGCGTTTGCGCATCGCAAGCAGCTTGCCCGCATCCGTCGCGCCGATGCCCTACTTAGGGACCGGTGCGATCTTCCGCCCCGAAGCCCATGGGCTGGTCGTGATGGAAATCTTGCCAGGTTCACCTGCAGAGAAAGCCGGCCTTCGCGTGGGGGATGAAGTGCAACGCCTTGCGATGACGCCGAGTGTGCATCAGCGCTTGCAAGTGCCTGGGCAGACTTATCGCTTCCGTCGGGGCAACCAACATATGCATCTCGACATTCCATTTGCCGACTTGGTGCCGGTGCCGCAAGAAACTAGCACCGAATAAGCCGGAGCTTCTGCCTATCAAAAGGACGACGCCCTGCTTCCGTGAGGAAACAGGGCGTCGTGAGGTTGCTGCCCCTGTGTGGGGATCAGCGAATGCGCTTACCAGCGATCGCCGCCGCCGCCACCGCCTCCGCGGTAGCCGCCGCCGCCTCCGCCGCCGCCACGGTAGCCACCGCCACCGCCGCCGCCACGAGGACGCTCTTCGCGAGGACGCGCTTCATTGATGCGCAGCGAGCGGCCGTCCATTTCCGACTCGTTGAGTGCAGCGATGGCAGACTCGGCTTCAGCGTTGTCGTTCATCTCCACGAAACCGAAGCCTTTGGAGCGGCCAGTTTCGCGGTCGGTGATGACCCGTGCGCTGGCCACTTGGCCGAACTGCGCAAAAAGGTCTTCGAGTTCGCGGTCGTCTGTCGTGTACGGCAGATTACCAACGTAGATGTTCATGGTCACGGTCGGATTCTTCTAGGTTCTAGTAATGGACATCACACCAAGGGGTGCAATGACGCTCGAAGTAGGCAGGATATCCCCATATGGGAATAGCGCGGGCGAAATCCTCAGGAACCTTGAATCCCTAGGTCTAGTGCGAAATGGTGGTATTCCTCATCCAGTTGATATCCGAGCTCTAAATAGAGGGCCTTGGCAGCATGGTTCTCCTTCTGCGTGGCCAACTCCAGGGATCGGGCGCCGTCGGCACGGGCAAAGGTGGCGGCGTGGTCCATGAGAGCGCGCGCTACTCCACAACGGCGGGCGTTTGGGGCTACGAATAGGTCATTCAGGAGCCAAACGCGGGCTGTTCCGACGCTGGTGAACATTGGGAATAGGTGGGTGAACCCCTGGGGAGTGCCATCCTCTGCGGTGGCCAGGAATAGCACGGTGTCTTGCTGTTCGAACCTATCTTGTAAGAACTTACGAGCGCGCTCCGGATCGGATTTTTGGCCGTAGAAGACCCGATAACCGTCAAAAAGAGGGACCAGGGCGTCGAGATGGGTAGGAGTCGCGCGGAGGAGAGCCATCCGAGCAGGATAGAATCGCGGTCGATGACTGCCTCCTTCGACCTCTACCGCGAAATCGTGCGTCTGCGCGAGATTGGGGAGCCGGCCGCGCTCTGCACCGTGCTCCTGACCCGCGGCAGCACGCCTGGTAAGGAGACCATGAAGATGCTGGTGCGCGCCGATGGCACCACTTTGGGCAGTGTGGGCGGAGGTTGCGTGGAGGAAGATGTGCGCACCATGGCCCTCGAGGTTTTGGCCGACGACCGCGCCCAGACCAAATCCTTCACCCTCAACCAGGCGGATACCCCGGAATCCGGGCTGATCTGCGGCGGTCAGGTCACCATCCTGGCCGAGCCAGTGGTGCCGCCCGTGCTGGTCCTCTTTGGTGGAGGCCATGTGGCTGCCGCGACCGCCCGGGTCGCCAAGGAAGTGGATCTCCGCGTTTGGGTCTGCGACGACCGCGAGGAACATGCTTCCGCAGAGGCGCATCCGGCCGCAGACTCCACTTTTGCGATGCCGTGGAAGGATGCGGTGGCCCAAGTGGGCTCCGCACAACACCATTACCTTGTAGTTGTCACGCGAGGCCACAAAGACGACGAAGAAGCCCTGTTCGCGATCTGGGAGGCTGGTTGCGACCCCAAGTATCTGGGCATGATCGGATCCAGGGCCAAGAAGGCGCAGCTGGATCGGCTGTTGGCGGACCGTGGGGTGCCGGAATCCTGGCTGGCGCAGGTGAAGACTCCGATGGGCTTGGATATCGGGGCCAAGAGTGCCGGAGAGGTGGCTGTGAGCTTGGTGGCGGAATTGGTGCGGTTGCGGCGTTTGGGATTCGTGGAACCTCCCACGGCCCGGCCCACCCGATGACGCTTTCCTGGCCCCATGACATGCTCTTTTTGCATGGTGACGCTATCCTGTTCCGCCACTAAAAGCATTCCCATGCTCAGCCTCCTCGCAACCACCCTACTCGCGCTTGTGCCGCAAACTCAGGACGAGCTCGTCCTGACCGACGGCAAAGTCCTTCCCGTCGACAAAATTGTCTCCGAGACCTACACCTCGGTGACCTTCAAGCGAGGCTCTTCCGAGGGCAAGCGCCCCTCTGAGGAAGTCCTCGAGGTGCGTCACTCCATTGGCCACAAGCTGCTGGATGATTACGCTTATGGCGTCGAGTTGATGCAGGCGAACAACTTCACCGCGGCCTACTCCGCCTTCGAAGAAGTCCTCGCCAATGACAGCCTGCTCGATCGTAAGTCTTATCAGTGGGTCAAGCAGCACGCACTGTGGCGCCAGGTTCGTTGCCAGAACTCGATGGCCTACTTCAGTGGTGTCAGTGAGTCCGCCGACCGTCTGCTCACCGAAGTGCCGGACACTTTCTTCTATGCACCTGCATTGCTGATGAAGGCGCAAGCCCGCGTCGACAGTGGCGATAAGAATGGTGCCAAGGCTGTGTTCGAGAAGCTGCAGGCCGATGTCGATGGGCTTGGCCTGCCGGAGCGCTGGCGTCGCGAAGCCGAGTTGGGATTGATCCTGCTCGACGATTCGATGAACGCTTCGCAGAAGCAAATGGAGCTGCAGGGCCTGGTCGAGAAGAACCGCGACGCATACCCAACGGTGGCGAGCCGTGCACAAGTGGAAGTGGGTAATGCGATGGTCGCTGGCGGAGACTTCAAAGGTGCCCGCGCATTCTTCGAAGGCATCGTGGAAGAGGGCAAAGGTGGCGATGGCATTCTTGCTGCCGCGATCAGTGGTCTTGGCGACTGCGCCTACCTCGAAGCTCTTTCGCTCGACTCCCCAAAGGAGCAGACTCCTTTTCTTGAGGAGGCCATCCTGAACTTTCTGACCGTGGCCAGCGTTTATCGTGAAGAGGTGCGCTTGGTGCCACGCGCGATGTACTACGCCGGCGACGCCCTCAAGCGCATCGGTGATTCCGGCAGCGCCCGCAACGTGGCTTCGCGTATCCGTGCGCTGTACCCAGACTCCACCTGGAAGAAGCGTCTGTTCCAGGAACTGGGCCTGAAGTAGTTTTCCACACCGTCCGCGGTGTACCGTTGAAAAACGCGTCCTTCGGGGCGCGTTTTTCACATTTCATGAGAAAGCGTATTCCTTGAGCGGATTTTCGTCCCCTTTGTGCCATGAAACTCGGAACAAAGGGAATGGAATTCACCGAGGACGACCTCACCAACTGGGTTCACCAGTTGTGCGCCTACCTGGTAACCCGCATGGGGAGTCAGGAATTGGCGCGGGAGTTGGCCCAGGAGGCCGCCGTGCGTCTACTGAAGGTGCTGGGGGAGGGCCAAGCCATCCGGGAACCGCGTGGATGGTTGTTCCAGGTCGGGCGCAATCTTGCGGTGGATGAGATCCGTCGCAACTTGCCGCATCCGGTCGGCCTGGAGTGGCGCTCGCGCGAAATCGATCCGCAATCTCTACCCGATGAAGATGTGCTGTTCAGCCTTGAAGGCTTGGAAGTACCCCGTGGAGAACTCTTGCGCATGATGCCCCACGCTATGCGGAGTCTGCCGCAGGGCGATCGCGATGACTTGCAGGCCTATTACCACCAAGGATTGGATTTTCAGGCGATCGCAGAGGAGCGTCAGTTGTCGGTGACCACCATCAAAGGGCGTTTGTTCCGCGCGCGCAATCGATTACGAGAGCAGTTGGCGCACCAAGCGCGTCAGGAGAAGAACCGATGGTAGATCGCCGCTGGAAGTTGTTGCAGCATTTGCTTTGCGCCGCTGGATTCGTTGTCACGGCTTCGATGCTGGGCGCGCAGGAGCCAGCACCCAGTCCGCATCCGGATCCTCCCTTGCCACCGCAACAGGGTGTCACTCCGCCTGTGTCGGCGGAGGCGGAACTCAGCCTTGCTAAGAAAGTGCGCGCCAAAGCCCGGGGATCCCGCGGAGAACAGCGCTTCGAGCGTTTGCGCCATGCAGCCGAAGCCTTTGCGGACGTCGCCAAGCATTGGCCTCAAGCTGGCCCCATCGTGGTCGAGGCTCATTTCCGCAGAGCCGAGATTCTCCGATCCTTGGAGGACCCTGGAGCCGCTCGCGGTGCTTTTGAGGATGCGATTGAAGCCGCAACCAAGGACAGCGATTATGCCGCTCGCGCCTTGGTCGAGATTGGGCATCTCTGCCGTCGGGCGGGGCGTCATGCGGATGCGCTAAGGCATTACCGCAAGGCTCGGGATCGGGATGCGGCAAGCCTGCAGTACCGCAACGATGGACGCGAATGGTTGGCGCGCACTTACCTCGAAGTCATGGATTGGGAGGGTGCGGAAATCTTCGCCGAGGATTGGGCTCTGCATGCCGAAAGCACCGTTGCGCGCATCCAGGCGGAAGACGTCCGCTTGCGTGCCTTGCTGGGCCGACGCAAGTTGCACCAGGTCTGGCAGGAGCTAGAGGACCTGCGTACGGAGGTGCAGCCATTGGCCTCGGCACCCACGCGAGAGGGGGAAGCGGTGCAACGCGCTTTGGATGGCATGCGTGTCGTCCGCGCCTTGGCCAAAGCCCGACGCAACGGCCGATGAACCGTGCGCTTTGGGTGGCGAAACGGCATCATGGGGGGGCATGTCCGTCCTTGACCTCCTTTCGGGATTGAACGAGGCTCAGCGGCAGGCGGTGGAGCATGAGGGTGGCCCTCTCCTGATCCTCGCCGGCGCTGGAACCGGCAAGACCCGCACCATCACCCGACGCGTTGCGCATCTGGTGAGTGCGCGCGGTGTGCCCGCTTCGCAGATCCTCGCGATCACCTTTACCAATAAGGCCGCGGGCGAGATGCGTTCGCGGATTGCGGCTTATGTGCCCTACACCGGCATGTGGGTTGGCACTTTCCACGCCACCTGCGCGCGGATGTTGCGCATGGATCCCGAACCGATCGGGCGCACGCGCGACTTCACCATCGTCGATGTCGATGACCGTCGCAAACTGTTGCGTCAATTGATCAAGGACCAGGGTTGGGATCCGCAGGTATTCCGCCCGCGCAAGTTCGAGGGCATGATCTCGGGTTGGAAACAGCGACGCTTGAGCCCAGCACATGCGCAGGAACAGGCTTCCTTGTATGGCATGGAAGAGGAACGTTGCGCCATCGTCTATGGCAAGTACGAGACTTCACTCTCTCGCCAAGACAGCCTCGACTTTGATGACCTGTTGTGGAAGGGTCTGCAGTTGATCGAACTGGATCGCCAAGGCCCACGTCGGTGGACCGAACGCTTTCAGCATGTGGTCGTCGATGAGTATCAAGATACGAACGAAGTCCAGTACGAGATGGTCAAGGCCTTGTCAGCGCACACGCGGAACTTGGCGGTGTGTGGTGATCCGGATCAGTCCATCTATCGTTGGCGCGGCGCCGATATCGGCAACATCCTCAGCTTCGATAAGGATTACCCGGATGCGAATGTGGTGCGCCTGGAACAGAACTACCGCTCTTGCGGCAATGTGCTGAAGGCTGCGCAATATGTGATCAAGAACAACACTTCGCGTAAGGAGAAGGATCTGGTCACCGATCGCGAAGATGGTCCGCCGCTTGGCCTCACCGATGGCCACGATGAAGAGCTCGAAGCGAATCAGGTCGCGATGCGCGTGGCTGGTTGGGTGCGTGATGGCACCAAGGCCAACGAAGTCGCGGTGTTCTATCGCACCAACTCCTGTTCACGTTCCTTGGAGGCTGCCTTTACGCGTCTGCAGATTCCGTATCAGATCGTCGGTGGCCTCAGCTTCTTCGAGCGCCGAGAAATCAAGGACCTGACCTCCTTCGCGCGGTTGGCCATCAATCCACGGGATGATGTCGCATTCCAACGTGTGGTCAATGTGCCACCCCGAGGCATCGGCGCCACCACGCTGGGGCGCATCCGTGCCGTCGCGGAAGAGCATCAAGAGCCGATGCTCACTACCATTCAACGCGAAGAGGTGCGTTCCGGTGTGCGCGGTCCAGCGAAGAAGGGGCTACTGAAGTTCCTTTCGGTCTATGAGGCGATGCGCAAGGACTTGGGTAAGGCAGAGTTCGCCTTGCGCACGATCATCGATCGCAGTGGCTATCGTCACTTCGCGGAGAGCCTGGACCACACTGAAGATGTCGACCGCGGACAGAACATCGAGGAACTGCTCGCCTTCGCGCATGAATACGATGAACGCGAAGAGGGTGGCCTCCGCGGTTTCCTCGAAGAGATTTCCCTGCTGACCGATTTGGATCGTTGGGAAGAAACCGCCGAGCGCGTCTCCTTGATGACGGTGCATGCCGCCAAAGGATTGGAGTTCGATCGCGTCGCAGTGGTGGGATTGGAAGAAGGCTTGTTCCCACACGCGCGTTCCTTTGAGGATCCAGAAGGCTTGGAGGAAGAACGTCGCTTGTTCTATGTGGCCCTGACGCGTGCGCGGGAAGAACTCCTGTTGTCGCATTGCCGGATGCGTTTCCGTACTGGAGCACCGGGGCCGACCACGCCGTCGCGTTTTCTGGAGGAGCTTCCGGATGAGGTCCTGCCGGACTTTGTCATCGGGGAGGAGTTGGAAGATGTCAGCAGTGTGCGCGTCCCTGCAGCTGGAGGTTTCCACAGCAGCGGCCGGACCAGCAGTGCATCGTCCTCCGCCGCGGAGTCGGAACTGGAAGATAGCGAGGATGAAGGATTGGCTGTCGGCGATCTCGTCGGGCATCCGGTGTTCGGCGATGGATGCATCACCCGCATTCAAGGCAAAGGCGTGAACGCGCGCGTGGTCGTACAGTTCGATGAGACCGGCGAGGAGCGCACCCTGCTTCTGGCCTACTCGATGTTGGAGAAACTCACATGAGCAGCCATCAAATGACGAGCTGGAAGGACCGTTGCGTCGAGATGTACGTGACCTGGTTTGGGCTCGGCTATGCGCCCGTCGCTTCTGGCACCTTCGGCACGCTGGGTGGCGTCGCGATTGCCGCGCTGGTCGGCTGGACTTGGCCTACTGCCTTCCTGCCCCTGGTGCTCGGCCTTACGGTGGTCATGAGTTTCCTCGGCGCACTGGCCGGGAAATGGGCGGAGCGTCGTTATGGCCGGAAGGATCCGGGCGAATTCGTCCTGGATGAGGTTGTCGGCTATCTCGTGGCCGTGGCTTGGGTCGGTTTCCCGGGCTGGAACCACCTCATTCTCGCCTTTTTCCTGTTCCGCCTGTTCGACATCGTCAAGCCGCCACCCGCCCGAAGGCTGGAGAAACTTCCCGGCGGTTGGGGTATCGTGGTAGATGACCTGGTCGCCGGTGCCTATGCGCTCGTGGTCATGGTCGCACTACGTGGTCTCTTCCCTGACTTGTTAGTTACTTGACCGACTCGGCTTACCAACGTCGTCGCCCGCCCGGCATGGGCATCGCCACCCGATTCACCCTCGGCTTGGGTCTGCTGGCGAGCGTGTTCGCATCGATTGCAGCCTTTGTGCTGCTGCAAGGCATTCAGGACATGGGCACCGACCTGGTGCAGGAAGCGCAAACCGAATTGGTCGCCAAGACCATTCGTCTTGAAGCCGATGGTGCCCGTCGCGGTGCCATGGAGATGACGGCACACGACACCACCACCGGCATTCCAGTGCAGGTCGGTGTCGGCCCAGTCACTTCCACCCGCGGCGAAGAGACCAGCACGGTGTTCCTCGCCAACACGCCAAGTGGAGGTGGTGCGGTATCGGAATCCGTCACCATGTATGCGCCCAGTGACCTCGGTGGCGATACGGCTATGCGAGTTTTGGCCTTAGTGGTCTTGGTCTGCGGCGCACTGGTTGCGGCAACCGTGATGATGGGTGCCCTCACCGCACGGCGACTGGCCGCGCCACTCAATGAGATGGTCGAAGACGTGCTCGCGATCAGCCGCGGTCACCTCGATCGCCAGATTCGCGGTGAAGATGCCGTCGGCGAAGTGGCGCATCTTGCTGTGGCGATGGAGCGCATGGTCGATGACCTCATCGAGAGTCAAGACAATCAAGAAGCCCTCGCGGCTTCTGAAGCCGAAGCCGAAAACCTGCGCGAACTACGCAGGCATCTGCAGCCGATGGAGTTGTCGCCGCCTGCAGGTTGGTCGATCGAGAACTGCCTGATTGAATCCGGTGGTGCCGGTACCGGCGATTTCGTCGATGCCATGGACGACGGCCTCGGCCACCTCACCGCTTTGGTCGGTGCGCCCGCCACCCACGGTATGCCCGGCGCTTTGCTGATGGCGATGACCCGTGCTTATCTGCGCAGTAGCCTGCTCGGTGGCGCGGAACCTGCCGTCGCTTTTGATGCCGCCAACACCAGTCTGAACCGAGATTTGGCCCGCGGCCTCTACTGTTCGGTGATGGCTGCCCGCGTCGATACCGAAACCGCTCAGGTCGAAGTGGTTTCCGCCGGCCACCAAGCCCCGGCGGTTCGTTGGGATGCCAAGGAAGGTCAGCTGCGTAAGTTGCAGCCGAACGGCATCGCACTTGGCTTTGACCAAGGCCCCATCTTCCGGAACTCCATCGAGACGCTGCATCTCGAACTGAAGAAGGGCGATGCCCTGGTCATGTTCAGCCCACTGGCCTTCGAATGCACTTCGCCTTCTGGCAAGCAACTCGGGGAAGCCGGGGTTTATCAGTTAGCCAAGATGGCGGTGGAGCATGGCATCGACACTCTGGAAGAAAAGCTGCGCGCCTTCCTGCAAGGCGAACCTGAAAGCGACTTGGCTTTCACCGTCATCCGTCACGGCTAGAGATGCAACTACGCGAGTTTCAAAAACGGATCGAAGAGATCTACTTCGAGAAGGATAAGGCCCGTGGCATCGATGCCACCTACATGTGGTTCGCCGAAGAGGTGGGGGAACTCACCCGCGCAATTCGCAGGAACAATGACCGCGCCAACCTCGAAGAGGAGTTCGCCGATGTCCTCGCCTGGCTCAGCACTTTGGCTTCAATCCGCGGCATCGATCTCGAAGATGCGGCGAAGAAGAAGTACGGCGATGGATGCCCGTACTGCAAGGCTGTGCCTTGTGCTTGCTGACGGGCAGATTTCGCTGCGTCTAGTTGGTAACGATAGTCTTGCCTAAGGTGGACATCGTCCAGACCTTAGTGAAAGGGAATGCTGGTTCCCAAACGATCCCCCGGAGAAAAACTTCGGTTCCGATAAAGCTGGGGTTATTGGGGATAGTGAAGTCGATGGAACCTTTCCCGTCCACATCGAGAGAAGTTAGGAGTGGCTGATTGCGGCTCCAAGTCAAAAAAGCATCATTGCTAAGGTTCGTAGGCCAATGATCAATCGTCACGCCGCCTGAGGAATCAAACCCAGATGAGATTACAAGTTGAGCGACCATGCCGGCAGCCGAAGGGATCTCAAAAGAGATCTGGTTAGTTTGCCCTATGGAGTGACTCCCCGGCACCTCAATCGTGGGTCTTCCCAGCACGGCAAGCGTAAAGGCCGAGCCAGCTGGCCAGAAGCCGTTGGGATCGAAGCTCGGTGTATCGAAGTAGGTAGCAATTTCGGTAAGACCGTCTCGATCCCAATCCCCAACCAAAAATGGCTGATTGTTATTCGGCTCAACAGGGTCAGGCAGCCATGGGGAAAGCGACTGCGGGAATGGCGTTACGGAAAGAGGCAACCCATCGTTTCCCTTAACGTGGCGACGAAATGTTCATCCCCTGGGGTGGCACCGGTCTGCAGGCTGACGACAACGGAAACGGTGTCGGAGGAAATCGGATTGGTGCTGTCCTCGAAGAAAACGGTAATGTTGAAGAACGGGTTCGTTCCGGTTGCGGGGATGAGTGGAGCTACTGAGGAAATATGTAAGGACCAAATGGGTAGTCCATCGGCGCCACTCACAGCAAAAATTTCTGTTGGGAGTCCAACGGTAACAATATCTGGAATTCCGTCGGTGTTAAGGTCTCGCCCTGAAACACCAAATCGAGATCCAGTCCCAACGTTGCTTTCCCAGATAATCGATCCATCACTGCCCGAATGTGCGATTAAGTGTTTGGTCCCATGTGTAAATGGAGGGAGTACTTGAAGCCAACCGGAGACAAAGTCTCTTACCCCATCTCCATTGAAATCGGAAAAACCAGAGGTTGGGTCCGGTGTGACAGGCCGAACTTGGCTGTCCCAGTGCGAATAATTCCTCCAAACCACCTGCATGGAAGACCCGTCAATCATTCCCGTGTACCCATCAAATAGGCCGGAAGAATGTGCTTGGAAAAACAAGTCATCAAAGCCATCTTGATTGAGGTCACCTGCATTCCAAATGCCCTCCCACCCAAGTTGGGGAGCGTCTCCTGGATTGGGGGGCAGCGGATTCAACACGGATCTAGACGTGCCATTCGGGAAATCCAGGAACTCCAAAGCGTATGGGAATCGGTTAATGACCGCCTGAAACCCAGAGGGAGTCTTTAGCAAAGTTAGGGATGGTTCCCACCAGAGCCCAAGGGCTTGATAGGTAACGAATTGAGGTATCCGAAACTCAAGGCCTCTAGTTCCCGGTCCGGATGTGAACTGGATCAAGTCATACGTGCTCCAATTCTCTATGTCCTCTCCGCCAATTAGAACCGTTGGCCTGCCATTGCCGAGGATGTCCCCCAGAGGATTAATCACACTCCAACCCGAAAAGGAGGAGATTTCGGCCTCCGCCTTTGGGGTGTAGATTTCTTCAATCTCCAAGTTGAGTTGCAAGGGCGAGCCAAGCGCAGAGCTGGCCGTCAATGCCGCGGCAATCGCAGTGCAAAAGGGAAGAGAAAGTGCCATAGGTCTATTTGCAAGGCAAGGAGAGGACCTTGTCAAAACGGGAATAACGCAATCAGGGTTTTGAATCCCCGGAGCATTCCAACGCCCATTTGGGGCATTTCTCAACGATACAGGAGTTCTGGGATGCCTAGCAAAGAAAATTGCTAGGCCGCATCAGAATGACTCGGACCAAATCGCGCGAAACAAACCCCAGATGGGAAAGGAGCCCAGGGGGCGGGGATGTTTCAGCTGCGGTCCGGGTTCACCACCGAGGGGAGGTTCGTGCCTTCAGCGGCAAAAAAAGAAGCAAGTTGATCCTGCCGCCAGCCCCCTGGATGAATCGATGACGGCAACACCTACTTGCTTCATTCATGGGATGGGCTCAGGGCCAGTTGAGTTCCAGGATTTTCAGGATTCTGTGGATATTCTCTTCAGGCTCCCCCAAAAAGAGGGGTAAAGTGGGCGCGAAGCCCCATTTCAGGAGGAATCGATGCGCAAGAAAGACTTGGAAATCCACTGCCCCGACTGCGGGAGCCGACTTCGGATCGACCGTGAGACCGGTGCGATTCTGGCCCACGGAGAGGAGAAGGCCAACGATCTGGGGGAGATCCAAGCGCGCATTTCCGCACGCGAGGATCGACAGGCGGATGCCTTTGGTGCGGCCCTGAACGCCGAGAAAGGGCGCAAGAAGGAATTAGATGACCTGTTCAAGAAGGCCGCCGAAAAGACCACAGACAGCGACGACGGCTCCGCGCCGGACAATCCGCTCGATGATCGTTGGCGATGATGCGGCACCTGCATTTTGTCTGGCTCGCGGCAGTTTCTCTCGGCATCGCCGGCTGTGGAGAATCCCATGCGGAGGATTCCGACCCGAGCGAGGCAGCCGTAGTGGAAGGCATGACAGCCTCTGAGTCAGGTCCAGGAGCTGAAGAGACGGCGCCGGAAGCCGTCCACCTCGATGCGCTTGGTTGCGTGGTTGAGGAGCAAGACTGAGAAGACGTTTCTCTGCTAGGATGGGTCTAAGTTTATGATTCGTTTCTTAGCCATCCTATTTTTAGCCACCTCACCCTGTTGGGGGGCTCAACTGAGTCAAGGGCATGACCCGATTCTCGCCAATGTTGGCGGAGAGATTCATGCCATTGGTAGCGCCGGGCGCAGTCAGCCGCTGCTCGATATCTACGGGGCAAGCGCCTTTCCATCCTGTCTCACTTACGACCCATCGACGGACCAAATCTATGCGGTGCATGTGCGTAATTTTTGGACCCGCTTCACCCTGACCCGGATCGACCCGGTGACCTGGCAAACCCAGGAAATCGGAGACTTTGCCGACGACATCTCCATGGTTGCGTGCCATCCGGTCACGGGGCAAATGTATGGCGGCAATATCTACGGCGGCTCTTGGTATCTCATCAACAAAGCCGATGCTTCCCTTACCTGGCTCACCACGCTTGGTAGGAATAGCGGGTGGTCTGGCTTGGCTTTCAATCCGGTGGATGGGGAGCTCTATGCCACTCAAGATGTTGCCGGTGGTTTCTGGGATTCCCACTACTATCGCGTCGCTGTCGACGGCACCCAGGTCTGGCATATCGAAAGCTATCAGAGCCTCCGTGGCATCAGTTTTCATCCATTGGGCGGACTCTACGGGGTGGACTTCAACTCTCAGAATCCCAAACCCTATGCCTATAGCCGGGTCAGTCAGGTTGGCCCGGTTCACTATCCTCTTGCACGGTTTGATTCCCTCGGCGATACAGCCATTCTTCCTGCCCAGCCACAAATCTCAATTTCTCCTGCCCAGCCGGTGGGGGGCCAAACCGTCACCATTGAGATGACTCGGGGAAGAGCCGAGGCCGATACCTGGATTGCGGCTTCCCTCCAGGGAACGGGATTCACCTACATTCCTGCACTGGGCATCCTTATGCAGCTGCAATCTCCCTATGTCTTTGCGGGTCCCTTTCTGAGTGACCTTACGGGTGGAGAGAGTGTTGTCGCCAATGTACCCCAGATGACCGGAGCGACCATGTGGCTGCAGGCGGTGCAATATCGCAACTTCTCCAACGTGGCCAGTTTCGTCATCCAATAGCGTGCGAATCCAATAAAAAACGCAGCTGCCGGAGCAGCTGCGTTCAGGGGAAAGAGGCGCGGTGCGCCGCGGACGGACAGTCTCTCGCCAACCGCCGCCGTTTGGGTGAACTCTAGTTGGAGTAGAACTCGACGATCATGCCCATGTGCAGATCGAAGGGGTGCTGGGCACCCTTGGGCTTATCAGTGATCGTAATGGTCAGGCTGCCGCGGTCAAGGGCCATCCACTCATAGCTGGACTCGCCACCCATCAGCTCGACATTACGCTCGATGCCTTCCTTCGACTTCTCCTTCACGGTGATGACATCGCCTGGACGCACCTGGTAGGAAGGGATGTCGACCTTGCGGCCGTTGACGAGCACGTGACCGTGGTTCACGACCTGGCGGCTCTGCCAGATGCTGCGACCAAAGTTCATGCGACGCACAACGTTGTCCAAGCGACGCTCGAGGATCTCGAGCAGGTTCTCACCGGTGTTGCCCTTACGGCGTGCGGCTTCTTGGACGTAACGGCGGAGCTGCTTCTCCTGCACGTTGTAGTAGTAACGAAGCTTCTGCTTCTCGCGCAGACGCACACCATAGTCGCTAAGGCGACGCATGCGCTTGGAGGTGCCTCCCGGGGGCGTATCGAGACGCCGGGAGTTGAGATGCTTCGGGTTGTCCGAGATCGCCACGCCGAGCTGGCGGGAGAGGCGGACTTTGGGACCGGTGTAGGTAGCCATGGAATCTTGATGTCGCCCAGGAACACGGTGTCGTGGGGCGAAATGGGCCGAATAGAGTAGGTGGAAGGGTGGATTTCGTCAAGAGAAGACCACCGAAACCACCGGCCGAGCGCAAACCATGCCCTATAGTGGGTTGTGCGTTATTCCGCTCTCATTCTAGCCGTGCCCATGATCCTGGCTGCCCCAAGTTGCGGGGGAGGCCTCGGGGATGCTCTTGTGGATGCAACCCCAGCCGGTGAGACCAGCCAGGTCTTCGAAAACACCGACCTCGATGGGCTGTGGCGTGGGGTGGCCGTCCCGCTGAGCCCGGGGGACCTGCCGCTCACCCAGACCCTGGGATTCGACAGCTATGGCGAGGGCCCCGATGAGATCCGCTTGGTTCACTACAGCTTTCCGGCGCCGCGCAGCTCCGGCACCATCGATTATCTGGCTTTGATCACCTTCTACGAGGTGTTCTACACCGCCGGTGGCCGCCTCCAGCTGGATACGCGCTACCTCGGCTTCGGTCCGGTCGGCCAGTTCGTGGATGAAAACGTGACCAAGGTTCTATGGATGGACGAAGACCGGCAAACCCTGGCCGGCACCGAGGAAATCCTGGTCTACGAAAGCGGCCGACTCACGGTCGTGGTCAACAGCGTGCTGGCGATGGACCGCCTGGACTAGTCCCAGGACTAGTGTTGCGCCTTAGGCTGCTGGAAGCGGTCCTGGAACTTGGCGAAGTACAGCGCCAAGTGATGCATGCCGGCTACTTGGAAACGCCCGGCGAGGCGATTGAAGCTGCGGTCGGCGAAAGCGAGGCGTCGGCCGAAAGCTAGGGGGCTGGCGGAGGGGTTCTTCGGATCCATCTTGTCGAGGATGCCGAGGTCGCGGATCAACCCCTGCATCTTGAGGGCGCCGATATGAATCTGCACCAACTGCCCGCGTTCATCCAGCAACAGGCTCACGGGCAGGGGCATATCGATGGAGCGGCCCAGGATTTCCTCAATCAGAAACCGCATCGCCTCGGTGTGCGTTTCCGTAGCGCGGCCGCCCATGCGATCGAGCTGCACGGCCTTCAGGATCGTGCGCGCTTTCACTTCAGCCTCGGGGCCATCGGTCAGCAGGGTGACCACTTGCAGCCCCCGGCGGTTGAGGTTCTTCCGCTTCAGGCGAATCTGTTCGAACTCCTCAATGCAGGATGCACAGGTCGTCGACCAGAAGTTGATCAATAACGGGCGGCCGGCGAGATCCTTGACCTTGCGCTCCGGGTTCTCCCAGGAAGGGATCGGGAACTCCTCCATCGGCAGTTTGGTGATGACCGTGACACGCCCCAGATCGGGGGAGGTCGGTGCTTCCTGTGGCATCGCGGCCAAGCGACCCGGGCGGACGACATCGATGCTCTCGACTTCAGCCTTGCCTTGAGTCAAGCGAATGCGGCTGTTGATGGTGCCGAGTGGGAACTCTTCCACGGTGCCGTCGGGCCAGCGCACCGCAACGCTGTCGACGACCTCGGTATCACCCAAACCGAAGAACAGGGTCTTGGAGTTCTGCGACAGGAATCCTTCGCCGGCGCGTAGGTTGCGTTGCTCTTCACCCTTTGCGGTCTTGAGGGTGACGCGGGCACCGATGGCGTCGCGATTGGATTTGCCAGTGCCGACCAGCTGCACCTGCATCCAATGGGCTTGCTCCGGGCCGCGGTTTCGCAGGAGGCGCAAGCGTGGGGCATTGCGATTGCGCAACAGCAGATCCACGCGACCATCTCCATCCCAATCGAGCTGGGCGAGCGCGCGTGCGTCTTCCAGGAAGTCGAGGTCGGCGACGGAGCTCGCATCGACGAACTTGTTGTTGCCGACGGAGAGGAACATGCGGTTGCGTTCGCGTCCGCTCCAGGACATGCCTTCGACCGCAACGAGGTGTGCGATGCTGGCCCATGCATCGGCATAGGCGTCGGTGGGGTCGGATCCGGAAGCTGGAGATTGCGACGTCACGCGCCGCCAGAAGAAACTTCACAAATCGTCGGAGTTGGTGTTGGTGAGGAAGCCGTTGGGGGAGTAGATGTCTTCGAGGCCATCGTTGTTGATGTCGACGAATTGCGCACCCCATGCCCAACCACCGATGGCGATTCCCGAAGTCTCGGTCGCATCGGTGAAGTTGCCATCTCCATGGTTCAACAACAGGGTGTTGCCGCGGGCGTGTCGCACATAGTCCTTGTGCAGTTCCTGCGCTTCACCATCCATGAACATGTCGCTCTGCGTGGCGATCCGACGCCCTGCCGAACTGAACATGTTGGTCACCAGGATGTCCAAGTCCCCGTCATCATCGACATCCGCGATGCTCGCACCCATGGCCGCGCCGATGTCATCCGCACCCCGCGCCACGGCTTCATCCTTGAACTGCCCATGACCATCATTGATGTACAGGTTGTTACGCCCAAAGTCATTCGCGACGTACAGGTCGACGTCGCCATCGTTGTCGATGTCTTCCCAGCATGCGCCGAGACTGAACTTTGTGTTGTTCTGCCCTAAGCCGACGAGATTCGTGACTTCGCGCCACTCTCGATTGCCTTCATTGCGCCAGTAGAAGTTGGTCGCTCCGTTCTCGGCATCGTGATAGGGAGTCGGTACACCGCCGACCAGGCCACCCGTGACATAGCGACATGCGTAGAGATCCAGGTCTCCATCGCCATCGGGGTCCGCGGCCGTGATCGAGTAGATGTCGGCGACGTCGTTGTAGCGCAGGATCTTGCGTTCGGCGAAGACGCCTTTGCCGTTGTTGTAGGCCAGCACCAGGTTGGCGCGCACGGTCGAGACCAGATCCTGGTCACCATCATTGTCGAGGTCGACCAACAGGACTCCCCGCGTGTTGTCGAGGAAATCAATCTGGGCATCGCGCGCAGCTTCGACGACGGTGCCATCGGCTTGATGCAGATATAGCCGGTTCGGCAGGCCACCCTGTTGCGCGACGTAGAGGTCGTCGAGTCCATCACCATTGACATCGCCGACGGCAATGCCTTGGCTGCCTACGAAGCTCATGCCGATGAGGCGGTCATTGCGGTTCATCAGCTGATCCACGCCCACCATCATCTCGGGCTTCCAACGCTTGGTCTTGCCGAAGACGGAAGTGGTGATGTCTTCAAAGGTCGGCCTTGAAGTGACGAGTTCTTCGTAATGATGCACCGCAAGCGAAGCCATCGAAACGGCTTCGTCGTCCGCGCCGATCTCCCATGTCGCTACGCCTTCCAGGTTCACCTGCGTGACGAATGGATCTGCTGCAATCGCCGCGTGGTAGAGGAACTGCGTCTGCACCACATGCGAACTCTGCATCTCCACCGTGATGATCTTGAAGAAGGCATCCCGTTGTTCTCCCGATGCGAACTGTGCCTTCAGCGTGGCGGCAGCTTGCCCCAACTCTTGGGAGGAGTAGGTCCGTTCCGCGATCGCATGCGCTTGACGTACAGACAAGGCGCCATCCTGGAACACGGTCTCCAATTCTTCCGGGCGAAACTCCGTGCTTAGGAACCCATCGGCGAAGAGTTCTTGCGGTAGCTCCTTATCCTTTGCGATCCAAGCGAACAGATGTTTCAGTCCAGCCTTGGCACCATCGTGCAGGACCTCCGTGCGCCAACCTGCAGCGGCAGGGTCGACATGCACAAAGTTCTCCGCCACTCCTTCAACGACTTCCAAGTCGCTCTGAAGCAGGGTTTCACGGGGTTCGCTTTCCTGAGCGCTGAGCCACGAGGTAGGGGATGTGGCAAAGCAAAGGAAGGCTAGGGTTGCCTTCCATGGGGGGGACATGCGTCCATCCTATACAAAATTCGTCGGAGTGGGGATGGTAACCTCTTAGCTTCGTGCTACTTCTGCTGCTTTCGATCTACACCGCATTCTTCGTTGCGGTGCACGCCTGGTTCCTCGGGCGCGTCGTTCACGAGTATCACCGAGCCTTCAAATTATCGCGCGGCATCGCTGCCGCAATCCTGACTGGCATCGGCATCGCAGCAGCCATCGTCGGCATCCAACACTGGGATCAGGCCTATCTTTACCGGCACTATCCCGAGCAGTCCCTGGGCGATCTTTGGATGTGGCACGGGATGTTGGTGGTGCTCGCACACATCCTCTCCGACTTCGTGTGGATGCTCTACGGGCGCATGAGTCGCAGCATCATTCCGCGTAAGGACCTCGTCATCCACCACGGTGTCTGCTTGTTGGCCTTTGCCTATGCGTTATGGAAAGACGTCGGATTCGCGGTGTGCTTGATTGCCCTGGTTTCGGAACTTATGCCGGTGACTTCCGGCATCGGCGGTTGGGGCCAACACAAGAACCGACCGGACATCATCGAAAAGGCCAATGTTGCCAGGCTGCGAGTCCTGATCTGGTGGCGACGCCCGCTTTGGTTCATCATGGCCTTCCTCACCGGCCGCGCCATCATGATCGGCAAGGTTCAAGATGGCCTGGAGATCGCATTCGGCATCGCCGCCGTCGGATTTACGACCTTGATCTTCTTGGATAAATACTGGATCAAGAAGTGTTCTTGAGTCACTGTGGCTGCGGCTACTTCGGCGAGGCAGGGGAGGAGTGCTCTTGGCTTCGGAGAGTGGAGGAATCCGGCGGCTCCGTTTCCTCATTGGGATACAGCCTAGTGATCGTGCCGGGTGCGAACTCTGTCCCTCCTTCGTCGCCATAGGTCTTCTCGCCAACGCTAAAGCGGTATCGACCGGCAGGCACACGGAAAGGGAACCAGCCTTCTGTGGAGGGTGTCTTTATGAACTCCCAGGGATCGGAGTTTTCCCAGGTCGGCCAATGGCGAATCCATGAGCCGAGGCGACCGGTCTTTTCTCCGAGAAGCTTGCCTGCGACATCCTGGGTAATCAAGAGTTCTACGGTAGCCAGTTCGACATCAATGAAATGGAGACCACCTTGCTCCTGGATAGTGGGGAAATGATCCCTGTGATTCTGGAGGTTCATGGAGCGGAGCAGGGGAGGCATGTCGGAAGACCGCAGCTGAGTCGGGAGGCTGAGGCCAAGGTGGGTGAGCTCGACTTCTCCGTTTGCGCCCTGCAAGATGCGCGTCATGCCGTCTAGGCCGATCGGCTGCCTGTTTAAGGTGCCTCCTTCTACAGGAATGCCATTCACACGTACTTGGAGTGGTAACCAGCTGGAGGTGCTGGCGCGCAGGGTCACCTGCATCTGCTCCTGGCCGGGCTGAAGAGAAATTTTGTCAGAAGCTTGGTCACCTTCCGGGTATTGAAGAAGGATCAGCTTGCCGGTTGAGGTGTCTTGGACGGAGAGTTTGTAGTTAAAGAAATGGTCGGGGTAGCTTCGTTTCGACTCCTCCCGGAATGGAACTTGGATTGTGGCTACACCATTTACCACGGGCACGCTTCGAAGTGGTTTACTCCTTTGATTCACGAAGAGTAGAAGAGGTTTCTTGAGGGTTTGTGAATCGGCCTCCAGGGTCACGGTCAGGCTGCAAAGTTGTTGGTCGATGATGGCTTTGTGGTCGACAATCGGGAATTCGCCAAGATACCAATCCTGCGGCATGATCCTGGCCTGGACCTCCGTGAAATGGCCGAGGATGCCAGAAGGGAGGGTCGTCGATTCGCCTTGGTCGACTCGATGCCAGACCAATCCTTCCCGCGTGTCTAGCCCTTTCGGGTAGTAGCCATCTGGGACAATTTGCCGAACTTCTACCCAAGAATCCGGAGGGATTGACATGTCCACGGCTTGGATGGACAGAGGGGTCGTGTCGACGACTACGCAGATGCGATCTTCCCATTCACTCACCGTGTTGGGTTCATGTTCATAGCTAGAGGCGTACCAGAAGCGTCCATCGGGAAGGCGTAGGAGCAGATTGGATGGCATGGCGCTGAGCCCGTTGGCCTTGAACGTCATGTGCGAGGGTCCCCAACTCTGCACATTCGGAATCATGCCAAGTGCATCCGTCGACTGTGGAGTTCCGGAATGCTCCCCTGTCCATACGAGGCAATCCGCCAAGGGGTTTTGGTCTGTATCCAGAAGCTGAATAGGCTTAGTGATTCCAGGACAAAGAAAGAGGTCTCTTGCGAAGCGTTCCGGGAAATACCCAGAGGCCACCGTGTTGAAGACCAGCGGTAGCCCAAGAAACCAGCCTTGAAGGCGGAAGTTTCCGGTGGAGTCCGTCCTCCCTTCCCCGACCTTTTGGAAGCGATGCCCATCTTCGCCGACGGTCTCTCGGTCGCCATTCCCCCAATCCACGAAGACCTCGACTTGCGCTTCACTCACGGGGCCTCCCGTCATCTCGTCGCGAACCATGAAAACTCGCCCTTCTGCCGGATACTCGATCAAATGAAGGTAGTACGGTCGACTGCCCTTACTGCTCCAGGTCCGGCTTGCCGATGCCTTAGTTGTATAGGCGGAGACTGCTGGGCGAGAATCAGGGTCGACATTCATTTCGAAGAGGCCCGATTCATCCGTCGCAAGTTCCGAGAGATTGCCTTTATCCCATACCCGTACTATTGCATTTGAGACAGGCATGCCGGCTTCAAGGACTTGTCCCTGCATAAGAACAGTTCTTGCCGAGGGCGCGGGATCCTCCGACTGGGTTGGAGTCGGCTTGTGAACCTCGCGCGTGAGCAGGCTCTCTAAAGAGGCAGCCTCCGTTGGGGGCTCCTGCTGGGACTCCTTGGTGGCTGTGGCCCATTGAGCAGTTTCCCCGGAAGGCATCGCCGGAGTCTGTATCCAGTTCCAACTCCACCACCCACACCATAGGAGCAGAATGCCGGCAGCGACCATCCACCAGCTGGTCGAGAGGGTCGTCGCGGTGCCAGAGGGAAGGGAATGGGCAAGGGCGAGGCAACTTGCACGCCAATCCTTACCACCTCCAGCCATGACCCCACGCAGTTCCTTCAGTGCTCGATGGAGACGAACGCGTGCATTCCCTTCGGTAAGTCCGAGCTTGGTTCCAATCTCCCGGAAGGAGCAGTCCTCGAAGAAGCGTAGTCGGATGACTTCGCGATAATGTGGTGCGAGGGCACCAACGGCATCGAGGACCTCGCGGTGCATGGCGAGTAAGTCGGGGGTCTGCGGTTCCAGGTCAGCGCGCTCGGCGGCTACCTTGGTTTCCCGGATCGACCGCCTCACAGCACCTCGTCGTGAGTTCTTCGCCTGATGAAAGGTCACAGTCGCCAGCCATGCTTTCAGGATGCGTCCAGATCGCCGTGGGGCGGCAAGGGCCTTCAACAAGACCTCTTGGGAGACGTCCTCCGCCAGCTCGTGATCGCGAAGGGTGGAGAATGCCAGCCGCCGGATCCAGCCGGAATGCTCGAGGATCTCTTCGGGGTCGTTGGGAAGGGATTCAGATGCCATCAGGAGGAAATACACCGCCAGCAGCGAATCCGTTACAGAGGGTGTTCCTAATCAGGATAGACCACTTCCAGGACTCCTGGAAGGACCTCGAAACCATCATCTCCCCCGAAGGTCGCAGCGACCTCTCCCCAGTCTCCCAACCGGACCTTGTACCGGCCAGGGGGGAGGCGAAGGCGGAACACTTGATCATCATTGCTTACCTCAAAAGAACCCCATCGCCCCCAGGAGTTTGGCTTAGGTGGGGGAAAGATCGGCTCATCAGTCATTGCATGGGTGGTCCCAGTTTCGCCAAGTGGATGTGTGAACACTGAAAGGTTTCGAGGATTGGCGGCAGTACTTGCTGGCACCATCAATTCCACCGGGCTGAGAGTGAAAGCCAAGACGTGCTCCCCTTGCATGCCGATTGAATGCGTGCCGAAGGGAGAGGCCTGGCGCCCATGATGGTTCAGGAATACCGTGCCACCGGTCGCCTGGTGAACGGCTGCCGGAAGTTCCAGCCTCATGCCTTGAAAGAAGGGCTCCCCTTCGTTGGTATATGGCAATAGGACACGTCCGTCCGGGTCGACGCGGTGTCCACCAACTATTCCGCCTAAGGCAGCCTGGCCGTCGACGAGGATTCTAGTCGGAAGCCAATCGAATGCGGTAGTCGACAGAATCCAACGGGAACCATCCAGGCGTCCATGCCGAGAGAAGGAGGGGTGCCTTGGATTACCCAAGAGCAGAGGGTGGGAGCCTTGGGCATCGGACCTCCACACCTCCACCGTGTAGATGCCCGCCGGAATCATGACCTTGGCCTCGCCTCCCTCCACGGGCAGTTGTGCCTCGATGAGGGAACGATCCTGCCGTAGGTGAATGGAATAGGAGACTCCATCCTCTGGGATCACTCCCTCTAGCGAGAAAGCCTGCTCTACGAGCGTGGCTTGGACTAGCGCGCGATTCTCTTCAATTGGGAACTCCCCTAAAGACCAGCCATACGGCTGCAAACGTGCAAACACTGCAGAGCCCGGGCCGAAGATGCCTCCCGTCAACTCCACGGTTTCTCCAGGGGCGATGTCTTGCCACAAGGGGCCGAGGAAATCGGAGGATCCGACCAAGCCAGTGGAGGTGTAGCCGGTCGCTCGGAGCAACCCTCTTCCGAAAGCGGAATGCATACTCATCACTTGAATCGATTGGCCATCCCCGAGAGGTTTGTCCTGGAGGTGCACCTCAATCGGTTTGGTGTCCACCACGAGGACGTCGGTATCAAAGTCGATGGAAACGGAATCACCCGGGCCCGTGAGGTTGCCACTGAACCAGTGGCGGCCATCCTCGAGGCGGAGGAGGATTCCCGTGAAAAGGTTCGCCACATTGGGGTCTTCCCCGCGTCCCCAGGAAGTCATCGAAGGAAGATGGCCCTCTGTGTCCGTCACTCCAGCCAGCTCGCAAGGAAAGCCCAAGTAGACCGGGCACTCAGCCAAGGGGTGGCCATCCGTGTCTTCGAGGCGCAACTCCCGTTCTTCCCCAGGAAAGAGACCTGCCCAGATGGTGCCATCACCACCTTGACCGCCTTCGAAATACTGACGATAGGGCAGGTACCCGGGCGCCTCCACTTCGACGATGGTGGAGACCTCCGCCAACCAAGTCGGAATCTCGACTTCGCCGGGGCAAGGCGCACTCGTTTCGAAGGCCAACTCCAGGAACTCCTCGCGTGGCGGAGCCAAGTAGGCCATGGCGGACCAGTCCACGTAGATGCGCACCTCGGCCTGGACCTGTTCCGAGGGTGTATCGACACCTTCATCGGATAACCGCAAGATGCCACGTGCTTGGTGAAGGTCGACCAAGTCGATATTCGATCGGTACCTCATCTCGAGCTCCAGAGAGCGAGCACCGTGCTCGGAGACGATCGTCAAGCCCACGACACGATCGGGATCGCAAGGCACCTGGAACAAGCCGGCATCATCGGTGGTAATTCGGTGAAGTTGGCCATCTTGGAACGCGGACACGGATGCTCCCGGCACAGGGATTCCATGTAGGAGTGCTCGAGAGCGCACCCCCGATGCACTGGCTGCCATGCTGGAGTTCCCTAAAGCACTATCATCCGCCTCCTCGAGAGCAGAACGGTGTGGCATCGCCGCGACTTGAGCTTCTTCCATCTCGAGGGTTGCGAGGGCGACTACGAAGGGGTCTATTGGGTCTTCCCTCGGCGAGGACGGCGGTTGCATGATCCAAACGAAGCATGCGACAGCGAGGATCGAGGCTCCTGCCATCCAGCCCAATCGACTCGCGTGGGTTGCAAGAGATGGAGTCCATGGAGAAGACTTCCACCACGGAACGAGCGCAATGCAGGAGACGCGCCAATCTCCGCCTTCCCGTTGGAGTGCTTGTCGCAGAGCTGCCAATGCTCGGTGGAGGCGTGTCCGTACCGTCCCCTCGGTTGCACCCAGATCGTCTGCAATCGCGCGGAAAGACATCTCCCGGTAGAAGCGCATCAAGAGAATCTCGCGATGGGGTGTCGCGAGGCCTTCGATGGCTCTGGTCAAAGCCTGATGAGCCTGCAAGATTTCTGCACTGGAGGCCGGGTCCGCATGCACGCCCTCCTGCTGAGCCACCCTCTGTTCACGTTCCCTTTTGCGCTTTGCAGCACGCAAAGTGTTTCGGGCTTCGTTGCGAGTCACTGCTGCCAACCATGCCCGCAGGACTCGGCCGCCACGCTTTGGACCCTGCAACGCCTTCAGGAGGACTTCCTGGGAGACGTCCTCCGCCAGTGCATGGTCGCGCAATGTGGCGTAGGCAAGGCCTTGAATCCAACCCGCATGTTGCAGCAGGTCGTTCAGGTCGGTTGATCGTGCGCTCTGGTCCATCGCATTAGGGACACCGTAGCACGCTAGACGTTACACGAACTCTAGGGGAGAAAGGAGGTGGGTGGGGTCGGTGACGCACATCGCTCGCCCAACTCCAACTTCCAAAACCCGACATCATGCCAACCCCCGGCTTTGAAGCCGCATCCTGGGAACACTCCCACCGCTTCAAAGCCAAAGGCTTTATGAAAGGCCACGCTCGGGTCATTAGGTAAAGTCGCGCCGGCTACCACCAGCACATAACCTTGCTTCTTCAAGCGCGCGAGCAGGTCGGTATACAAGGCCGTCGCGATGCCTTTGCGGTGGTGCTCCGCATGCACATAGACCGATACCTCGCACGACCACTGATAAGCCGTGCGCGCACGCCAGGCACAGGCATAGGCATAGCCCAAAACCTTCTGCTCATCTTCTGGGTCCACCGCAACCAGCCATGGATACTGCTCCATTCCTTCGCGAATCCGTCGGGCCATTTCCTCAACCGTGGGAACTTCATATTCGAAGCTCGTGACGGTGTCGCGCACGACGGGCGCGTAGATGGCATGAATGCCACCGGCGTCGCCTTGACTTGCAAGACGACGCCGGTGGGAGGAACTCATGATGCCCATCTTAAGGACATCAGCTCCAGTCGGAAGCCTTAAGGCAGGATCTCGATGATCGCACCCTTGGTCGACGATGCGACGCCACCCGGTGCTCCCGTATCTTCGACCCACCACTGCATGTAGAAGTTGCGGCCGACGAGGTTGGCGCGATCCGGAATGACGAACTCGATCGAACGCCAGCCGTCGGTATCGCCAGAGCCTGGCAACGGCAGGGTGACGAACTCCATCATCGGCAGCGCGATGTTGATCATGCGACCACCGCGCATCAGGCCGGAACCTGGTGCACCGGAAGCTCCGAAGTGAGCCAGAACACCGCCTTTGCCTTCACTGACGGCAATACGGAAGGTCTCGCCGAGCATCGCAGGCATGTGCGCCGTGATCTTTGGCTCCACACCCGTAGCTCCTGGGTTCGCCTCGCCGTAAAGGTTCGTCGAGAACGGCGTGCGCTCCGAGAACAGGGTCGGCTTATCGAAGGGGAAGGTCTCGGCTTCCAGACGTGGGTCCGTCAGCGCATTGCCGACGAAATCCATGATGTGCTCCATGTCGATGCCAGGCACGTTCATGAGTGGTACCAGCAGTGGGTCGCGGTTGTCGGAGAATCCGCCGCCACCACCCCAGTAGATGTTGGTCACACCGATCGGCCAAAGCTCTTGGAAGTAACCACCGTGGTAGAAGCTCGTCCGCAGACCAGCACCACGCAGGGAAGGAGTCTTGAACTTGCCGCGGTCGTTGACATCGCCGGTAGTCTCTTGGAGACCTGGATCCCACACGGTCGGGCGCATGCCGTTGTTGTGGAAATCGCCGTCGGAGAAGATCGGAGGAGTGTGGCAGAGGTGACAGTTGGCGATGCCGTTGAACTGGTTCCAACCATCAATCTGGTCGGGAGTCATAGCGTTGGCGTCGCCGTTCATGAAGTCGTCCCATGGAGTCTGGTCCGGGACCAGTTCACGTTCGTAGGCGGCAATCGCGAAACCAATGCGCTCGGCGTTGATGTCGGTCGTGCCGAAAGCGGCTTCGAACAGATCCGGGTAAGTCGGATCGAGGGCGATCGCAGCAGCCATATCCGGTGGGATATCGGTGGCAAGACGCAGCGGGATCGCATCGGTCAGCTTGTCGCGCACATCATCCCAAGTGCGGTCGATGTGAGACATTTCCACCGTCGACATGATCGGCTCCACGGCTTGGCTTTCCAAAGCGCCACCTGTCACGATGCTGACGGCACCCGTCTCCGGATCGTGGAAGGTGTCTTCCGCACGACCATCCCAGAAGATGCGATCCTGGTAGAGCGAACCAAAGATGTCGTTGGTACGACGACGGGTCAGCTGTGGCGACATGCCGAACAATGGCGTCGGGACGAAGCTTTTGTTCGCGTTGGCCCGCACCACTCCTGGCGAAGTGATGTTGTCATCCAGCGAACCCACGATGCCATCCGCACCCGGGTGGATGAACTCGCGGTTGTCGGTAAAGCTGAAACGCGGGATGTGACAGGTACCGCAGGCGGTCTCGTTGTTGGACGAGAGCTGCTCATCCCAGAAGAGAATCTTGCCGAGAACAATCTTCTCAGGAGTGCTGAGGTTCTCGGGCGGTTGCGGGGGCGGACCGAGCTGAGCGTTGGCACTGCCAGCAAAGATGGCAGCCACGGCCAGGGTTGTGCAAAGAATGGGTAGTCGCATGCGGGAGCGGGGGACTTGGGATGGTTTGGAAACAGCCTGAAACAGCTGTAGGCAAGGGCGGCCTACTTAAAGATGACGGCAATTCACCAAGAATGTTCCACCAATAGTACCCCATAAAACGGAATGAACCATCCCCAAAGTCTTTAAGACCATGGGGATGGTTGGAAGTCGCATTCCAGGATTCCTGGAGGGCGAGGGCCCAAAAAAGGGCTTAAAGCACCGTAAAAGTGGCTCCGCGGGTGGCGGCTCCGGTGCCTCCAGGGGCCGAAAGGTCTTCGACGAAGGCCTGGACGTGGAAATCCATGCCTAGGAGGCCGGCTTGGCTGGGAATGTCGATCTGGAAAGTGGCGTATCCGAGCCCGGAGCTATCCGTCTGCAGGGAGGAGGTCTTCCACAGGTCGACCGGGCCACCGAGGTTGAACGGCACACCATTCACCAGGGTGCCGCTGCCGGCAGCGCGGGAAAGGCCGAGCCAGGCGATGCTCGCAGTGGCTGGCGCGTTTTCCAGCCCTACCTTAAAGGAAGTACTACCCAGAGCTGCTGGAGTGTTCACGATGAGGGTCGGGGTCACGCCGTTGCCGCCCATGTTGGAGGGTCCGAAGCGGATGGCACCGGCTGGATTCGCTTCACTGAAAAGGGTCGGCTTATCAAACGGAGGCAGAGCGTTTTCCACGCGTGGATCCGTCAGCCCGTTTGCGACGAAATCCATGATCTGTTGCATGTTGATGCCTGGGCGTCCGGCCAGGGGGACCAACAATGGGTCGAGATTGTCGCGGAAGGCTCCACCACCATTGATGTAAACCATGTCGACACCACCCGGGGCCGGGCCGTTGTCGAGGATCAGTTCGGAACCGTTGTGGAAGTAGCGAGTACGCAGGCCCGCGTTGCGTAGCGAAGGAGTCTTGAACTTGCCGCGGTCGGCGAACAGCCCCGTCACGTCTTGGCGGCCAGCGTCTTCGGTACTCGGACGCAAACCGAGGTTGTGGAACTGGTTGTCCGTGAACATCGGCGGGGTATGACACTGGTTGCAGTTCGCGATGGTGTTGAACTGGTTCCAGCCCGCGATCTGGTTCGGAGTCATGGCGAGTGGATCGCCAGCATTGAACAGATCCCAAGGTGATTCATCCGGAATCAAAGTGCGCTCGTAGGTGGCAATCGCATAAGCGATGCGTTGCGCAGTGATATCGGAAGTCCCAAAGGCATCCTGGAACAACTCTGGGTAGGTCGGGGAGCTGAGTAGGGCCGCGACCATGTCGGGCGTCAGATCGGTGGCCAAGGCCATGGGGCGTGCGGAGGCCAGCTTTGCCGTGACTTCCGCCCAATCCACCGATTCATGCGCCATTTCAGCATCATTCAGGATCGGGCCGATAGCCTGACTCTCGAGCGCAGCACCGAAAGGAATGGTGACGATGCCAGTTTCGGGGTCGGTGAAGCTGGAGGTACCACGGCCATCCCAGAAGGTCTCGGGTGCATAAAGCGCCGCGAAAATTTCAGGCGTACGACGGCCGGTGACTTGCACATCCAAACCGAAAGTGGAATCTTCCGCATAACTGCCATCATGGTCCGCTCGACGCACACCGCGGGAAGCGAAGATGTCGTCCGCGTTGCCTTGGATGCCATCGGGGCCAGGGTGGATGCCGATACGGTTATCGCCGAAACCGGCAGTCACGGTGTGGCAAGTTCCACAAGCCATAGTGTCGTCGGAGGAGAGTTGCTCTTCCCAGAACAGCATCTTGCCCAAGACGGCCTTCTCTGCGGTGTATGGGTTCTGCGGCGGCGTGGGCGGCGGCATTAAGGGTGGGCCTTGCGCTGCAGCGGTTGCCGTAAGGCCAGAAATACAAAGTAGGGTCGTCGTTAGGGTCTTGATCATGGGCTCTGCTAGGGAAGCGGACAAAGGCGTAACCCTGGAACGAACAGCCAGTTCCGGCAATATGGGGTATCCTTTTGGCGATGGTCCCTACCTTCAGAATTTCCGCCCTTACCCTAGGTGGAAGCCTGACCATACTCTCCTGCACTGGTGTGGAGGCGATGGATGATGGCTACACACCTCCTTTGCCGCGCCCAGCAGGGTTCGAAGAAGGTGAGGATAGTCATGCCGAACGCCTCGCTTGGATCGAGGAGATGCACCGCGCCGCACCCGGATTTGATTGGCGGGCGGAAGAAGAGCGCAATCGTCTTGCAGCGATGCAAGCACGAGAAGCGGCGCTGATGTCGCGTGCGGTGACCACCGGCACTTGGAATGAAGTCGGCAGTAGTAACCTTGCCGGTAGCGTGTTCGTGAGCGTGCTTTCGAGTGATGGCACGGAGTTGTACGTCGGCTCGGCGCATGGTGGCGTCTTCCGCGGGCCTAAGGATGGCAGTGCCTGGGAAGCTGTAGGGGATGGGGTCTATGGCGGAGCGCAACATCTGCTCGCCATTCCAGCTGCAGGCGGGGGCGACGACATCATGTTGCGCGGCACCCACGGCGCGATTTGGCGTTCGACCGACAACGGCATGACCTGGCACGAACCTGCGGGTCTTGGAAATTACGGTGGCATTCGCCGCTTCCTGAAGCGAGATGATGCGCAACAGACCATCTTCCTGTTGATCGATGAAGGCGGTTGGAAGCTTTACCGTTCCGTCGACCGCGGCGCGAGCTTCACCTTGGCGCGAAGCGTTTCCGGCACTGCGGATGTCTTCACCGACCGCACCACCGCCGGCGACGTCTTCCTATTCGAAGACGACCGTCTTTATCGTTCCACCGACGCCGGTCTCAACTTCAATACCTACGGCAATGCCCTCGGCTTCTCACCGACGGATGTCCGACTCGGTGGACATGAGTCGAGCGCTTCCTCCACCTTCAGCCTGGCGTTGAAGGATGGCGGCGGATGGGAGTTGTGGCGTACCACCAATAGCGCCAGCAGTTGGTCTTACCGCAATGACATGCCCGAGATGTGGAGTGCATTCTGTACCTCCGCCACCGACGCTGACCTCGTGGCCTATGGCGGCGTGGAGATGTGGGTCAGCCACAACGGCGGCACCAGCTTCAGCATGCAGAATCCATGGTGGGAACATCCCGCCGATCGTTACGGCAAACTGCACGCCGACATCATGGGCATCTCCGTCATCGCCGACGCCTCCCTAAGCAGCGGCGAACGTTGGTTCATCAATACGCACGGCGGCACCTATGAAAGTGTGGATCAGATGAGCACCACCGATTGGTTGAGCTACTCCGGCATGGGCGTGAGCCAGTACTACAGCACGCACACCAGCCGACGCAATCCCGAATACCTTCACGCCGGGTCGCAGGACCAGGGTTATCAGACCACGGTCCTCGGCACACCCGGTACCTCCGGACCATGGGCTGATTTCATCGAAGAGATCACCGGTGACTATGGCCACATCAGTTCGGCCGACGGCGGCCATGGCCTGGTCTACTCCGATTACCCGGGCTTCGTGTTGATCACGGCGCACGCGCCCAGCCCGGCACTCTACACCGCCGACTTCCCGACGGGCTTCGCGGGACAATGGCTGCCTTTCCTCGTGGCCGATCCCGTTTCGAATCCGGTGTTCTACCTTTGCGGCAAGACCATCTGGCGTTATGAGCGCGTTGGGTTTTCCGGTACTTGGAACTACACCGCCTTGCACCCCAATCCATTCGGGCAGCCGGTGACTTCCCTGGAGTTCTCGAAGATCAATCCCGACTTCGCGATCTGCGTGACCAGTGTCGGCAACATCTACACTTCGCAGACGGGCGGCACTTCGTGGCAGTTCCAGTCCGGTGGCGGACCGGGCGCACATTACTTCTACGGCAGCTCCATCGTCGCCTCTTCGACCGATGTCGATACGGTCTGGATCGCCGGCGCCGGTTACTCCAATGCACCGGTCTTGCGATCCACCAATGGTGGTGCGACTTGGGTCGACATGAGCGATGGCTTGCCCAACACCCTGGTGTACGACATCTGCGAAGCCGCTGATGGCAGTGGCCGGATGTACGCGGCGTCGGAGACAGGGGCATGGGAGTTCGATCCGAGCAGCGATCAATGGCACAGCATCCTTGATGGCGATGCACCCCTGACGACCTACTGGTCGGTGGAATCGGTGCCGTCGCAGAACCTGATTCGCTTCGGCACCTACGGGCGCGGCGTCTGGGACTATGCGCCGAACACGCCTGGATTCTTCCCATATGGGGAGTTGCGCACTTCGCCCAATGTCCTGACGCTCTCCGCAAGTGCACAGCCGCTGCTAGGGGATACCGTCACGATTACGGTGGAAGGTGCAGAGCCCGGTGCGACGGGATTCCTTTCCGTCTCGTTGGCGGAGGATGACACGACTCTCCTCGGTGGAGATGTGCTTGTCGATGTCGCGCAGGAGATCTACCGCACCGGATTGGTGGCGAATGCACAGGGCGTCGCGACGACGCAGCTGTCAATCCCGAACAATGCAGGACTCATCGGAGTCGAGCGTTATCTGCAGGCTGCCATGCGAGACACCAACATGTTGTTCGGTTGGTCGATGAGCCACGGCTTGCGCGCGCTCGTCGGGCAGTAGGTCGCCTAAGCCGCTTCCCAGAAGGTGACCAACCGCGGATTGGGCGGTTGGATTTCGAAGCCTGGATAGGCGTCGCTGGGCCAGGTTTGGGTGTTCTGCAACCAGGCATGGTGCGCGAGCACGCTTTCATGCACTGGATTCACGTAGACGATGCGCAGGCGTCGGGGCTTGCGTTCGACGCTGGCCTGCAGCAGTGCAAGGACCTGTTCTAGGGTCCGCGCACCGAAGGGATTGAAGAGGAAAACGACCGTGGCTTGGTCGAAGTCGAAATCCTGAGCGAGCCCATGGTGGAGATTGACCTCACCGCGGGTGGCGTCGAGGTTGTCGATATTGGATTGGGCCACGGCGAGGAATCCTTCATCCTGCTCCACGCCCACCACATCACAAGCGGACTCGCGTGCAGCAACACAAGTGGCCCGACCCTTGCCGCAGCCGAGGTCGACGAAGACGTCTTCCGGGCCGAGATCGAGATGACGCAGGATGTCGTGCAAGACGAGGTAGGGAGTGGCTTCGTAAAGCATGCCATCCTCCAGCTCGACGGAATCCCAACCGCCAGTGTCTAGCTTGAGACGCTTTTCCCAATATTTATCATGCAAGTTGACCTCATAGGGAATCGCTCCCATCACCGCATCGCCGCGCAGATAACGCCCGACCATGAGGCGATGGGCCTTGACCGCGTGAAACGGCAGGCGCACGGCCATAAGGCCCAGGTTCTTGAGTTTGCGCAGCATGACGAGCGGAAAGCGCATAGGATAGGTCGTCAAGAACGGACCCCCAACTTTATGACTGACTCGACTTTCCCTGCAGCTTGTGATTCTTGTGGCCATGCCTATCAAGTTCCCGATCCCGCCAAGACCTACAGTTGCCGGCAATGCGATGGCCAGGTCGCGGCGATCGCACCGGAAGTCATGGAAGTAGAGGAGGGGTTGTTGTGTTGCCCAGGGTGTGGCGGTGCCATGAATCCCACCGATCGATTCTGTGGTGATTGCGGAACCGAACAGGAAAGCGCAGCGCAAGCGCCGGTGCGGGTGCAGCCTAGTGGCAAGCAGCGCAGCAGCCGCGCGAAGGCCTCGAAGGAGTTGACCAAAGCGCTCGGGGTTTTGAAGACTCTGCGCACCTTCCTGCGCATCGGCGTGTTCTTTGGGGTCCTCGGAATCTGGTCGGCCCTAACGCTGCTCTCCAGCAATGATGTTTCGCTAGGGCGCGGCGTGGTGGAGTTGCTGCTGCGGCTCGGATCGTGTTGCTTGATGTTGATGGGCGCGCGGATGATCTTCTTTCAGCCCTTCTTGTGGAGCTTGATCTACGCGTGCATGGTCACCCTGAACTGTGCACTCATCATCTACGCGGTGGAGTTCCAACTGGTCTGGACCGTGGTCCTGAGTGGATGGTCCTTGTTGTTCTGGGCATTCGTCCCGCAGGCTGCGAAGGCGCAACGCCTGATGGAGGAGAACCCCGACCTCGCTGCGGTTCGCCAGATGACTGGTGTCCTGCGGCGTGGCGATGCAACGGAAGAAGACTATGCGGAAGCCAATGCCGTTGCGGCACAGCGGGCCAAGAAGAAGACTTTCCTCTGGTCCGGCGGGCTTGCAGGCGTCACTGCGGTCCTCGCTTTGGTGGTGGTCATGCAATACCACCGGCCGTCCTTCGATTCCGTGTGGGGCAACTTCCAAGAGGATTGGGATGCCGGCAATTTGGAAGACGTGGTGGCCTACTTCCCGGATGGGCAACAACCAGGGCAACGGGATCGCTTGAAGGCGATTGTCGATAACCGTGGTTGGAATGGATCCTGGCCGCAGCCAGAAGAGCCGGAGTTGCTTTACAGCCCTGAGGAAACCATCACCTATCGCCAGCAGGTCGTCGAGGCGAGCTTCGGTGAAGAGGCCATCACCCTGACTTGGCAGGCATCCGGAAACGCCTGGTATCTGCACGACATCGACCTGCCGGAACCCAGTTTCGAATCGACTGAAGAGGAATGGGTCACCAAATGGGAAGCGGATGACGTCAACGGTCTCGGGCGCATGTTCGAGGAGCCGGTGGATGCCACCAAGAACCTGAAGAAGCTGATGGAAAGGCGCGAATGGAACACCTTGCCTCCGGTCTTGGATGTGGAAGTGCGCGGAGGCGGTGAGCGCCGTGAGATCCGCATGAACACGACCATCGGGGTGTTCATGGTTCGCTTCTCCTTGATTCGCGATCAGTGGATCACGACTTCGATCAAACCACCCCGGTCTTGAGCGAACGAACGCTTCCCCAAGGGGGGTGCCGCAATTGTGGAACCTCTTTGACCCGTGATCTGCATTTCTGTCCGCAATGCGGCACGGCGACCTTGGCTGGCCAGAAGAAGATGGCGGCCGATTTCGCGGATGAAGGTGCGCCTATGCGCAGGGCTTCCTATGCCCTCGGGGTTCTCTTTACAGGTGGCGTCTTTTCGCTCATCCTCGGGGCGGCCCTGGAAGATGATTGGGGGCTCACCCATATCTTCATGACAGGCATTGGAGTGATGGCTCTCTGGATTCTCGGGTGGCCATCGCGGGAAAAGATCCTCGGCGGGAGTTTTGGAGCCGCGGCCTTGGGGTTGGGATTGCTTAGTGGTGCAGTCTGCTTTGGCATCAACATGGCCTATGCCAATAGCATCAATGCCCTGCTTGATGGGGAGCTGGAATCCTGGCCCTCGCGTTGGTGGACGGTAGTGCTGCTGGCACCGCTGGTGGAAGAGTGGTTGATGCGAGGGGTCGCCTGGGAAGCGATGCTGCGGATCGGCAATACGCGCGCCACCATCCTTGCCACTTCCGCCCTATTCGCGCTGTTGCACGGCCTCAATGGTGGCGCCGTCCTCGAGTTCCCGCATCGTTTTATCGGTGGGCTCCTTCTCGGCTGGCTACGGCTGCGGACGGGTTCCATCGTGCCGCCCATCTTGGCTCATCTAGTCGTGAACGCTTGCGCCCACTTCCTGTTCACAGACGGCGCCTAGGGTTTCCAATTCCTTCTGCATGAGTTTGCGCATCATGCCGCTCATCAACAGCTTGAAGATGGGGGCCATGATCTTGGCACCGAAGCTTTGCGCCGTGGTGTGGAAAGTCCAGAAGACGCGGGTGCCGCCATCTTCCTCCACGAAGTCGAATACGGTGCGGTAAAGCGATCCATGGGAGTTCGCTTCCACCACGTATTGGCTCGGACGATCGAAGGAAGTGATCTCCATCTCCTCGACGGCCTCTTTCTTGAACATCAAGCGGGTCTCGCGCCATCGCGTCCCGACCCCGACGGGGCCATCCGTGAGCAACTCCAAGGCGACGATCTCGGGAATGCGATCCACCGCCTTCTCGAGATCGGTGTAGACCTCAAAGACGGCATCAGCCGGCGCCGCGACAAGTGCAGAAACAACAAGGGTGCTCATATACCTACTTCTCCTCAGACTTCTTTTTCGCAGGGTGGTCGACATGCTGATCGACCAAGATGGTGTTGCCATCGGGATCCACGATAACGAAACTCGCCGGCCCATCGGTGCTTTCATCGGCAGCCATCACCGGCTTGATACCTCGGGCCTTCAGCTTTGCCTGGATGGAGCGAACATCGTCAAAACCTTCCAAGGTATTCGTGTCCTTATCCCATCCGGGGTTGAAGGTCATGATGTTCTCCTGGAACATGCCTTGGAATAGGCCGATGGTGGTGGTTCCGTTCTGCAGGATGAGCCAGTTCTGCTCCATGTCGCCACCGACCTCGACGAAATCCAGTTTCTCGTAGAAGGCGCGGGAAGCCTTGATGTCTTCCACCGCGAGGCTGACGGAGAAGTTGCCGAGGCTCATGGACTTCTCTTGGGCGGGATCATCTTGTTGCATGGTCGTAGCGGAAATCGTCAGGACGAGGCAGGAAGCGAAGGCGAGGCAGGTAAGAGGCTTCATCGTATGGGTTGGGGGCGCGGGTCGAGGGGAGAGGCGTGGGCCTCGGGTGCAGGATTGCTACCATGACATAGGAGCGAAATCACCGCTTGCCAAATCTTGCGAAGTTGCACTGAAAAGGAAGGAGCCGCGCCTGCGGACTACGTCGAGCGGACGAATCGAGCGATCGACTTCATTGTCCGCAATCTATCGAACCCATTGCGGCTGGAAGACGTCGCCAAGGCGGCTAGTTTTTCACCCTTCCATTTTCATCGAGTCTTCCGTTCGCTTCTAGGGGAGACCTTAAGCCAGTTCGTGAAACGTCAACGCTTGGAGCGTGCGCTTTATTGGATGTCCCATGCGCCCGATCGTTCCTTGACCGAGATCGCTTTGGAGTGTGGATTCTCTTCCTCCTCCGATTTCTCGCGCAGCTTCAAGCAACGGTTTGAGGTCGCGCCGAGTGCTTTTGACCTTGAAGGTTTCCGCGCTGCCCGCCGCGCCGAGTTCGAGGCGGTCATGGCGGATCAGGAAGGGGGGCCGAAGTTGCCGCGCCTGCCTCAGGGCGAGAATCCGGATGGATTTGAAGTCACCCTGAGGGAAATCCCCGCGCGCACCGTGGCTTACATCCGCGTGCTTGACCCTTATCAAGGCACGGGAGTCGTCGATGCTTGCAAGCGTCTTTTGGCTTGGGCCGACGACCGCGGTCTTGGCGATAACCAGTGGCTTGGCTACATGTGGGAGGATCCGGAGATCGTCGCGCTTGAAGCCTGTCGTTACGACGTCGCCGTGGTGGTGGACGATTTCAAGCCTGAAGGTGAAGTGGGTCGCTTCGAGTTCCCGGCAATGCAGGTGGCAGAACTTCCGATCCACGGCAGCATCGAGTTGGAGCAACGCGCCTTGGATTGGATCTTCCGCACCTGGTTACCGCAAAGCGGTTATGTGCCAGATGATCATCCTGCGTTCGAGGCATGGCATGGCCGCCCCTTCGCGCATGGCTATGAGCACTTCGAGTTGAGCTGTCAGCTACCGATCAAGTAGCGCGGATTAGGCCAATCGCTTGTTCCAGGCGCTTGGACTGTTCCTCCGGCAGTTCGCCGAAATGCAGTCCGATTTGATGGCCTTCCGGAACCATCTCGACCCAACGTACTTCACAGGCCACGGAAAGTGGTTCAGCGATGCCGTCGTCGAGGAAGACATCGAGTTGGATCTGAATACCCTTCTCGAGACGCGTGGTGCAGGTCAAACGCAAGCCGCCGAAGCTGATATCGACGATGCGGCATGGCATGGGGGTCGCTGGACCATCGACGGCATCCGTCCGTCGGACGAATCCGACAATCTCGACTTCATGGCGCGCAGTCACACGCCCATGTCCCGTTTCCGGATCCTGACGTCGTCCCAAGTGCAGCACGCGTGCATCGGCAAGACAGACGGTGTCGAGCAATTGTAGGTCGTAAGTCAAATCGGACTTGCTGTCACGATAGGAAAGGTCAATCTCGGTACCGATGGTGGTGGGAGCATCGCCTTTCACTGGGCAGAACACCGCGACTTCACCGGAGCGTCCGGGAATCACGACTCCACGCAGGGGTTCGCGCCCTTCAGAGGCGACCCAAACCATGCGGTAGGGGTCGGGAGTTTCACTGCAGCGGCCCAAGTTCAGGGTTTCCAGGGCATTCGCGCATTCCTCGGCCATGGCGAAGCCAAGTGTCAGTTGCGCAAGGTCCTTGGCGAGGGTCGCGGCAACGACTTTCTCGAAGGACTCGCGGTCCGCGAGTGCTTGCGTGGGATCTGCAGGAGAAGCGAGTAATGCAGCCGGCTCAACGAGAGCTGCTTGCTTCACGGACAGGCCACGGCCGCGCGCATCGACCTGAAAGGGGCTAGCGCTCTTCTTCGGCTTCGGATTCTTGAGGGAGACCAACTTCATCGTTCCATCGAGGCGAGTTCCGCGGGCTGGGTCCGTGCATGGAGATCCTTGAGATGTGGATCCTCTGGTGAGAGGATCAAGGCCTGCTCAAAATCCTTATGCGCCATCGCATGCTTGCCGAGATCGAAATAGATCAACCCACGGTTCTTGTAGTAAAGCGGGTTGTCGCGTTCGGCGCGGATGGCGGCGTTCAGGTTCATGAAGGCGCGCTCTGCATCTCCGGCGGAATAATGCACGGAAGCCATGTTGGCGTATGCATTCGCGAGTTGCGGAGAGCGTTGGACAGCCGCCTGGAAGTCCTGCATGGCCTTCGCCATGTCACCTTGCTCGGCGAGAAGAATGCCTCGGCTGTTGTAGGCGTCGGCAAAAGCGGCATCGGCTTGGATGGCATTGCAGTAATCCTGGAACGCCAACTCGCGGTCGCCCTGCAGTTGATGCGCGAACCCACGGTTGTAGAAAGCGCGTGCACAAGAAGGGTCGAGTGCAATGGCCTGATTGCAGGAAGCAATGGCTGCATCCAGGTCGCGTTGGCCGAGGCGGACGACTGCGATACCGACATGCCAATCCGCGCGTTGCGGCTCGAACACCAACGCCTGGGCGTAGGCGGCGATGGCTGCGTCAGCATGCCCAAGGGCAACGAGTGCGCGGGCGCGACCGGCGTGCGATGCACCGGACTCCTTCTCCTGAAGGGCAAGGTCATAGCTGGCCAAGGCCTTGTGGTAATCATGCGTCGCGAGATGCCGATCGCCGGCCTCCATCATGGGGCTGGCCGAAGCACAACCGATCACGGTCGACACGAGTAGGACGGCGAGTGCTTTCGACGGATGCGCGAGTGGTTTCATGATGTTGCCTTTGGTGCGATCTACTCTTGCGGGCCAGTAGAGCTGAAGCCGAGACGGCTTTGCGGCTTGTTGGGGTCGAGCATGACCTGTTCATCGACGGTGGAGTCATCGAACATCTGCTTCTGCGAGGCGGTGAGGCCTCCTTCGTGCACGATGGTCACGGTCAGGAAGATCACGAGATCGACGCGCTCCACCGTGGTGGTTTCGCTTTCGAACAGTCCACCGACCAAGGGCACCGCGCTGAGGTAGGGGATACCCGATTTCTCGTCGACTTCACGCGTGGTGAAAAGACCGCCGAGAACCACCGTCTGGGTGTCTTTGGTCGTGACGGAAGTGTCGATCTGACGCGAGTTGATCCGCGCGACTTCCAATCCAGTCGAACCGGAGACGACGCCGCCGAGCGAACTGGTCGAAGGGCGCACCAGGAGTTCGATTTCATCATCGCCGAGGACTGCAGGCGTGACTTCGAGTTGCACACCGATCGGCTCGTAGCGATCCAGCTGCTCGGTCACGGTGCCGAACTCAGAGATGTTCGCGCTCAGGATCGGATAACGCTCACCCACGAGGATGGTTGCCGTATGACGGTCACCGACCACGATGCGTGGATTCGAGACGATCTTCACGCGCGAATCCGTCTGGATCAACTGCAGGACTGCGGAGAAGGCGGAGAAGTCCAGCGTTCCGAAGGTGAAGAGTCCCGCGGCCGTCGGCGAAGAGACGGAGTTCGGCGCGGATGGGTAGACACCAGGTCCAGTGCCACCTTCGACGTTCGGGCCGAAGGAGCCGAGCGTAGAGTCACCGAATGGGAACGTCGTCGGTGTGGAGCCACCCGTCGCGCTTGCGACCAAGTTCCAATCGATACCCATCTTGTCGACGTCGTCCAAGGAGACTTCGACGAAACGGGCTTCGATCAGGACCTGCGGTGGCTTGACGTCGATGCGATCGACGACCTTCTGCACCTGCTCCAACTTCGCCGGCGTGTCCATCACCACGAGGGTGTGGGACACGGCCGGAGTTCCCTGGGTCGAGGAGGTCAACTGACTGGCGATCTGGAGGCTCTCGCCGGAGTTGCCTTGCTGACGGTTGGAACCGTTGTTGTTGTAGTTGCCGCCACTGCGTCCGTTGACGCCGTACTGATTGCGGTTGGTCTGCGCGACCTGGTCCGGGGTCTTCAGGATGGAAACGGAACCCGTCTGATTGAGCATCTTCTCGACCACGGCCTTCACGCGTTCGGCATCGACATAGCGCAACTCAATCACCAGGGCATCAAGCTCCGGTGGCAGATCCGGATAGACCTCAGCGCGCAGGCGATCGCGCTCCAGTTCTTCCTCCAGGGAAGTCACCGTGACGATGTTGCCGTTGATGTTGTAGCGATAGCCGCCGACACTGACGATGGCGTCCAGCGTCTCACGAATGGTGACATCGTTCAGCTCCAAGGAAAGGGAACCTTCGACGCCATTGCTCATGACCAGGTTGATGTCGCCTTGTTTCGCGACCATGCGTAGGGCATCACGGATATCCGTATCGACCAACTGCAGGCTGATCGTCGGCTCCTGCGCGGCTTCAGACTGCTGCGCTGGGGCTGGTGTCGCGAATACGGCGCATAAGCTCAGGATGCCGCAAGTCAGGGGGATTGGATTCATGGTTTCATCTCCAGATGCAAGGTGTAGCCTTTGCCTTCGCGTTGCAGCGAAACGTTGGTTTCCGAGACTCCCGTCACCAGGTGACCGGATTCAAGGACATCACCCACGCCGACGATCTGCCGACCGATGATGGCCATGCGCTCGTCTCCAATCGTGGAGATGCCGGAAAGTTTGGGCAGGTCTTTTGCCACGTACTGAGGAACACGTTCGGTGGTATCCAGGTAATCACGAGGGTCGCGGAATGGATTGCGTCCCCAGGACAACTCTTCAGAGCGACGGCGTTGGAGCGTCATCGCATCACCTTGTGGGATTTCCGTTGCGGATGCATTGGAACGGAAAGGCTTCGGCACGAAACCTTCCTGGTTGGTTGCGGTCGAGCCTTGCGCCCCTTTCGAAGGCAATGCTGCGACGGCGGCGATCAGGATGACGGCGCTGCCGAGGAACACCTTCATGCGCTTGGAGGGCTGATTCATGATGGATCCTCCTCCGTCTCATGCGGTGCATGCCAGGTCACGGTAAGGAAGGCGACCAGGGTTTCGGGATCGTCTTCGTCCTCCGCGGTGAGCACCATCGATTCAATCGACGCCATCCCTTCCATGGAATAGATGCCGTCGAGGAATGCGGCGATTTGGTGCTGTTGGCCGACGGTCTCGATCTCGTGGGAGAGGCGGGCCAATCCCTGTTCCTTCAGGACTTCGGATTCGCGGCTACGCAGGGACACGATGGTGGCTTCCGCGCTTTGCGCGACGATGGACAGGGCCGAGATGCGCGAAGCTTCGTGCTCCGCAAGATCCTGCCATTTCGCGAGTTCACTCTTGGCGAACTTGTGGTTAGCCGATCCATTTGCGAACGCGATGTTGCGCGTAAAGGTCTCCTGCTTGCCCGCCACTTCCTCTTGGAGGCGTCCGGATTCACTCTTCAACCCGGAGAGGTGCACGACCACCCATGCCAAAGCGATGACCAGGATGATGGCGAGTCCAGGGCCGCTGCCGAGGAAGCGGATGGAGGAGTTCGTAAGCGTGCGCATCATGATGGCAAGGCCTCCGTGCGGATGGGAGGCGTGATGACCTCGAAGGTGGCTTCGAATTTGCCCTTGGTGTCCTGCACCGGAACCGATGCCTGGATCACACGGACCTTGTCGAAGAACGGCGAATCATTCAAGGCCTGGGACAGGCGCGTCAAGGTGGCGCGACTCGCCTGCATGCCGGGATAGACCCGGGCTTCCATATGGATGACTAAGGCGCCATCCTTGCGATCCGTCTCCAGCGAAGTGATCTGAACGGAATCGGGAAGGAGGGCAGTGATCTCCTTCATCACACCGGACCAGTCGGCGATGGGGCCGCGCGCCAAGGCGACCTTGGTGGTCTTGTCCTGGAATGCCGCCCATTGCGAAACCGCAGCGGATTGCTCGGCAATCTGACCATCCAGGGTGATGGATGTGCTTTTGGCCTGCTTGTTGGCGTTGACGTAACTGCGGTTCAAAGGGAGCGCGACCATTGCCAAGCAGGAAAGAAGGGCGACGGCACCCGTCGCGCGCACGCGTTGGTCACGAGTCGCACGTTGACGCGCTTCATTGGCAGCCTCTTCCTGGGACAGCAGGTTGAGCGGCACATGATGTCCCAGCGAATAGCCGAGGACTGCGGAGAACTCTGCAGCGGGGGGTGGGTTCTCGTCGCAGATGGCAAGACGCCAATGCTCGATGGCGTGTTCCACTGGATCGACGAAGGAAACCGGATGATGCAGGTTCTCCTCAAGCATCCGGCTCAGGTTCGGCATGGACCCAGCGGATCCAGACAACACGATCTCGACTTTTCCGGTGCGGTCGAGCAGACCATTGAGGTATTCGATCGAACGTCGGATCTCGGTGGTGAGCTTCTGCGCTACCGGAGCGGCGAGCGGCATGATGTCAGCGACACTGACGCCATGCGGAAGCACCACGCCGGTATCGGTGCGGGGGAATCCCGTCAGAAGGAGGATTTCACGTGCTTGGTTCAACGTCAGGCGCACGACATCTTGGGTCGTCGTGAGGATTGGCCGCGTCAAGGCTTCGGCGAAACTGTCGCCGGTGACGTCGATCTCCCGACTGAAACGAAGAACCTGACCATCGAACAGGTTGATGACCGTGGAATCGGTGCCAAGGTCGATGTGGATGGAAGCCTCATCTTGGTGCTCGAGACTGCTCAAGCAAGTGAGGTTGGCCAGAGATTCACTCGCCGCACTCACCGAGACGGGGTGCAGTCCAGCTTGGCGAATCACGGACAAGTTGCGCAGCAGGGCATCCTTCCGCGCGACGACCACCTGAACCATCATGCGGGGCTGGTCGGCGTCGGCAGCATCCTGATTGCAGCGGAAATCGAACACCGCTTCGTCGACATCGAAATGCAGCGTATCTCGCAGTTTCAATTCGATGGCTTGACGAATCTCTTCATCAGGCATGGGCGGCAGCAGATAGGTATGGGTGCTGGTGGATCGTTGCGAAAGCAGGCAGGCTGCCGGCGCACCATTCCAGCCGTTCTTCAAGACCTCGGCACGCAACTGCTCGACGACCTTGGCCAAATCCTCCTCCCCGAGGATGTCCTCTTGTGGCAGAGCAACCTTGGTGATGTTGCGGAACCGACGCGCTTCTCCAGCAGCTTCCGCCGCAGCCATCTTGATGGAGCCGCGACCGATATCCACCACGACGGTGTGACGGTGTCTCTTGCGAAAGGATTTCATGGACGAGGGGGATTCCATGGTCTGGTCGTACGTGCCAGGAGGGAGTCCCTGCTTCTTTTCGGAAAAAGAGGGGAATTCCCTTAAGTGAAAAAACCGCCTAAAAAGCGCTGTTTTCAGGCCAGTAAGCCCGTTCTTCTACCAATCGACCGTGAAGGGAAGCGTCGAGCTACGGCCGTCCGTGAAATACAGGGTCAGCGTGTAAGCCATGCTGTCCTCGGGCTTTTCCTTCACCTGGAATTCGAGCTTGGGAGAGTCGTCCCAATCAATGGTGCGGTCGGAGGTGCTGCCCTTATTGAGGTCGGTGATGCCGGTCGGCAACCAGATGCCGCTGCCCTTGGACCAAATCTGTTTGGAGTCTAGGCGGAGCTTCTTGACCTTGGTTTCAGGGTCGTCATCATCATCGTCGTCGTCTCCGTCATATCCGCAGTCATCTTCATCATCACCGTCGAGATCATCTTCGTCATCGCAGATGTCATCTTCATCCTCGTGGCGATCATCGCAGTCATAGGGGCAAGTGCCGACGCCGCCGCAACAAACACAACTCGCGACACAGCCACTGCCACTACTTTCACTACTACCTTCGCTTATCTCGAAGGATTCAATGACCAGGTCTTCCCCGGAAATGTTGACGAGGTCCAGAGCGAACTTCTTGGAAGCGGTCTTACGAATCGTCGCGACGGAAGCAGGGACATCCAGTAATCCAGTCGGTCCTGCTGTCGAAAGTTGCGAACGCAAGGTCGCCAAGGTGACTTCACCACCGCGACCGGACGTCCACGCCACCGTCACGCGAATGCGCTTGAAGTCGGTGGAACCATCGGATTCCGCGCTTGCTGGATCCGTTTCCTCTGCAGTGACATTGTCGATGATGACGCTGCGCGTGAAGCCGGCGTACTGATCGAGTAGGCTTCCATCGATATGCTTGGGCGGGGAGTTGCTCAGGCCATCGAAGTCATCGATGTCATCGAAATTCGCGCGTAGACCTTCTTCCGTGCCGAAGCTACCCGTGCTTGACTGCGGGTCTTCGAACTCCTTGGAGACGATCTCCTCGAGCATCGACTCGGCATAGATCAACGCGACACGCTGGTAAGAGTCATCCACCGTTTGCGTGGAGACTTCTCCGAAGAGGGTCACCAGTGGGGGGACAGCAATGCCCAGTACCAAGACCGCGATGACGGTCTCCACCAGGGTGATGCCACGTTGGGCAACATCCGTGAACCGTTTGGAGCAACTGGTTCTTTGGTTGTGAGAAGTGCGCATTAGAAGTGCTCGTGCCCTCCTCCGGCGCCGCCATTGCCACCACAACCTCCACCATAACCACCGCCATAACCTCCGCCGTATCCGCCACCGTATCCGCCACCGCCATATCCACCGCCATAGCCGCCGCCACCGCAGCCACGGCCGGAGCTACCTCTGCCACAACCACCGCCACAGCCATAGCCACCACCACAGCTTCCGCCGTCGTCATCGTCATCATCATCATCATCGTCATCGTCACCCCAAGGCACCGTGAAGGTCAGAGTGGATTGACGACCATCCGTGAAGTGAAGGACGAGGGTGTACGTAATGGGATCATCCGGCTCCTCATCGGATTGATAGAGCAGGACCGGGTCGTCGTACGACTCGATGGTGCGCTTATCGGAGTTGCCGGAGTTCATGTTCACGACTCCAGTGGGCACGTCGATACCACTGTGCTCGTGCCAAATATCGTGATTGTCGAGCTTGAAGCGATGAGCTTCGTACTCCCCATCGGCGTCGTCGCTAAGCTCGAAGGATTCAATCTCGACATCGGTCGCGGAGATGCTCACGAGGTTCATCTCATATTTCTTATCGCTCGTAATCTCCAGTGTGGCGATTGAAGCCGGCACATCCAAGGGGCCACTCTCAACCTCCGTGGAGACTTCCATCGTGGCGATGCCATACGCCATGCCGCGGATTCCATCCGAGACATAAATGTTGCCATCCTTATTCACGGCATAGGTTCCGCCGCCGAAGGAAACCGGCGTAGAGATGCCGCTGCCTTCATGGACAGCGTGATAGATTCCAGCTTCCGCAATCCAGATCGCGCGCGTGGATTCCACATCCAAGACGGATTCCATGCGTTGCGAGCCGAAAGTCTCTGAAAGTGCCACACCGGTCAACACCATGATCAACATGGCGGCGACGAGCGGTAACAGGGCAGAGCCTCGTTGCGAGGCAGCGCTTTTCCTAGGAGAGAGCAACATCACAGGGATACCCCCAGAGATCGTGGGAAGGCAAGGCTGCGGGAACGCAGACTCTGGTTGCCGCTTTGCACGGTGAAATCGATGTCGACGAGGTGCAGGTCGATCGCATCTCCAGCCACGCTGCCATCGCTTTCCAGGTATTGAAAGGAGAAGCTGATGACGTCATCAGCCAGCAGGTCACCATTGCGCGTCAGGTCCGTGCCTGTAAGGACATAGGCGATTTCGGTGCCGTTAGAATCCTCGAAAGTGAAGGCCGTGCTAGTGAACACCGAGATGGCGTTGCGATCGCTCAAGTCGCGAATGTCACGCAGGAGCGTGCGCAGGGCCAAATCTGATTTGTAGGAAACTCCCATGGCAGGAATCGCGCGGGAGTAGACGCGCATCGACTCCATGATCACATTGGAAGCAATCAGTGCAATGATGGCCAAGACCGTCATGCTTGCGACGAGTTCCACCAGAGTGAAACCGTTGGTTCCGGAGCGGCCCGGTCGCAAGTTGGTACGGATTCTCATGGAACTAATCCAACTTGATGTATCCGGTGTTGCGGGTCACGCGGAGGGTGGCGCCGCCAGTGAATCCCACCACTCCATCGGAAGTGAGTAGGGCACCATCGGCGTCATAAGGAAGGCCTTGGGCATCGAACTGCACTTCCGCAGTCGTGTCGAAATCCACCGAGGTAATGCCAGAGCTGTCGTTGCCAAGGTGAATCTCCATGGCGCTTCGCGTTAAGGGGTCGAGCATGGCAACGCGGTTGGCTTTGCCCGGATTGCCTTCATCCTCGCAGTACAAGCGGACCAGGTCGGATCCAGCATCGAACTGGACCCAGGTCGAGTCGCCGGTGCTGATGGCCCACAGTTGGGCATGGATCACTGCCGAGCGAACGCGAGCGGCTGCAACATCCTGTTGGGAGGACGTCAGCCCGTTCAGTGAGGCTACGGCAACTCCAGAAAGGATGCCGATGACCGTCAGCATGAGCATGAGCTCCACCAGGGAGAATCCGTGCTGGGCTTTTTTCATGATCGTTGAGGAATTGGAAAAGCGCCGGCCAGAGCATCCAAAGGTGGTTTGCTGCATGGCCGGCGCTCGATGTGCTCCAGTTATTCGCTGGCTTCGCCAGCACCGCTAGCGGTATTGGCCCAGAACTCTCCAGTGGACGCCTTGTAGCACCATCCACCCGTCGTGCCGGCAGTAGCCGGGGTGCCTTTGGTGGTACCTGCGATCACGGCAGAAGGATCGGCTCCGGTGGAGTAGGGGTTCGCAGGGATTCCCTGCGCCATTACGGTTCCGGTGGTCGTCAGCTCAGCCAAGGTCGGGTAAGCAATGGTGCCGCCGCCTGCAGGAGTGCCGGAGTAGGCGTAGAAGTTTGAGATTGCAGAACGAACGCCACCGAGGCTGCCTTTCAGGGCAGAGTCTTTGGCGTCAGTGGTGAAATCCATGAATTTCGGCACGGCGATTGCGGCCAGAATACCGAGGACGATGATGACCACGACGAGTTCCACAAGGGTGAATCCAGCCTGGCCATTGCGTGTCTTGTTTAGCTTCATTGGTTTACAAGTGCGATGTGAAGGTGATGGGTCGCCTGAAGGTCTGTCGGAGAGTCAGAGCGCCGCAGAACCTATCGACCTTCGCCTTGGAATCCCTTAGGGATTCCGGAAAAAACATCTATTCTTTCGCGACGTTGGCCAGATCCCACATGGGGAGGAACACAGCCAGGGCAATGAACAGGACGATTCCAGCCAGAACCAGCGTCAGCATGGGTTCAATCAGGGTCGCAAGCGTCTTGGTCATGGTGCGAAGCTCCTTCTTGTAGCGCTTCGCGGTGGACATGCAGGCGCGTTCCATGGATCCGGTGGATTCGCCATTCGCGAGCATATGGCGGGCTTCCGGAGGGAAACAGTCGACTTCCTGCATGCCTGCAGCCATGGTTTGGCCAGAGGAAATGCCGTCTGCCACCACATTCAGGTCCTGGCGAATCTTGGTATTGCCCACGGTGCTTGCAGCGGAGCGTATAGCATCAAGAATCGGTACACCGGCCTTGGTGAAGAGGCCAAGGAGCTGCACGACCTGCAGCGTAATCGAGGTTTCGATGAGTTTCCCGAGGACAGGAATCTTAAGGATGAAACGATCGCGTGCCGTCGCGATGACGGGGATACGCATCATGCGAAAGAGAGCGAAACCAGCGCCGATCATGCCCAAGAGAACCAGCGCATAGTGTTCCTGGAGGAATGTGCTGAAGCTCATCAGCATGCGCGTCGCGACGGGGAGCTCGGTGTCGAAGCCGGAGTAGAAAGCGGTGAAGCGCGGTACCACGAAGACCACCAGGACCGCAACCGCGAGGCACAAGGAAACCACCACGATGGCGGGATACATGATGGCCGAGCGGACGTCGGAGCGGACTTCGAGATCGGCTTCGAGGAATTCCACCAAGTTCTCGAGCATGTCCTCGAGAGTTCCGGAAGCTTCGCCTGCAGCCACCGTGCCCACATAGGCATGGGGGAAGACGTTCGGGTATTGGCGCATCGCATCGGACAGCGGAGCACCACCTTCGATCTCCACAGCCATGCTCTGCAGCACCTGCTGGAAGTTCTGGTTGCGGGTCATGTCGGCGCAGGCCTGGACACTCTGGAGAATCGGAATGCCCGCCTCCAAACTGCTGCCGAGCTGCACGGAGAACTGCATGACCTCCTTGCGCCCAACTTTGACCCGATGGAGGCCTTTGGGGGCCGCCTTCTTGGGCTCGGGTGCGGCGGATACTGCCCGTTTCGAGGGCTTATCGGCCGATTCAGCCTCAATGGGATGGATCTCGATCGGGTACAGGCCGTCCTCTTCGAGCTGCGCCATGGCGTCGCGCACGGTGTCGGCCTCGACCTTGGTCTCGACCGCGGTTCCGGAAGCATCTCGACTTCTACATGCGAAGGCAGCCATGCTTATTCACCTTCCCGTTTGCGATCTTGGACGGAGGTCTTCAAGCCGACGATGCGGGCGACCTCTTCCAGGGTGGTGACTCCCTCCCGGATCCGACGCAATCCATCCATGCGCATGCTGCAGAACAGCGCATCCTGCGCTACGGCTTCGATTTCACTTCGCGATGCACGTCCCAGCAAGGCGGCGCGCAACTCCGAGTTCAACTCGAGCATCTCGTACAATCCGACGCGTCCCTTGTAGCCAGAATGCAGGCAAGTCGGGCATCCAGCGCCCTGCAGGAAAGTGATTCCCGCGACGTCCTCCAGTCCAAGGCCCTCGGCAAGACGCATGTCCGGAGCCACTTCTTCCGCGCAGACCTCACACACCTTGCGTGCGAGTCGTTGGCTGATCACGGCGCGCAAGGACGAGGTGATCAGGAATGGGGGCACGCCCATCTCATTCAGGCGCACGATGGCGCCACAGGCATCGTTGGTATGCAGAGTGCTCAACACCAAGTGGCCAGTGAGCGCAGCCTGCACCGCAAGCTCCGCTGCTTCCTCATCGCGAATCTCACCGATCATGATGACATCCGGGTCCTGCCGCAGAATGCTGCGCAAACCCGTCGCGAAGGTCACTCCGGCTTTCGGATTCACCTCCGTCTGACGCAGGAATTGGATTCGTTTCTCCACTGGATCCTCGACCGTGACCACATTGCGCTCCGGAGTTCCAAGGCGCGCCAAAGCGGCATACAGCGTGGTGGTCTTGCCACTACCGGTAGGGCCAGTGACCAGGATCATGCCATGCGGATTCTCAAGGAAGGCCTCCATCTTGCCGTGGACGTCGTCGGCCATGCCGAGATCCTCCAAGCCGAGGACTTCTCCCTCGGAAACGAGCAGACGCAGCACCACGTTCTCACCGTAGACCGTCGGAATCGTCGAAACGCGGATATCAACACTTCCGAAGGATAACTCCATGCTGAAGTGACCATCTTGCGGGCGTCGGGTCTCCGCGATATCAAGTTTGGACAGCACCTTGATGCGCGAAACGATCGAGGCTTGCTGGCTGGAAGGATAAGTCGCCTTCTCACGCATGACGCCATCCACGCGCATCCGTACGCGCAGTTGTCCTTGCTCCGGTTCGAAGTGAAGGTCACTGGCGCCGTCCTCCGCAGCCTCTTCGATGATGGAATGCACCAGGCGCACGTTCGCGTTCATGACGGCACTCTCGTCTTCCACCTTGGCCGCTGCGACTTCCACTTCCTTGGCCTGGGCACGCGTGGCTGCCGCCGATTGCTTGAGGCGCGCATTGTCGATGAGGCCATCGATCGCGGCTGGCAGCAATAAGCAGGGTTCTACTTGGCAATTCGTTTCCAAACGCACCTGGTCGATGACGGCTAGATCGGTAGGGTCAACCATGCCCAGCGTGAGAACTCCATCCAGCTGGAAAAGCGGGAATAGCTGCTGTTTGCGGGCGACATCCAGGGAAAGCAGCGCGCGGTTCTCCATGCAGATCTCGAAGGCGCGCGTGTCCAGGAATGGCACGCTGAACTCCAAGGCCTTGCACGATGCGATCTGTTCCGCATTCGCCAACCCAGCAGCAGTCAGCGCGCCTTCCAAATTGGCATCGGCTTCCTTGCTACGCAGGATCACCTGACGCAACTGATCCTTGTCGACAACGCCCTGGTGGATGAGCTGCAAGGCCCAACCTGGAGCTGCGAAGGATGGCGCCGGGAATCCAGCGGGTTTCTGCGCGGACTCCTGATCCGCAGTCCGGCATTGGACCCAGATGGCATGCAGCAGCGATGGATCGAAATCCGCCAGCTGAATCCACATGCGGTAGGTGGGGGCCGCAGCCACCATCTGCACCTTGGCGACGGTGCCCGTCAGCGCGATCGCATCCTGCCCTTCCGCGGTTGCGTATCCACGCGGCGGTTCCAACTTCAGATCCAGACAGGTGTTCTTGGGATAGAAGGTGGAGCTGAGGATCTCGATGCCGTCGTCCTTCACCGCATGGACGCGGACTTCCAGCGATTCCTGCAGGCCCGCGAAAACGACCTGAGCGGAGGAGGCCTCAGCGACGCCAAGACGAACCATAGGTTTCTCTGCCCCGATGGAATCCAGAGGAGAGGGGGTTGCCGATGCAGCGGAGTCGGTCATGGTGGTCACCGGCGCCATGGCATCCGCGAGGACGGAACCGACAAAGCGCCAAATGGACCTATCGGACGTCTGGGCCTGACTCTTGAGTTGTCCCAATGCCCGTTGACGGCCCACCCTCAGCCTGAGACAATTCCGCGATGGCCCCGCATAGCGCCTTCCATAAATTCCGTCCGCACCCTTGGCATGGCCTGAGTGCAGGTTTGAACCCACCCTCGCTGGTGCACGCCTTCATCGAAATCACGCCATTCGACATGGTGAAGTATGAAATCGATAAGGAGTCGGGTTTCCTGCGGGTCGATCGTCCGCAGCGCACCTCTTCGCTGCCACCAGGCCTCTATGGTTTCGTGCCGCGCACCTACTGCGGCGACCGCGTGCGTGACCTGATGCCGGGTGCAGAGACCGGCGACCATGATCCACTTGATATCTGCGTGATCAGCGAACGCCCCATCACGCGTGCAGAAACCCTGCTCAACGCGCGCGTCGTCGGTGGCCTGCCGATGCTGGACGATGGCGAGGCCGACGACAAGATCATCGCAATCCTCGACTGCGACCACCAGTGGGGTCACCTCGATGACATCAGTGAGCTTCCGAGCGTGCTGATCGAGCGCCTCATGCACTACTTCAACACCTATAAGCTTGCACCGAACACGGCTCCGTCCGTGCACATCGGCGAGCCTTATGGTCGCGAGCGTGCGGAACTCGTGGTGCAGGCTTCGATGGAAGATTATCTCGAAGCCTTCCCCGCCGGCATGCACGAAGGCGACAAGGTTCAGTACTGAGTCGCTAACCTAGTGGCATGTCCGCCGAACTAGGTACCTTCGAAGAGCTGCTGGAAGCATCCAGCCCAGAAATCCAGACCATCGCTCACGCATTGCGGGCGATGGTCTTGGCATTGCATCCGGAAAGCACCGAAGTCGTGCGGTTGGGAGAGCGCGCCGCGACTTTCGGACATGGGCCGAAGAAGATGTCGGAAGGTTATGTGTATATCCAACCGCATAAGAAGTGGGTCAACCTCGGCTTCTTTATGGGCGCGGCCCTCGCGGATGGCGAAGGGCTCTTGGAAGGCGCGGGCAAGAAGCTGCGGCATGTGAAAGTGCACACGGAAGACGCGGTCGGCACCCCAGCGCTACGTGCCTTGGTGCAAGCAGCGATCGACGAACGTGCCGCGGCCTTAGGGATCTAGGAATCAGCCGCAGGTTCTTCGCGCACGGCTCCGGTCTCGAGCAGGCGATCGAGTAATCCTTGGCCGAGTCCAGATGCCGGAGTAAGGACCCCTGCTGCAATTGCTTCTCCATGGGCGAGAGCGAGGCCTGTTTGGACCAAACTGTTCACGGTGATGCGATTGCTGGGATCACCCGTCCAACTCCAAGTACGTTTGGCAAGTGGAACCTCGAGCGAACCGGCGACCAAGGTCAGTCGCGCGAATCCATTCCGAATATCCTCTTCACTTGGACCTTCACCAGGCTTCGGGCCGAAGCGTTGAAGCATCGAGCGGCCGAAGCGACTGCGGAACATCCCTTCGATCATTTTCAATCCCAGGCGGACGCCCTGCGCGCGCATCTTCCCGCGCACGCACATAAATTCACGATAGGCCGGATAGAGGTCGGGAGATGTTGCGATCTCCTCGGACAGTTCCAGACTGCGCGCCACCGTGGCTTCATTCACCGGCGCCATCAGGAACGGCGTTGCCCAACGCTTCAGGCAAGGCACCGGGAAGATCGAGCTCGTCTTGGAAGCCTGCGGCACCGAATCGGCTCCTTGGTCTTCCGCCATGGCGATTCCTGAAAACAGGGTGCCGCCATTGAAGCCGCCGCGAATGGTGAAGAAACCTTGGATGGCAACTTCGGGACCGAGTTGCTCCCGCATCGCCATCACCGCAAGGTCGGACGGCACACTGTCGAAACCTGCTGCAGGAATCATGGTGATGCTGCGCTCCTGGCAAACCGCGTGATGCTCCTCGATCAATCCGCGAATCCAGGAACCCTCGCCGCTAATGTCGGCATAGTGGGTGCCATGGGTCACGCATGCATCCGCAAGATGTTTGCCGTAACGCGCAAAGGGGCCGGCGCAACTGATCACGACTTGAGTGCGCGCGGCCAAAGCATCATTGGCGCGGGCATCGAGGCCGTCGGCGATGACTGGATCCACACCGAAGCGTTGTGCGAGCGCGGAAGTGCGGATGACATCACGCCCTGCCACGGCCCAGCGGAATCCTTGCGGCGCGCGCAATGCAATCTCCTCTGCGGCGAGATGCCCCGTGAAACCAGTAGCGCCTTGCAGGATGAGGTCGAACTCGCGTGGCGAACTCATGTCCCAAGGCTAACCGATTCCGGGGTTGGGGGGCAGTAGACTTGCCGCCATGGCTATCCGACCGCGTACAGCCGCGTTTTTCCTACTGCTCCCGCTGGTGACCTGCACCACGCCGACAATGAAGACGGACCTGGGCGGCGCCACTTGGGCAGGTTCCCCGGATCGAGTTTGGATTGGGCCGGAATATTGGGCCAATCGAATGCAGGACTGGCGTCTTCAAGATGGGCGCTTGCAGTGCGTGGAAGCATCCGCGAAGTTGCCTTTGCGCACCTTGATGGCCCTGACTTTTGAGGTCGCTCCGGGTGATGGCACCTTGTTCGTGGAAGTGGTTACCGGAGCAGTGGCGAAGACCACGGAAACCTCGGCGCGCAAACCTTCCGAGCATGGATGGAGCGGTTTCCTGCTGGGCGCAGGCGGACGCGACGTGGATTACCGCATCAGCGCCCAAGTGCATCATCGTCCCGCCATCGATGGTGGCCTGTTCGTGACCACCGATGGCTTCGGACGGATTCGTATCTTCGACAACGGGGTTCCAGCAAGTGGTGGCGGTGCGTGGAGCATCGGCGGCGCCTTGAAGGAAGGGGAGTTGCCGCTGCTGACGGAATCGGAAGTGCCTAAGGATGTCATGCAGACGCGCGGCATGGTGCGCTTGATGGCACACGTGGAAGTTCACGGTGCGCGCGCACGCCTGACGGTGACCACCATGGTGCCGAATTCCTATCGTCCTCTGGCTTCCCTCGTGGTGGATGACTTGCCCTTGCATAAGGTCGATGGGCTGATTGGTTTGGTCAGTCATCTCGGGCCGCAAGACACCGGCATGGGTTTCGAATTCGGGGATTTCACCGTCAAGGGAACCCTGGTGGAGAATCATGCGGATCGCGCTTTCGGTCCAGTCTTAGCCACGCAATACACTGTCGCTGATGGCGTGCTCAAGTTGACTGCGCAGATGGGGCCGTTGGGAAGGCTCGATACGCAACAAGCGGAGTTGTGGGTGCGTCCGGAAGGTGGGCGCTGGGAGATGCGCAGCCTTGCGAGTCTGGAACAACCTGCTTCGGTGTTCCGCTTCCGCCTGGAGGATTGGGATAGCAGTCGCAATCATGCCTATCGCGTGCGCTACATGCTGCGCGGGGAGGAGCTGCATAAGTGGCATGTTTGGCCGGGTCGCATCGAAGCGGAGCCGGATAGTCGTCAGCAGGAAGTAGTGGTCGCGTCGTTGAACTGCGTGAAGCATTACGTCGGAAGCCTGCAGTGGAATGGGGACAGCATCTGGTTCCCGCATGCGGAGACCGTCGCGCATGTGAAGGCGCAGAATCCGGACATGCTCTACTTCGCCGGCGATCAACTCTATGAAGGAGATCTCGATCCGGTGGATGCGCGCAGTCTGGAGAAACTGCAGTTGGACTATCTCTATAAGTGGTCGCGGTGGTGCTGGAGCTTCCGCGAACTCACGGCGGTGCATCCGACCATCACGATTCCGGATGACCACGATGTCTACCAAGGCAATCTTTGGGGAGCGGGAGGACGTCGCGCGAAGGCGGATCGATCCCGCGGTCTCACGGCCCAGGATTCAGGGGGATACGTGCATCCTCCGGCCTTCATCAACATGGTCCATAAGACGCAGACCTCGCATCTGCCGGATCCAGCCGACCCGATGCCCAGTGCTCAAGACATCTCCGTCTACGGCACCACCTTCACCTATGGCGGCATTGATTTCGCCGTCGTCGCGGACCGCCAGTTCAAGGACTCCGCCTCCGACGTCGTCCCCCAAGGCCAAGTGAAGAACGGTTGGTTCCAAGCCGATGGATTCGATCCGCGCGACGCCGACGTGGCTGGTGCTCAACTGCTTGGTCCACGCCAAGAAGCCATGCTCGACGCCTGGTCGCAAGAGCGTGATCCCAATGCCTGGACCAAAGTCCTGTTGTCACAAACTCCCTTCGTGAACATCGCGACGCTGCCCGTGAAAGCCGATGGAGGTGGTGTATTGCCGAGTCTGCCCATTCCCGAGACCGGTGAATATCCCGAGGATTATCGCTTCGCCGCGGATACCGATTCCGGCGGTTGGCCACAGTCCGCACGCCTGCGCGCGGTTTCCTACCTGCGCACCGCCGACGCCATCCACCTTGCCGGCGATCAACATCTCGGCAGCCTCCTGCAATACGGAGTCGATGCCCACCGCGACGGCACCTTCGCTTTCACCGCACCCGCCGTTGCCAACACCTGGCCGCGACGTTGGTGGCCGCCAGTGCATGGTGGCAATCCAGAACCCGATGCGCCGCATTACACCGGAGACTTCCTCGACGGCTTCGGCAATCTGCTCACCGTGTGGGCCGTCGCCAATCCGGTGAACAGCGGACGTCAGCCGAGCGCGCTGTACGACCGGATGCCGGGCTATGGCATCGTGCGTTTTGATCGTGCCGCTGCAACCATCACTTTCGAGTGTTGGCCGCGGTGGGTGCACCCGCGCGACGAAGGAGCCAGCCAGTATCCCGGCTGGCCCTATGTGCTCAGGCGTTGAGCAGCGGCAACGGACCTAAGTCCGGCTCCAGGAACTCCGCCTTCGCCCGTGGATCCAACCGCCGCTCGGGCGAATAGAACAAACGCAGGATGTGCTTGGTGTGCAACTGTGGATGCGTGTCGAAAAACGCCGCGCTGTCTGCAACTGGAAAGGCCTCTCCTTGACCCCGCATGACGACGTGAATCAACCACAACAGCGCATGCGTCGTGGTCTCGTTGTAACCCGAACGCGGACCCTCAGGTACTTCATTGCGTTCGTTCATCACCTTGATGCATCGACGCATGTTCTGGAGCGCCAGTTCGAAACCATCCCGTTGCAGCAGCAGGTAGGCGATGCGCACGTGATAAACATGCTGCCGGTACAACTCGAAAGCCAGCGTGCCGCTCTCGAATTCCTGCAGCAGTTCCGGATCCCGCATCAACCTTTGACGTTCTTCTCGTACAGTTTGATCCAAGCCTCCGGCGACATCTTCGCCAACAGCTCGCCGATCAAATCGTAGGGGATGGTCTCGATCTTCTTGAAACGGATGCAGCTCTTGCCCATATCGAGCTTGGTGCTCATGTGCTTGGGCCATTGCTTCTCGAACCAGGTCATCAGCTTGGCATCGGCGTAGATGCCCATGTGATAGAGCGCGATGAAGTTCTTCTGCGAAGCCATGCCGAGGAAGGGCAGCGGCAGGTCGGGAGTGCAGTGGTAGCCATCCGGGTATTTCGAATGCGGGACGACCCACGACGGCATGTTGTAGTTGATGACTTCCTTGAACCCTTTCGGCAGGTTCTTGCGGATCACGGTGCGCAGCTTCTTCATGGCGGCCTTGCGGTCGTCGGGGAGGCTGTCGAGGTAGGCGGGGACGGTCTCTGCTTTTACGGCCATGCCGTCAGTCTAGAGGCTCGCCTCGAGACGTGGCACCAGCTCCTTCGCAGTTCCCCAACCGCGGTGGAGGACCAATCCTGGCTCGGGCAGTCCCGTACCCATCAGCCCCAAGCTGGGAAAGGTGTTCGCGCCGAGTGCACCGCGCAACTGCAGGTCCGCCTCGAGCATGGATTGGGTGGTCGATGCATGCAGGGATTCCAGGAACGTTTGCCGCCCCAAGGACAACCCGATGGCCTCGCCGCAGTCCGCGAGGACATCGGCACGGCTCGGGTTGCGCGCCTCGAGGTAATAGGCGCGTTGGATCGCATCGAACATGGCCATCTCCTTGCCCTCCGTGCGGGCCAGGACTACGGCGCGGCAAGCGGGGTAGGTGGAGCGCCGGATGTCCGCATGCCGCCCATCCCAGAACTCCCGATTGAAGGAGACTCCTGCGGTCGTTTCCACCGCGTCCCAGGCCTGCTGCACATAGCGGCGCATGTCCGACGGCATGGGCTCCTCGGTGTCCGGCGCCAGGCCCCCAAGCACGATCCGCACCGGCAAATGCGGCAGGGCCTCGCGAATCCGCCGCAATTGCGGGGCGAATCCCCAGCACCAGCTGCACATGGGATCCGCGATGTAGAGCAAGGTGGGCTTCGGCATGTCAGGCGTTATCGTAGGGGACGAGGCTTCCATGCTCCGCACCTTCCTCTCCAGGTTTCTTAAAGGCCCACCGACCATGCTGAACCCCGGTTCTCCCTGTCCTGACTTCTCCGCCCTCGACTGCAATAGATTCCCTGTCACCGCAGGGGATCTTCGCGGACGTCGGGCGGTCCTGTGGTTCTTCCCGAAAGCAGACACCCCAGGCTGAACGAAGCAAGGCCAAGGGTTCCGTGATCGAATCCAGGATTTCGAGGAGCGTGGCATCCTCGTCTTCGGCGTATCGGTGGATGCTGTCACCGAGAATGCGGCATTCCGCAACAAGTTCGACTTTCCTTTTCAGCTGCTTTCGGACGAGAGCCGCTCCGTATGTCTCGCTTTCGGTGCCGTGAAGGATGTGCGGGACCAATATGCACAGCGTTACACATTCGTGATCGGTCCCGATGGAATTATCGAGCACGCCATGGCAGCCGATGATCCCGGAGGTCAAGCCGCGTTATTGCTGGAGGTGATGGCAGGTGGCAAATAGGAAAAATTCGAAGCTATTCCGTCGCGCCTTCACGAAGCCTGGAGCGCCTCCTGGAAACCTGGTCACCGATGGACTTGAGCCCTCCAAGTCGAGCGTCGTCCGGATCATGGAGTACCACTCCACGGAGCTCCGAGAGGATGATCAATGTGTGGTCACTGGGCTTCAATATCCACTGGAACCGGAATGGGTTCAATGGATCGATGTCGAAGGGCTTGGAGACGGCACTGCTCTGGCGGAGTTATGTGAGCGTCTCGAGTTTCATCCATTGGCTCTTGCAGATGCGCAGAACATCGGTCAGCGGCCAAAGGTGGAGCCTTATGAGGATTTCCATTTCCTGGCACTGCGGGCCTTCCTCCTGGATGAAGAAGGGCATCTGGAGTGGACCCAGGTCAGTCTATTCCTTCGGGAAGGCCTTCTCCTCACGGTGCATGAGCCTGGCCTCACTGGGTTATCGGGTATCCGAGACCGCCTCCATCGAGGACGGGTGGCAATCAGGTCTGGCGGTGCGGATTACCTTGCCATCATGATCCTGGACGCCGTCGTTGATGGGTACTTCCCGATCCTTGAAGAGTATGGGGACCGCCTTGATGACCTTGAGGATCGTGTCCTTGATGGCCAGGATCATGAGGTGCTGTCGGAGATCTATGGGATCCGGCGTGACCTGGCGCTGTTCCGTCGTTCGGCCTGGCCAATGCGCGAGGTCCTGCACTCCCTATCGAAATCAGGCGATTCCCCGGTTCGGGAACAGCACCAGTTACATCTCAGAGACACCCTCGACCACTTGACCCAGACCTTGGAGGTAATTGAGAGTTACCGTGACCTGGCTGCAAGTCTAGTGGACGCCCATTTGAACCTGGTCGGGCAACGGACCAATGAGGTCATGAAGGTCCTCACCATTGTCAGTACGATTTTCATCCCACTGACCTTCATCGCGGGAATCTACGGGATGAACTTTGATACGACGGAGCCCTGGAACTTACCGGAACTCCATTGGCGGTTCGGATACTTGGCGTTCTGGGTGGTCAATGTGGTCCTGGTCGTCGGATTACTTGCCCTTTTCCGCAAACTGGGTTGGTTAGGTAGAAAGTCATGATCGCCCGCCGAATGGTTTACTTGACCCTGCTGTTGGTGCAGGGGCAGATTGCCGCACCTACTTTCGCCCAAGAGCAGGAACCACCTGCCATCGTCGAGGGCATTGAGTCGGATGTGGATTATCTTCAAGGCCTGGAGACGTTTTCCATGGGCTCTCCAGCTCACTTACGCATCGCGGAGCAGGAGCAGGCCAGGATCCGGAGGCAGCTAGCGGAGGTCAGGCGACGCCTCCTTATTTCCATGAAGAGGGTCGAGACAGCCGGTATGTCTTCCAGTACCGGTAGCATCCTTCGCCGAGATTCGGAATGGCTACCTGAGGCCGTGGATTTACGGCGCCTTAGGTCTGAGGCTCAAATGGACCTGGCCACGACACAAATCGCTCGGTACGACCTGGTGGATTGGATGACGGCATCCCTGGGGGATGCCCGCTCGCCGGAGGCGTTGCTGCGAAGTTTCGGCGGGGAATCCGAATCCAGGTTCGAGGAGCTATTCGGCATGCGGGATAGACTCGCCAAGGAGAGACTAGAGGAGCTCGAAAAGGTGATTGCGGTCAAGACCAGATCCCTGGAGTTGGTCCGCGAACTGGAGCTCGCAGTCGTGGATTACCGTAACTTTATCGACGAGAATGTCCTTTGGATTCGCAGTTCCAATCAAACCGTTGCCGAGTGGTTCGCCGCAATTGGCACGGACTCCTTACGGATAATCCGGTCCTTTGCGGAGTTTAGTGTCAGCAGGGCCTGGTCGGAATCAACACCTGGCCGGCGCTTCGCCTGGCTTTTCGGCGTCGCCTTCGCAACCGCCCTTGTTCTTCGCAGGAAGGTTTTGCTCGTGAAACGAATGGAATGGAATGCCTGCATTCGCCATGTCCGGACGGACCACTTCCGCAAGACTATTTTCGCACTCGGGGCTGCTGTTTGCTTGGCACTACCGCTGCCCTTATTCCTTTGGGTATTTGGTGGAATAGTCCAGGATTCAGGAGATGCCACCACCTGGGCAATTGGTGCACAGCTTCAATCCGTGGCCAAGGCTTGGCTTCTTTTCCGGGTGATCACCCGGGCACTGGAGCCAGCCGGCCTCGTCCCCATACACTTCCATTGGCATCCGGGAACGAGCGGGCGCCTTATCGCGGAGATGCGTTGGTCGGAGCCGGTTTGGCTCGCAGGGATGCTCATCGCTTTCCCGGCGCAAGCGGGATCACTGAGTGAAACATTGGGGAGGCTCGGATGCATGATCATTTTTACGGCCCTTGCGTTGTTCACTTTTCGTGTCTTGCGGGCGTTCCCGGCAAAGGATCCTGCCCAATCGGAGACCACCATAACCCTTAGATGGCGGCCGCTTTGGCGTGTATTGGGTGTAGGGGTACCACTTGCTTTATGCGTTGCGGCTTTCCTCGGTTTCGTCTTCACGGTCGAGCGATTCCTGGTCCTTTTCGCCTCCACCTTCCTGTTGATGGCGGTCCTTCTCCTGGTCCAGGGGCTGTTGTATCGATGGTTGGCCGTCGCACGGCGGCAACTTGCCCTTGCCCAGGCCTTGGAAGCGAGAGCCGCACGTGCCTCCGCCGATGAGAGATCCGAACTAGGTGTCAGTGGCGATTTTGCCTCGCAGGAGATGGATCATGTGGATATCCCGACTGTCGATGCCCAAACTAGGCGGTTGTTCCGAAGCGCGCTGACCTTAACCACGATCATAGGCCTTTTCCTCCTTTGGCGAGGCATATTCCCAGCCCTGAGTAACCTAAACGATTTCGAGGTGTGGCCGACATTCGGCGGTGCGGCCAATCAAGTGGCCGAGGAGGGTGCTCCTTCCTCCGAAAGGAGCGACCGCGTCTCCCTGCCGTTGCTTGCCCGAGATGGTTTGACGGAGGGTGAAGTAGCCATGGCTTCGACAGCTGCGGCGGCCAACCCCCTGAGTCTTGGTGAGATTCTGCTGGCGGCAGTGGCGCTAATAGTGACTTTACTTTTCGCAAGGAACCTGCCGGCCCTGCTCGAGTTGACGCTTCTTCAACGACTCCCCCTTGATGGCGGAACACGCTACGCCGCCACAACCTTGATTCGTTACTTTGTCCTGCTGGTAGGCCTTGGCTCCACCTTCCATGTCATCGGGGTCGGCTGGAATCAGTTGCAGTGGTTGGCCGCCGCTCTCACTTTCGGCTTGGCCTTCGGCCTCCAGGAGATTTTTGCGAACTTCGTTTCGGGGCTTATTATCCTCTTCGAGCGCCCGATACGCGTAGGAGATATCGTGACCGTAGGAGATTCGGAGGGGAAGGTCATGCAGCTGCGTATGAGGGCCACCACTATCCAGGATTATGATCGCCGGGAAATGCTGGTCCCCAACAAAGAGTTCATTACCCAACGTGTGATCAATTGGACCCTGACCGATCCTGTAACTCGAATCATCGTTCCCGTCGGGATCGCATATGGGTCCGACACCGATTCCGTAAGGCGAGCCCTCCTTGAATGCGCCCGCGAAGAACCCCTCGTACTGGGAGACCCTGAGCCCGTCGCGATCTTCCGAGGATTCGGGGAAAGCAGCCTAGACTTCCAATTGAGGGTATTCATCGGGAATCGGGAATACTGGGCCGAAATTGTCGATCGGCTCCATGAGGCCATCGATGATGCCTTCCGCAAACTAGGTATTGTGATCGCATTCCCTCAGCGGGATGTCCATATCCACGCATTGAAAAACGACCCGCCGCCTCAAGGCGACGGGTCGTAAGGGGGAACCTTGTACTACGGCAGGATGTCGATGTTGACCGGGTTGGAAGCGTAGACCACGGTGCCACCGGAAAGAGTTCCGTAGGCGAACGACAGCGTGCGTCCGATGAAGCTCGTCGGCAGGGAACCTGCAGCGACATTGATGGTGCAGCTGCCGTTGCCGGCGCCATCGAGTACGCCATTGCTGTTGGTGAAGGTCGCGGTATTCGCCAGTGCGATCGACTGGTTGTGCGCGATGTCCGGGTTCAGCGGAATGGTCACGCCACCGAGGTAGCTCACGCCAGGAGTGTTTCCGGAAGCGGAAGCCAGCACCCAGTAATCCTGACCGGCGCGTGCGGCGGTCGCCTCAAGAGTGAGGTTGATGGTGCCACCGGCGCTTTGGCTGACGGCGTACACATCGGCGCGCAGTGGAGCATAGGTTGCGACCAGGGCGCGGACGTCGAGACGCCCAGCACCGAAGTCATTGTCCATGCCTGCCGGACCAAGGTCACGACTCGTGGCCATCAAAGCAGCCTTCACTTCGGCCACATCCATGTCCGGACGCAAGGAGCGCAGCACTGCTGCAGCACCTGCGACGTGAGGCGTTGCCATCGAGGTTCCCGACATGCTGGTGTAACCACTGCAAATGAAGGTCGACTTGGTGTTCGAGCCAGGAGCACTGATGTCCGGCTTGATCAATCCCGGAGGATAGGGGAAGTCGTTGTATCCCGCGACGCTTGCCCATTCGGTCGGACCGATCGAGCTGAAGCTGGCCAGGACGTCGCTGCAGTTGGTCGCACCGACGGTGGTGACATCAGGCACATCGCCTGGAGTCCGGATGTTCTCGGTCGTGGTCCAACCGGCCTCGTTACCCGCAGCAATCACCATGATGGTTCCTGCAGCCTGGACGTTGTCGCAGTTGGAACGCCACATGGCGCGATCCGGGGACCAAGAAGAAATCCAACCGAGGCTCATGGAGATGACGTCGGCATCCATCATCATGGCGTACTGCATGCACTGCCACACTTCGATCTCATGCGTGATCAGCGTGGAGTTGCGCAGGGGCATGATCTTGGCGCCGGGAGCGACACCCGTTTGCGTGCCACCGGTGCCATCACCAGCGACGGTACCCGAAGTGTGGGAACCATGGCTGCCGTGGTCCATCGGATCATTCGGCGTGGTGGTGTTGTGGTCGAAAGCCCAACCGATGAGGTCGTCGACATGACCATTGCCATCGTCATCGATGCCGTTCATGTCGTTGGCATCCCAAACGATGCCATCCCCGCCGAGGTCTTCGCCGGGGTTCACCCAGATGTTGTTGGCCAAGTCGGGGTGGGTGTAGCACGTACCCGTGTCGATGACCGCAACGACCATGTCTTGGCCGATGGCATTCATGTGCTTCCAAGCCCAAGGCGAGTTGATGCGATCCTGGTCGCAAGTCGGGGTGCCGGTAGTGGTGGAGAGCAAGGTGCCTTCACGCGGCGGGTCATAGTGCACATAGGCGACGTCTTCCAGAGCCGCGAGCTCCAGGATCACATCCGCCGTGGTGTTGACGCCGATGACGTTGGTCAGCCACAGTGGCTTGACCTGATCGGCAAGACCATCTTTCTGATATTGCACCAGCAGGGTCATGGCTTCCGCTTGTTCCGGAAGCGCGATCTCGAGGGCGCGCGTGCGAAGTGCCATCGGCAGCTTCTTCGGGTCCATCGCGCCGAGCTCCTGCTTCATGGCAGCAAAGTCTGGCTGCGTGCGGAAAACCAGGTCGACGTGAATCCGCTCATTCAGAGGAGCGTTTTCAATAAGGTGGTGCAGCTCGGCTTCCAGGAATTTCTCGTGCTGCGGAACAGTCTGATCGGAATTCTGGGGTGGGGTAAAAACTGCTGTAAGTAGGAGGACGGTTGTTAGATCCATGGAGGGGTCCTAAAAGGAATTAGGGAACAGGGGTACCCCTCCAAGCATAGCTCACGGATGAGTAAAAACCGGGATTTCGGGGCATTTCCGCCGGAAATTTCCCGACGAATGCCGTCCAAAGGCGCCTAAGTCCTTAAATGTGGTGCACCGGCCCTTCGCCGGCACCAGCAGCCATTAGCGTGCGCCGTGTGTAGACCGGCACCATCGCGTGACGGTACTCATGATCGCCAGGCACATTGGGCATCGGGCGACACTGCTTGGCCGCAAGTGCTGCGACTTGTTCCACCGCCTCGGTGTAGGCCTCTTCCCCCGGCTTGGTGCCGATGAGAAGTGCCGCAGCCTTTTTCAACGGCCACGGACGTGCTTGCAGGGCAACCGCACAAACACCTGCTTCGGTGATCGTGCCAGCCTCATCGCAATCCAAACGTACGGCGATGCCGAACAGCGGGAAGTCGATCGATCCACGATCGCGCAACTTGCCGTAGGCGCCACGCTGATGCGCGGAAGGAGCAGGCAAGTGAATCGCCACGAGCAGGTCGGTATGCGGAACCTTCTTGTTCCAGATGCCATCTGCCTGCCAGAAGTCAGCGATCGCCATGCGATGACGCCCCTCTGCATTGGCGAACTCAAGCTCCGCACCCAAAGTCATCAAGGCGGGGGCGGTGTCGTTGGAGGCTGCGGCCACGCACTTCGAACCACCTTCGACCACATGACACTTGGTGCCATCCTTCTTCATGCACCAGCCGAGCGACTTGCGCCAGAAGTAGGTCTGGTTGTACCACTGGCAACGGGTGTCGAGCATGACGTTGCCGCCAAGCGTGCCCATGTTGCGCAGTTGCGGCCCGCTGACCAGGCGTGCAGCCTGACTCAAGGCCGCAAAGGCTCCTTGCAGTTGCGGATGTTCCGCCACTGTCGTCAGCGTGGTCATCGCGCCGATGCGCACGCTGCCATCCGTGCCCATTTCCACGCCGCTCAACTCTCCGATCCCGTTCAGCGCAACGACGCGTTCCGGCTCGAACAGCTTGTGCTTCATGTTCGGGTTCAAGTCGGTGCCGCCGGCGAGGAAACGCGCCTCACCATCGATCTCGTGCATCATGGCCACCGCATCTTCCACGGTGGTCGGGTTCTTCACTTCGAACTTCGGTAGACGCAGCATCAGGCCTGCTCCTCCTTGGCGCGCAAGGCAGCAAGCACCTTGGCGGGGGTGAACGGTAGGTGACGAAGGCGAATGCCGACCGCATCAAAAACCGCATTGGCGATCGCCGGGATGGTGGAGTGCAGCGGACCTTCACCCGCTTCCTTCGCCCCGAACGGACCTTCCGGATCGATGCTCTCGACGATGCGCGCTTCCAGGTCCGGCGTGTCCACCGAAGTCGGAATGCGATAGTCGAGCAGGGACGGCCCGGCATGCAGGCCAAATCGGTTCAGGTGATGGCTTTCGAGCACGACTTCGGCCGCACCCATGTAGGTGGAGCCTTCCATCTGCCCGCGCACGATGGTCGGGTTGAGGGCACGACCGCAGTCATGCGCGACCCAAACCTTGTTGACGGTAATGCGCCCGGTTTCCGTGCAGACATCGACATCGGCCACATGCGCGGTGAAGGAATACGCCGGCGAAGCACCGATGGTGCCGCCGCGATAATCCCCACCCAAAGTCGGGGTGTTGTAGCTACCGGTGGAGCCGAGTGTGTCGAACATCTCTTCCGCCAGGTGGAAAGCCTCGACATGATCCATCGACCGCGCGGCATCACTCAGGTCGACCACGGTGCCGTCCATCAGACGAACATCGCGTTGCTCCACTTCCCAGTGGCGCGCGACGGCTTCCACGATCTGATGACGCAACTTGCGGGCGCCGTCGATCGCGGCATTGCCGACCATGAAGGTGACGCGACTGGAGTAGGCCCCGAGGTCCACCGGGCACAGATCCGTATCCGCGGCGATTACCTTGATGCTTTCGGGTCGAATGCCCAACTCCTCAGCGACGAGGTAAGCCACCATCGAGTTGGATCCCTGACCGATGTCGTTGCCGCCGGTGAACACCGTGACCAGACCACTGCGGTCGATCTTCAACTGCACGCCAGCTTGCGGCATCTTGTTCGGGTAGACCGGATAGTTGGTGCCGGAGATGTACATCGATCCGGCCACACCTAGTCCGCGGCCTTCCGGCAACTTGCCGTGCCGCGTCTTCCAATCACTCGCGCTCTCCACTTCCTCCAGGCACTGCAGGAAGCCATTCGACGTGATCCGCTGCCCATTCACGGTATGCGTATGCTCGCCAAGGTAATTGCGTCGGCGGATCTCGATCGGATCGACGCCAAGCTTGGTCGCGATCTCATCCAACTGCACTTCGAATGCGAAACGCGGCTGCACCGAACCATGTCCACGCTTCGGTCCATTCGGCGGCTTGTTGGTGAACACCCGCGTGCTGTCGAAACGGTAGTTCGGGAAGGAGTACGGTCCAGTCAATAACTGACCGGAGTAGTAGGTGGTCACCAGGCCGAAGCTGGAGTAGCTACCGCCATCGATCAACAGCTTCGCATCGACGCCAGTGATCATGCCATCTGCCTTGGCCGTGGTGCGGTAATGCATCTTCATCGGGTGACGCCCGCGATGCGCATAGAACACTTCTTCGCGGGTCCACAGCATCTTGACCGGACGTCCGGTCTTGCGCGCCAACTGCGCGACGATGAACTCCAGAGCGAAGGGATCCGACTTGCCGCCGAAGCCACCGCCCAAACAAGGCTGGATGACGCGGATCTTAGCCGGCTCCATCTCCAACACGCGTGCCAGGGCACGATGCACATAGTGCGTGATCTGCGTGGAGGACCACAAGGTCAGGCGCCCATCGGCACCCAATTGTGCAACCGCGCAATGCGGCTCAATCGGTGTATGACTGGTGCTGTGGAAAGAGTAGTCATCTTCCACCACCACGTCGGCCGTTGCGACTTGCGCTTCGACATCGCCGAACTCCAAGTCCACATGCTTGGAGATGTTGTCGCGACGCTTACGGTCCTCATGAATCGGCGGTTCCGGAGTAACCAAGGCCTGCTCCGGTTCCAGGATCGCATCGAGCACTTCATACTCGACCTCGATCAGTTCGACGGCTTCATTCGCCGTATCCTCATCAACCGCCGCGACGGCAGCCACTTCATCGCCGATGAAACGGACCTTGTCGGTGGCGAGCGCATTCTCATCCGGGGTCCAAGGGATCACGCCGTACTTGATCGGCATCTCCGAACCCACGAGCACACCCAAGACACCCGGCAGGGCCTCTGCCTTGGAAGTGTCGATCGACACAATCCGTGCATGCGCGTGCGGCGAACGCAAAGTCTTCGCGTGCAGCATGCCGGGCAGTTGGATGTCATCGGTGTACACGGCCTCGCCGGTGGCCTTGGCCAGGCCATCCACCTTGCGATTGCCATGCCCGACGACGCGGAAACCCTGATCCCAGGGTGCCTCCGAACCATGTTGGTCGCGTGCTGCCATCAGACTTGCTCCCTCTGGGCTGCGCCGGCGCCGGAAGCCATTTGCTCCTTCGCCGCGAGGACCACCGCTTCATAGATCTGGGTGTAGCCGGTGCAACGACACAGGTTGCCGGCCAGGGAATCCTTGATCTCTTCGGCGCTTGGGTCAGGGTTGCGCGTGAGCAGGGCCTTGGCCGAAAGGATCATGCCGGGCTGGCAAAAACCACATTGCAGAGCGCCGCAACGATCGAAGGCATCTTGCACTGGATCCGCACCTTCGCCGCCGTCGGCCAGGTGGGCAGGCTTCAAGCCCTCGATGGTGGTGATCTCCTTGCCCTCTGCGGTCGCGGCCAGGCTCAGGCAGGCCAGCTCCGGAGTGCCGTTGACCAGCACGGTGCAAGCACCGCAATCACCCTTATCGCAGCCTTGTTTGGAGCCAGTCAGCCCCATCTGATAACGCAGGACCTCGAGCAAGGTCCAGTGTTCGGGGGCGGCCACTTCGACGGTATCGCCGTTTACCTGGAGTCGGAAGACACGCATGGAAACGAGATTGTACCGATGCCAGACTCAGCGGGACCGTTTGCGCTTCGAATCCAAGGCCTCGGCGCGGGCAAAAAGGACCTCCGCCTGTGTCTTATCCCCGAGAAAGTGGAGGCATTCCGCCTCCAAGTACAGGGATGGGCTCCAATCGGGTCGTTCGACGTTGGCATTCCGCGCATGCTTCAGCGCCATCTCGACGTCGCCCCGGTTCCACAGGACGGAAGCCAGCCAATAGGAAGTCTTGGCGCCGCCGGGATCGAGACTGAAGGCGTTCATGGCCTGGTCATGGGCCTCCTGCAGACGTTTTGCATCACGCAGCAGCTCTACCTGCAGCAATTGCAGGCCGAGATCGCCAGGTTCTTCGGCAATCGCCTCATAGGCCGCATCGATGGCGACGTCGAGGCCCTTTTCCTTCTTCAGTAGATCGATCCGGGCGCGGTTGCCGAAGCGAATCATTTCTGGAGTGGTGAGCAACTCCAGAGCGCGGTCGGTTTCGTCGCGGGCGGTATGGATACGGATCTGCAGCATCATGCTCTTGAGCTGCCAACGGTAGTCATCCACGCGGGCAAGAGCATCGGTCAATTTTTGCGCCTCCTCGAAATCGTGGCTACGCAACAGGAACCGTGCCATCGAGGCGATCGATTGCGGATGCTCCGGATCGCGTTCCAACAAGCCCTCCAATAAGACCATGGCCTCCTTGCGCTTGCCGTCGGAGCGTAACAGTGCCGCTTCGAGTTGCAGCACATAGGACTCATCCTCAAAGGAGGCGATGCGCAGACGAGCCTCGCGCGCATAATCCCAGGCATCTTCCAGGCGGCCGATGTTCTGCGCCGCTTGCGCCAAACCGATGAAGATCCCGGAGATGTTCTGCCCACGGAGGACGGCTGCATCACCGGTGCGGATCGACTCCCGGAACCGGCTCAGATGATTGAGGCTTTGAAGCAGGCGGACGGTTTGATCCGCGCCACTTGGCTTGATCGCTAAACAATCCTTCAGGATGTTGATCGCTTCCGAATGACGTCCGGTCAAGCTACATGCGAAGGCCTTGGCGTCGAGCAGGAAGTGGGAAGTCGGGTGCTTGGCTAGAGCGTGATTGGCATATGCCAAGACGCGATCCGGTTCATGCAGCTGCTCGGCCACGATCATCGCGAGATAAGCGGTGCGCAGGTCGGTGGAATCCACTTCAGGCCAAGCAGGTTCACCGATGGAGCCGTTTTGCTTCCACTCGAGGTAGGCCAAGCCAAGGCGTGATCCAGGGAGGTCACGGCCGCTTTCGAGGGTCTCTTGATAGGCCTCCAAGGCCGCAGGAAATTCGGCGCGGGCCAGGTGCAGATCGGCTTTCAGCGCGAGAATCCTGCTGTACGAAGGATCCTCCAGGTCGAGGGAGTCGAAATGCAGTTCCAAGGCATCCCAATCCGAACCATGGAACAGGCGATAAGCCGTGCCGAGGTCCTCGGAGACCTGCATTTCCATGATCTGCGACTCATTGTCCATCATGCGATCCCCAAGCCAAGCCGAGACCAGGGCAAGGATGAGGATGGAGCAAGCCATCAAGCTTTGCTTCGGCCGCAGGCGCATGCGCAACCAAAGACGCGACGGCAAGCTGCGGTTACTCGCATGCACCGGTTCAAAGCGCAGGAAGCGTCCGAGGTCTTGAGCGAGGGCGTCGGCGTCGGGGTAGCGGGCGAGCGGATCCTTCTCCAGGCATCGGTTGATGATGGCGAGCAGGTCCTTGGAGATGCCGCGCGCGTGGGTCCAGGTCGGGAGTTTGACTTGGACATCGCGCAGGCCACGCATGGTGTTGGCATGCGGGAAGGGGACTTCGCCGTTCAGGGCTTCGAAGGCCAGGCAACCGAAAGCGTAGACGTCGGAAGCGGGGGATGGGGACCGACCGGTGAGCTGTTCGGGCGCGGCATATTTCGGAGTGCCACGGAAGGCGAAATGACTTTCGGCTTGCGCAGCGTTGTCACTGCGCGCGATGCCGAAATCCACCAAGTAGGCGCGCTCGGAGGATTCGAGCAGGATGTTCGAAGGTTTGACATCCAAGTGCAGCACGCCTTGCTTATGCGCTTCCGCCAAGGCTTCCGCGATCTGATGCAGGATGGCTGCAAGGAAAGGAGTCCATGCGGAGGTGCCGCGCAGTGGGAAGTCGTCGGCCTCGCCATGCACGACGGCTCGCAGGGATGGGCCAGCCACATATTGCATGGCCACCCAGCGATAGCCCGGAATCACGCCGGAATCGAAGATCTCGATGATCCCAGGATGCTCCAAAGCGGCCAATAGACGCGCTTCCCGGCGAATCCGCTCTTCATCACCTTCCTGCATCTCGTGCGGACGCATCGGGATCATCTTCACCGCGACGCGGCGATCGATCTCGACCTGCAGCGCTTCGAAAACGACACCACCGCCGCCACTGCCGATCTCACGCAAAATGCGATAACCAGCGACGTCCTCCCCGATCTCCGGTAAGGCCGTATCTTCATCCTCCTGGAAGTCGAGGAAATCCAGTGCTTCCTGTTCTTCCGGAGTGAGACTCAAGAGGCGTCCTCGCGTAGTGGGATGCGGACGGCTGCCAAGGCCTGACGGAACCGTTTGGAGAAGGCGCTTTCGCTGATGCCGAGTTGTTGCGCGGCCTCAACACCGGTCTTGCCTTCATAGATCTTCAGCAGCAAGGCTTCGCGATGCACTTCACTCAAGGTGTCGAGGACTTCACGGACCCGCACTTCCGCCTCGCGACGTTGGGTGTCATACGACGCACCAGGTTGCGTGCGGGTGAAGGCTTCCAACAACTGCGATCGCTGGTCATCCTGATTCGCGGCCAAGCCTGAAACCGGACGCGGTCGCTTCTCCTCAGCACGATTGCCCTCAAGAATCTTGAAGCGCATGATGCTGGCGAGCCAACGTTGCAGACTGCCCGTGCCGCGGTATTCGAAATCATCGATCTTGGATGTGGCCTGAAGCCAAGTCTCCTGCAACAAGTCATCCACATCATGCGGGCGCCCGCCGGAGGCACCGCGCACGCGAAACTCTGCCAAGACGCGGAGCTTCGATTCGCAACGCTCCAACAATTGAACCCATGCTTGGGAACTTGAGGGGGTCTCGCTACGGGCATGCGCGAGCAGATGTTCGGTCGGGTCTTCGGCCGAAGGTGAGGGCATGGAGATTAAGAGTGGTAGGGGTCCTCGTCGGTCCGTTGGTGCTCCTCGGGGCCAATGAGAAAGGTGTCTTCTAGGAAATGGCGTAGGGTTGCCGTCTGTTCAGCAGCCATTTTCTGCCCAGCTTGGGCGATGAGCCAGTTTACACCCACCAGAAGAAAGAGGAATCCTGCTGCATACAAGGCCCATGGGCTGTTTTCTAGGAACAACTGCACGCCTCCGAGGGTGAGGAGGAAAAGGATGCCAGTGAACAGGGCCAGATAACTGAAGGTCACCGCAGTCCAAGTGCTGGGGTTCGGCCCGATTAGGCCATGCAGCACCGTGCCACCCGATTCCTGGTCCTCAAAATACCCACTGAGCGCAGGGGACCAAAGATGGCGCTCCAGTTTGGGCACGCGCAGGTCGAAGTGCAGTTGGATGTCGGCGACCATGCCGACGCAGGGGCAATCCGGCCGATCCAGATCCTTCTGCAACAGACCCAGAGCATCCTTACCACTGACGGGAAGGTTCAGTTCGAAGCGAGGGCGCAGGCGGTGGGGATGCACTGCGCCCACTATAAGGCACGGAAGCGTTTAGAACTCAACTCCGCACAGCCACTCCACTCCATCCAGAGCGAGCAGTGCGTGGCGCAAGTCTTCCTGCGGTTCCTGATCGAGTTGAATGGCGTTGAATGCCATGTCTTGATCGGCGTCGCGACCGAGGGCGAGGTTGGCGACATTGAGGCCATACTTGGCGATCTCCGCCGTGATGGCCGCAAGGCGTCCGGGTTGATCGCGGTTGCGGATGAACAACATCCAATCCTTCAATTGGGTCTCGAGGTAGAAGCGATCGACCTGCACCAACTTCGGCTTATCGTGCCCGATAATGGAACCGCCGATCACATGATCACGACCACCGGCCTCCACCCGCACCTTCAGAAGACCCGCGAAGCCCACGGTGTCATTGCCTTGCACCTCGATGATGCGATAACCATTCTCCTGCGCGATCGACATTGCGTTGACCATATTGACATTGCGGCTCAACAGCACCGTCAGGAAACCATGTAAGACGGCAGCATGGACGGCGGGTGTCGGCAGGTCGAGGAGGTCGCCGGCGCATTCGATCTCGATCTCGGTTACGGGACCATCCAGGAACTTGGCATGCAGACGTCCGAGTGACTCACCCAACTGCAACCATGGCGCTAGACGCGTGGCAGTCGGTCCATCCACGCTGAAGGAGTTGACGGCATTGCGCACCGCACCTTCCTTCAAGTAAGCCGTCATCTGTTCGGCGATCCGCACCGCGACTTTCTCCTGCGCCTCGTCCGTGCTGGCGCCGAGATGGGGGGTGCACACCACTTTCGGGTGCGTGCGTAGTGGCGAATCCGACGGCAACGGTTCCTGCTCGAACACATCCAAGGCGGCACCGGCGAGATGTCCAGCATCGAGACTCGCGAGCATCGCCGTTTCATCGACCAAACCACCGCGGGCCGCATTGACCAGACGCACGCCCGGCTTCATGGCGGCAAGGACTTCCACATCGATGAGGTGGCGGGTGCGATCGGTCAGCGGTGTGTGCAGGCTGAGGAAATCCACCTGCGGCCAGATCTCATCCAGCTCCAGCAATTCGATGCCAAGGCTCTCCGCGATCTCGGGTGGCAAGAAAGGGTCATAACCCAAGACGCGCATGCCGAATCCCTTCAAGCGCGTGGCGACGGCCTGGCCAATGCGGCCGAGTCCAATCACACCGGCAGTCTTGTCGACCAGCTCCACACCCATCAACCCTTTCTTCGACCACTCGCCGGAGCGCATCCGCGCATCGGCTTCGGCGATGTTGCGGCACATGCTCAGCAACAGCGAAACCGCATGTTCCGCTGCGGAAAGAGTGTTCTCGCCCGGCGCATTCATCACCAGGATGCCGCGTTCCGTTGCGGCTTCGACATCAATGTTGTCGACGCCCGAGCCTGCGCGGCCGATCACCTTCAATCCAGGCGCCGCATCCATCATCGCGATGTCGACGGTAGTGGCGGAACGAACCACCAAGCCCACTGCATCCTTCACCGCATCCATCTTTTCCTCGATGGGCAGGCCAGGGCGGTTGTCCACCGTCATGCCGCCTTCCTGCAGCAGCTCGACGCATTCCTGCGCCACCTTGTCCGCGAGCAGAACCTTCATGCTTGTACCTCAGCGTTGAGTGCAGCATCAAAACGCTGCAACAGGTCTTGGAGATCCTCCATGGTGTGTTCGCCCATGTGGCCGATGCGGAAGGTCTTGCCTTTGAGGTCGCCATAGCCATTGGAGACCAGGATGCCATCCGCCTTCAAGGCCTCGAGCACCGGGACGAAATCAGGTCCATCCCCGCGTGCGATGCAACTGACCGTATCGGAACGATTGCCTTCTTGCGGATAGGGGAGCCAGCCATGCCCCGCCGCCCAGGCTCGGGTCGTTTCCGCCATCTCCGCATGACGTGCCCAGCGATTCTCCAATCCTTCCGCTTCGATTCGCGCCAACTGCGCGACCAATGCATAAAGATGTGCGGTCGACGGCGTGGTTGGAGATTGCTCCTTCTCGTTGCCTTTGGCCAAGCGCAGGAAGTCCAGCACCCAACCGCGATCCTCGACCTTGGCGGCGCGTTCCATCGCACGTGGACTCACCGACGCGATCGCCATGCCGGCCGGCAGGGCAAGACACTTCTGCAATCCGAATAGGCAGACATCCAACTTCCAATCATCCACCCGCACCGGTGCACCCGCCATCGAACTGACGGTGTCGACGCAAAGCAAAGTCTCTGGATAGTCCTCCAACACTTCCGCCAGCGGCGCCAAAGGCGTGACGGTTCCCGTACTGGTCTCGTTGTGGACCACCGTGACCACGTCGTAGCTCTTGCCCTCGGCTTTCGCAGCTTCCAAGGCTTCCCGCAAACCAGCAGCATCGATGCCTTGTCCCCAAGGGATTTCCACTGCCACCGCCTGCTTGCCGTTGCTCTTGGCGATCTCGAACCAACGCTTACTGAAGGCGCCATTCACCACGTGCAGGCTATGTTCGTGCACCAAGTTGCGGATGGTCGCTTCCATCATGGCCGAGGCCGGCGCCGTCAGCATGAGGATCTCGTGTTGCGTGAGCATCAGGCCACGGAGGCCGGCACGCGCGGTGCCCCACAAACGGGCGCATTCGGGCGTGCGGTGGCCGATGGCAGGACGAGCCATCTCGGCGAGGATGTCTGGGTGGACCTGCGTGGGTCCGGGAATGAAGAGTTTCATCGAGGCTGTGCGATGGGAAGGATGGGTGCGAGCGAGGCTTGGTCGAGAAAGACTGAAGCTTCTTGGCGGACCTTGTCACGGGTCACGTAGCCGCCGAAGCCGACGAACAGGCCGATGCCCGCTGCGGCTTCCAGGTCGGAAGCGCCATCACCAACCAGCATGGCGCGTTGGGGATCGATGCCGAGCTTGTTGCACACGGCTGCGATGATCTCGGGCTTGCCCCCGTCGCGCGCCAAAGGATGGGCGCAGGCGGTATCGATGGCGGTGGTCAGCGGCTGCTCGGAACGCGGGAAAGGCACTGCGTGGATGGCGTTGGCATCGACGCCGAGCATTTGCGCGAAGGGTCCAACTGCGGGCAGGAGTCCGCCGGAGATGACATGCACTGCGATGTCGGATTCCTGCAGGGCGGCGATGACGTCGGCGGCATCGGGCAGGCGGTGTTGCCAATAAAGGGCCACAACCTGATCGAGATCTTCGGCGGTGGGCGCAATGGTCTCCAGGCGCTTTCGAAACACCGCATCCAGGGCGATTTCGCCGGACATCGCGGCGGCGGTCAGCGCGGCCACATCCGCACCACGGAGAGCGGCAAGCTCGTCGATGCCTTCAATCGATGCGAGAGTGGAATCGCAGTCGAAGAAGACGATTTCGGCACCTAGCCAGCCTTCGGGGAGGCTCACGAAAAAAAGGATAACAGGATGGAACGGCCGTTTCTCAGCTCGCTGGAGGCATTTCCCGTTTGAGGATGACGCCCCGTGCAAGGCGTCCGTCGAGCAGCACTTCCAGGGGGTCCTGAAGGCGGATGTGACGTAAGCCATGCTCCTCTTGCAGCTCGGTCGGGAGGTCGCGCAGCCACGCAAGATCCAGTTGGCCTTCGCCCTCCTCGGGATTGACGGTGAAATAGCCGACGCGGAAGGAAGTCATGTTGTGGAAGAAGTGCGAGCCCTCAGAAGGAGTCACCCGACGTCCCTCGAAGCCGGTTTCGACCAGGACTTTGACTTGGTTGATCTCACTCCAATCGACCGGGATGCCGAGCCATGGATCCTGCGAACCCCAACGTCCGGGGCCGATGCGTCGGGCGGTGGCGGTGCTGTGGCTGCGATCGAAATCCTGGGGATCGATGAACACGATGTCGCGGATGCCGGAGATGCGTCCGTTGCCGAGCGCGCGCTCACTGCTGCACAAGGTGGAGGATGCGGGGAAGCGATCCAGGTCCAGATCGACCTCGGCTTCGGACAGGGCCACCGGGCGGATCTGTAGGAGTGCGAATCGGGGAAGACGTCCGCCGCTGCCTTCGAGATCGACGGCGAACTCCACCTCCACGGCACAACCCATCGCCTTACGCCCGACGGCGAGGAGTTTCTTCACCAAGGGTGCGAGTGGGAAACTGCCATGCTTCAGGATGTTGGCGAAGGTGACCAGGCGAGCGCCGCTGCGGGAGACACCATCGACGATGGGATAACGCCGCGTGCCTTCCTCCGCTTCCCGCAGGGGTAAGCCATAGATGTGAGGTTGCGTGTTCTGCAGGATGTCTTCCACGCTGGAAAACTCGGGCAAACTTTGCGGGGCCTTCGGGCAAAAGCGGACCCCGCCTTCGCCACCGACCAAGAGCCTTCCAAGACCTAGGCCAACCACGCAAACGCCGTCTGCCGGACCGCATTGCCCATGCGGGTAATAGTTGTGCGAGCGCGCGACACCGCTGAAGGTCGGATAGACGCGATCGCCGCGGATGCGCCCGACGCTGGGTGTGCAGCAGATGGGTGCGCAGGGCTTCCGCGTCGGGGAAACTCTCGACGGGTTGCTGTTCCAGTCGATCCGCGAGGGCGAATCGCGTGTGTGCGTAGCCATGTGGAGAAGTGATTCTTCTGCGCATGTTCGAAAATGGCGTCGGCGCTGACCTCGTGCAGTGCGACTTCGAGCTCCTGCAGGGACCGCGCATGCAGTTCCGGATTCCCTTCGGTGCGCGCGAACTGGAAAGGGCCGAAGCCGAAATGCTGGAGCAAGAACTCGCGAACTTCGTGGTGCAGCAGGCTCGAGCCCTTGCGCACGAAATGAACATTCAGGGCAGTCGCGACTTCCGTATTCTCGGGGCGTGAAGACTGCATCATCACCGGAAGGGTGGGTGCTTCCTGTTTCACCTGCCGGATGAACTCCGCACCCGCTGTGGGGTCGAGTTCATGCGTATGGCGGTCGCGCGGCAGACCGACATCTGAGATCACTCCCAACAGATGCTCACGATGTTCGGCGAAGAGTTCCCGCGCATCGCGCAGATCGCGCGCCAATAACAATTTCGGCCGCGCCTTCAGGCGCATCAACTTATCCGGAAGGTTGACGCCTTCCGCCAACACGCTCCGCGATTGATGCAGGATCTCCGTGTACAGCAACGGCAGATACGAAGACAAGAAGTTCAGCGAATCCTCGACCAGCAGGACCATCGGCACGGCGCCGGCCTGGCGTTTGACCTCTTGCGCAAAAACCACCGGATCGATGCCACCCATCTGCGGCGTGACAATCACCATGACATTGCGTTTGGCATGCGCGATAGGGTGCAGCGCATTCTCAGCATCCGCGATCCGCACGACCTCCGGCGCGTGGCGCATCGCCAACTCACCACCCTCGAGGTGCAGTTCCGTGATGTTGCCATCCTCCTGCAGGATGAATGCGTCGTAGAGGCTGGAGACCAACACCACCTCCTCGACGCGATAGGGCATCAAGGTTTCGAAGCCACGCTCCCCGGAACCGTCGTCCGGCGGCAGGAGGAGAGGTGCATCAGGCACATCTTCAGCCTAACCGTTGGTAGGCTGGTTGGCATGACGTCTTCCGCCACACCTCTGGAGAAACCGCTAGGCGAGATCCGTGATTTCGCCATGAATTTGCCGCATGCCGAGGAAGGTACCTCGTGCAAGAACGTGGCGTTCAAGGCGGGCGGTAAGAACTTCCTGTTCATGGGCGAGAAGGATGGCGGCATGTTGCTGCGTTTTAAGCTCACATCCTCTCTTGAAGCGGCGTCGCAATTGGCCGACAAGGAACCCGAGCGATACAGCTGCGGCATGGGCGGTTGGACCACGGCCTGGTTCGAGGCCAAAGCACGTTTACCGAAGAAGCGTCTCCAAGGTTGGATCGAGGAGAGTTACACTGCGCTCGTCCCTAAGAAGTTTCAATAGTCATGAACGATTCCGCATCCCCAGTCGTCGACGAGCTGTCCACTCTGCTCGCCTCGAGCTACACGCTTTACCTGAAGACCCACAACTTCCATTGGAACGTGACGGGTCCGATGTTCACCACTCTGCATACGCTGTTCGAGACGCAGTACCTGGATCTCGCTTTGGCGGTGGATGAGATCGCCGAGCGTATTCGTGCACGGGGAGCGTTCGCGCCGGGAACCTTTGCCGAGTTCGCCCATATTTCGACCATCGCGGAAGCGGAGGGTCATCCGAAAGCCACCGACATGATTGTCATCCTTGCAGATGACCAGGATCGCGTGGCCGATGCGGCGCGCAAGTTGATTGAGGTGGCCGAGGCTGCCGGCGATAACGTCAGCGCCGACCTCGCGATCCGTCGCGTTGAAATCCACGAGAAGAATGCGTGGATGCTGAGAAGCCATCTGGACTAGGGTCGGACCCTGGTGGATTCGCCTTGCGTCGTCCGACGATGCGAGAGTGTTATGCACTCCTGGTGCCCGCCGGTCTGCCCGTAGCTGATCTGGAAGACGCCTCCCTCGAGCACTTTCTCGCTTTGGAAGTCGGGGGCGATGTCCGTGCCATCGGTGGGGTGGAACTGCATGGATCGACCGGTCTGTTGCGCTCCTTCGTGACGCATCCGCAACACCGCGGCCTTGGTTTGGCATCGATCCTGCTCGAGAACCTGGAGTTGCATGCACATGCCGTCGGCGTGAATCGCCTTTATCTGCTTACCGAAACGGCGGGTCCGTTCTTCCGAGCAAAGGGCTATGCTGATTGTCCGCGCGACGCGGCTCCGCAGGCGATTCGCATGACCGAGCAATTCCGCAGTCTCTGCCCCGACGACGCCGATTTTCTGATGAAAGCCCTATGAAGACTTGCCTCCAGATTCTTGCGCTCTTGTTCCTGGCTTTGCCTTCCTGCGTGGTCAGCGAGGCGCCGTATCGAGAGATTCCGGAGGGGGAAGTGGGGCACCCTGGAACCGGCATCCTGTT